>JBIKPD010000227.1:0-6388 GCA_044357665.1 Roseateles sp. | reverse complement strand
GTCCAAGAACCCGGACGAAAAACGGGTGAAGTCAAGAACCTGCATCGAGCGGACAAGGCTGTTCGACCTTCAATCGGTGATCAGCAGGTTTCTGGCGACATCGGCCAGCGCGTTGAGCCTGCCGGTCCATGAAGCCGGAAGCCATCACGCCGATCAATTCCCAAGGGAGAGAAATGACCATTGATTGAACAACTGGCCTGAGCCCGGGCGCCTGCCCCGTCAAGCAGGTATCGCCGATTTAAGTAACAACTTGCGGGGCGATTGACAAGTACTGCTAAAGCGTTGGTGTTGCTCCTTCGTCCGGGCTTCGCCGCGCATGCGGAGAAATGGACGTGAGGAGTACGAATTGGAAATCAAATCAACGACTGCGCCAGCAGCAGCACCAACTGCAAAGTCAAGCTGGTTGGCCGGACTTGGCATCGTCGGCATGCATGCCATTGAGGCGCCCTTGCTGGCGGCGCTGGCGACCGAAACGCCTTTGCTGCTGATCGGCCCGCACGGCACGGCAAAAAGCCTGCTGCTGACCCGGGTGGCCGAGGCGCTGGGGGTTTCGTTCAGGCATTACAACGCCAGCCTGCTCAATTTTGATGATCTGGTGGGGTTCCCGGTGCCAGGGCCGGACCGGACCCTCGAGTACATCAAGACCCCGGCCTCGATCTGGGGCGCCGGGGCCGTGATCTTTGACGAGATCAGCCGCTGCCGACCGGATGTGCAGAACAAGCTGTTCCCGATCATCCATGAGCGCCGCGTGCAGGGTTTGCTGCTGGACGACCTGCGGTATCGCTGGGCTGCCATGAACCCGCCGACCACCGAAGATGAGGACAGCGGCTACGCCGGTTCCGAGCCACTGGACAAGGCGCTCGCCGACCGCTTTGGCTTCGTGGTTCAGATGCCCTCGTGGAGCGAATTCAGCCCGGCCGATCAACTGGCCGTGATTCACGCGGAAGAAGAACGCGTCAGCCCTGAAGCTTGCCGGCAACTGGCTGATCTGCTGAGTCGCACACGCGGCAACCTGGTCTGGCTGAAGCTTGAATCCGCTGGGGCGATTGCCGATTATGTGCAGACCCTGCTGCCCTTGCTCGCCCAGGCTGGCATCACCCTGAGCCCGCGCCGTGCCAATTTGCTGTTCCGGGCGGTGCTGGCGGTGAACGCCGCGTCCATGGCCATGCAAGCAGATGCGTCGCTGTCCGACTCCACCTTGCTGGCCTTGCGCTCCTGTTTACCGCAGCGCGCCGAGGGCATTGCCATACCCGAGATCAAATTGCTGGCAGCCCATCGGGAAGCGATGCGTGCCGTCAAGCTCAGCCCCGCTGACCCGATGCGCATCATCCTCGGCACGGTCGATCCGCTGGATCGCCTGAAACTGGCAATCCAGGCAACACGCTTGCCGAAGGGCGAGTTTTCCAGGGTAGCGGCGGATGCCCTGGCGCAATTGCCGGTCGGCGCCCGTGAGGCGGCCATCGTGCATCTGTTTGAAACGGGCGCAGTTGGCCGGCTCAATGCGGCGATCGCGTCCCAGGTGGGACAGATCTACCGGGACATTGCCACCTCGCCGGCGTTCAGTGAAACCGTGCACCACACAAACAACCGCTTCCAGACCTGGGGCCGCGTCAAGGACTTGCTTTCACGCCTGAACCCCGGCGATCCCCGCGACCATCTTCTGGCCAACGCCGTTGCCGGCTTGTTCGCCAGCAAGCAGTTGCAGACACCTGCTGATGCCGAACGGGCTTTCGCCGCGTTCACGGCAGCAGACAAACGCGTGAGGCTGGCATGAACGAACGCCAGAAATTGCTGCACAACATGAGTTCCCCGCCCAAAAGCGTCGTCAAGTACACAGGGCTTTCAGGCTTGGCCGAGTGCAAAATTGGTGGCGGTTCGGGCGTGACATCGATCAAGTATTTGGGCGGCAGTCAGTTCGGCCAAGCCCTGCGCTTTTGCTTGCCCGAAAACCTTCGGGGCTTGAGCCCTGAAAAATTGCTGGCCTCGCTGGACGGGGTTGTGCCGGTCGGCGAGCGGGCCACATGCGAGCGGCGCTTGAGCGTCTTGATCAACCGCCGGGCGGCCGAACTTCCGCTGCCCGACGGCTGCGCGGTGATCAAGTCTGATCCGGCGCACGAAATGCTCTGGGACGACGCTTTGTCGGCGCTCGCGATCCTGAGCAAGTCAACCGAGACGGTCTGGTTGCGCAGCAAATCACCGGCACTCAGCCTGGCGTTGCAACGCAGTTCGGTCTCGCTGCTGATTCCATCCGGGTTTGCCGACCTTCTGAAGGGAGCCAGAAAATGAATGCAGAAAACCTTCAGGGAGTCGCCCTGGCGGAGCGGATTCTGGATGCGTTCCCGAGCGGCTCCTACGCAATGGCCGGTCTGCTCAGGCTGCTCGACATCGTGGAAACCGAGGAGGTTCCGACCGCGGCCGTCGAGTGCAAGGTGCAACCGCGCATGCTGATCAACCCGCGCTTCGTCGAGCAATATGCGGCAACGCCGGAAAAGCTGCTGATGCTGGTGATGCACGAGTTGCACCATGTGTTGCTGGGCCACACAACGCTCTTTCCGCGCCTGACACCGGTGCAGAACTTCGTCTTTGACGCGGTGATCAACGGCGTCGTGTGCCGGATGTTCCCCGCCGCCGAATACACCACGTTCTTCACGGATTTCTATCGGGACGACCGCTTTCCGGAATGCCTGTTGCGGCCGGCACAGGGTTGGCCCGGCCGGTATGCCCAAGCGCCGCCCGGCTTTGCGCAGTTGCCCGAAGCGCTGCGCCAGCGCGCGGCTGAGGTCCATGCGGCGCTTTACTCAGAGACGGGCGCCAGTTACGACGAGGTCTACAGCCTGCTGCCCAAATTGATCGGGGACCTTGGTGAGATGGGCGACCTCGGCGTGCCCCTGCTTGGCGGCCACGCTCAGGGCAGCGAGGCGCATGACGGGCTCGACCAAGATTCGCCCCTGTTGTTCGAGATCGTGCGCGAGTTGGTCGAGCAATGGCCGCAGCCCCCCAACCCCATCAAGGGTCGATCCTTGGCCGATGTGCTGAACAAATCATCGGTATCGCCTGCCAAGACAAGGTCAAACCGCGCGATCCTGCGCGGCCTGATTCAAAAAGTGGCGGGACAGCGCGGGCATGGGCGAGTCAGGCGCATGACCGATGAACCAACGCTTGTGCAAAGCCCGATTCCTTCAGGTAGCCGACGGACCCTGATTCTGCAGTCGCTGGGTGCCAACCCTTTGCTGCATACGACTTGCGCGACCTGGCGCCGACAGCGACCAAGCGGGGAGCTCGTCCATGTCTACCTCGACGTATCGGGAAGCATGGAGGGCATCCTGCGGGACTTGTATGGCGCGGTGCTGGACTGCATTGGGTGGGTGTTCCCGACGGTGCACCTGTTTTCGACCCAGGTCGCCGACGTGACGATCCAGGACCTCAGATCGGGTAAATGCCAGTCAACCGGCGGCACCGATATTGGCTGCGTTGCCAGCCATATGGCCAAGAACCGGGTCCGTCGCGCGGTGCTGGTCACCGACGGCTGGGTGGGCAGCCCGCGAGGCGAACACCTGCGAACGCTGGAACTGGCGCGGCTGGCCGTGGCTTATATGGGCAATGGTTTTAACGAGCGCGACCTCGCTGACGTCGCAAATTTCAAAGACAACTTGAAGATTGGAAACTGAACATGAGCAACAAGAAACTCTTTCCGGCCGAATTCATTTTTCCAGGCCACCCAGACAAGCTCTGTGACGCGATTGCCGACGCCCTGGTTCATGAGGCCAGGCGCCGGGACCGACGGGCCTTGGTGGGCGTCGAGGTGGCTGTTCATCGCGACCATGTGTACCTGACCGGACGAATTGCCTGCCCAAACGCGCAGGACATCAACGTGACTGAAATCGTGCGCCAGATATTTCGCAGCGCCGGTTACGGTGACGGCTGGTATCCGTCACCCGAGCAGGTGCAGGTGGTCTCCAACCTCTGCCTTGGCCCGCTGGAAGGCGGAGAAGCAGCGTTCCGGGAGCTGTCGGATGACCAGGCGATCTGCATCGGCTATGCCAATGACCTCGGGGCGGCCGACCATCTGCCTGTGGAGCAATGGCTGGTCAGGCGTATCGCGCGTCGTCTGCATGGCTTGCGCGAGCTACATCCTGAACTGTTGCTCGGTCCGGATGGCAAGGTGCTGATCATCGTCGAGCAGGACAGCGCGGACAATTTACCCCGGTGGCAGTTGCAAGGCTTCAGCTGTTCGCTGCAGCAAAACACCGTCGCCGATGAGGTGTCCTTGCACCGAGCGGTGCGGCTGGCCCTCGAGGCGGAACTGGCCGCTGCTGCGCGGCAGCTGCCACGACTCAGCGCTGCGCTCCCTGACCAGTTGACGGTCAATGGGGCGGGCGCGTTCGAGGTGGGCGGGCCTGAAGGCGACAACGGGCTCTCAGGCAAGAAACTGGTGGTTGATGCCTATGGCCCACGCATTGCCATCGGCGGCGGCGCCTGGTCAGGCAAGGACTTTTTCAAAGCCGACCGGGCGGGCGGCCTGCATGCGCGGCGGGTGGCCAAGGCGATCGTGCGACTGGGTCTGGCTGCCGAGGTGACCGTCACCCTGGGCTGGTTTCCTGGCGACCGTTCGGCAAGGCTGATCAGCCTGGTGGACGAACGCGGAAGATTTCTCGATGCCGCCGCTCTGGAAAGCAACTTTGATCTGAGCCTTTTGCGAAGCGGGACGGCATTCCCGGTCGACAACCTGGTCGAGCTTGCGCGATGGGGACATTTTTCTTCGCCGGATTTGCCTTGGGAGAAATTTGAGTTGATATGACGACGCAGACCTGGGGATGATTTGCATAACTCAACGCGAGCGGGTGCGGTGCGGATCGGGATGGGATGCAAGGCGCATTTTGCAGCCAATAGCGCGTGCTATTGGCAATAAATGCAACGCCGCAGACCGCCCGAGGCCGCACCAGCACAAGCCGTGAGGGGTTATGCAGAGCATCCCTATGGCGAGCAACGCGTGAGCTCAGGCCTTTGGTAAGCGTTTCAGCTCCTCCATTCGAGCCGACTTGACGCCAGCCCGGAATGGATCTCTCGGATACGGGCTGCGGCAGCCTGTAGCCCGCAAGAGGCCGCAGGCCGGAATGCGGGGATCGGCGAGGGCAGAAAATCCCCGCAATCCGCTGCGCTGCTTCGCGGGCTACAGGGTAAGTGATTGATTTACCCATGAAAAAGGCCTTCGAGCATCACTGCTTGAAGGCCTTTGTCTTAACTAATGGTCGGGACGGTGGGAACCCAAAGATGGTTTGGAGCGGCCGCCAGGCCGATTGACGTTCGCCGCTTAGCTCGAGAATTCGGCCAGGCAGCGCGATGATCACAAGTCCGGTCGTGCTTCGCAGTTGATCCCACATAATTGCCAATTCAAGCAGCGATTCAATTCACCTGCAAAGGAGAATGCTGCTGATCGGCACGGCTGCGGGAACCTTGTTCGCCGTGTTGTTGTGCCGCAAGAATTCTTGCCGATGATCGGTAACGGACCGCGCTGGTCCCGCCGGTCGCATATTGGCAGGCAGATGGTTTTCAAAGGGGAAACATGAGACTTCTTCACACCTCGGACTGGCATTTGGGCCAGACGCTGCATCAGTTCGAGCGAAGCCATGAGCACAAGCTTTTCCTGGCCTGGTTGCTCGACACGCTGGTCGCCGAACAGGTCGACGGATTGCTGATCGCGGGCGATGTGTTCGACAACACCAACCCATCCGCCGCTGCGCAGACCCAACTCTATGTATTTCTGACCGAAGCGCGGCGGCGTATTCCCCATCTCAAGATCATCATCACGGCGGGAAATCATGACTCGCCAGGGCGACTGGAAGCACCAGCGCCGTTTCTTTCCCTGCTCGATGCCTGCGTGGTCGGACAGGCCTTGCGCAATGGCGATGACATCGACCTTGAGCGTCTGGTGCTGCCGCTGCAGGATCGCAATGGAGCAGTAGCGGCATGGTGCATCGCCATGCCTTTCCTTCGCCCCAGCGATGTACCCCGCGTTGAAGGGGCCGCCGACCCCTATACGGCAGGCATCGAGGAGTTGTACCGCCAGGCTTTCGACTATGCCTGCAGCAAACGCCAGGCGGGGCAAGCCTTGATCGCGATCGGGCATTGCCACCTGACCAGTGCCAAGGTGTCTGAGGATTCGGAGCGGCGCATCATGATCGGCGGCGTCGAGTCCTTGTCGGCCAACATCTTCGACCCGCAAATCGCCTATGTCGCGCTCGGCCATCTGCACCTGGCGCAGCAAGTCGGCGCCGACCCGACCCGGCGTTACTGCGGTAGTCCGCTGCCGATGTCGTTTTCGGAAATCGACTATCCGCACCAGGTGGTCGTTCTGGATCTGGACGGCGATGCCGCCACCGACATTCGC
>JBIKPD010000226.1:0-6423 GCA_044357665.1 Roseateles sp. | reverse complement strand
GGCCCCGGGCGGTCTGCGGCGTTGCATTTCTTGCCAATAGCACGCGCTATTGGCCGCAAAATGCGCCTTGCATCCCATCCCGATCCGCGCTGCACCAACTCGCGTTGAGTTATGCAGAGCATCCCTGACGCTCGTTCTTCATGAGTGACCGCAAGCCACGCGCAGCAGCACCCGATTGGATCGGGTCTGACTTCAATCCGTTCAATGGAGTCGAAGTCCTGCGTCAGTTCACCGCTGCGCCGGCAGCTGCGGCGTCGATCAGCAAAGCTAGCGGCTCAAGCTCAGCTTGAGCGCCACCGCCTGGTTCGACTTGTTCGACCACATCCAGCAATAGTCCTGCTCGGAGGCGACCTTCAGTTGGCCGGCCGCCGCGGTGGCGGCCTCGACCTTGGCCGGGTAGGTGACGTTCTCGCCTTCATGAAAATGAATATTGAAATTCATCGGCTGCCCGGCGCTGAACTGCCAGCTGACCGGCTGCGCCTTGTTCAGCTTGCCGCAGATTTCGAGGAACTTGCCCGGAGCCACCGTCAGGCTCTGCTCGAAGCGGCCGGCCCCGGTCCACTCAATCTCGATCAGCTCGGCCGACGCTTGAGCGCCGAGCAGCGCAAGGCCTAGCGCCAAGCCGGCGGTGAGCGAAATCGGCCGCCTCATTTGATCGCAAAACGGACTGTGAGCGTCTTGCCTTTCACATTGCTCAAGCTGGCCACCAGCTTGGCGCCGCTGTCGACCTTGATGCCTTTGGCTTCAAGCTTGTTGTCGCCCGCAGCCTTGAGCTCGGCTTCGATCTTGGTGGCGCCGTTCAGCACCGTCAGCTTGCCCGTGATGCCCACCGAGCTCAAAGGTTGGTCATGGTCGACCAGATAGATCACAACACCTTCGGCCCGCTGTACCAGTTCGAAGTTGATCTCGCTGGCGACTTGCACCACCCCGCCATGCTGGGGTTTGGCCGCGCCATGCGCCATGGCGGCGTTGAGGGTCAAGGTGCTCAGGGCGAGGGTCAGGGCTTGAGCCCACTGTCTTGCTTTCAACATATTGATGTTCTCCACGGGGGCAAGGGCGCATTTCATTCGAGAGTTCAGGGCGGCGTAGTCCCTGCCTCAGCCGCCGAATTCGTCACCCAGTTCGCGGGCCCGTTGCTGTGCTGCCAGCACGGCGCGCCGCACCGCCGCAGCCACATCGTCGGCCTGCAGGCTGCTGATCGCCGCATAGGTGGTGCCGCCTTTGGAGGTCACGCGCTCGCGCAGCAACGTCGGCGAATCGGTCGTGGCCTGCGCCAGGGCCGCCGCGCCGCCACAAGTCGCCAAGGCCAGTTCCCGGCCCTGTTCGGCGCTCAAGCCCATCTCGACCGCCGCGGCAATCATCGCCTCGACGATGTAGAAAAAATACGCCGGACCCGAGCCCGACAAGGCGGTCACCGCGTCCAGATCGGCTTCATGCGCGACCCATAGCGTCTTGCCGGTTGGCGCCAGGATTTCCTCGACCAGCGCCTTGTCCGCAGCCGATACCGCGGTGCGGGCGAACAAACCGGCGATGCCCTGGCCGATCAAGGCCGGCGTGTTCGGCATCGCACGCACAACCCGTGCACTGCCGCTCAGGCTGGCGATCCGGTCGCTGCGGATGCCGGCCATCACCGACAACTGCAGCGCCCCGCCGATCTGCCCGGCGCAAGGCGCGGCAGCTTCGGCGAACAACTGCGGCTTGACCGCCCAGACCAGCAGGCCGGCAGCATTGAGGCTGGCATCAGCCGCTGGCAGGGCTTGCAGGCCGAACTGCTGCTGCAACTGCTGGCGCTGTGGCTCGAACGGCTCGACGACGATGATCGAATGTGCAGGCCGTCCGGCGCGCAACAAGCCGCCGATGATGGCGCTGGCCATATTGCCGCCGCCGATGAATGCGATGCTTTGAGTCATGCGCCCAGTGTAGAGGAGTGGCAGATGCCTCCGCCCGCACCGCAACCGGCCAGCAATCGATTCCCGCAAACTTTGACGGTAGCGCTGCCATCTACGTACAATGCCGCATGACCAGCGACGCCATTCAACCCCGCAGAAGCCGGCGCGGCAGCGGTGCAGTGACCTTGCACGACGTGGCCAAACTGGCCGGCGTTGCGCCGATCACCGCCTCGCGGGCGCTGAACCATCCCACCCAGGTTTCGGCTGAATTGCTCAAGAAAGTGACCGATGCGGTCGCGCGCACCGGCTATGTGCCGAATCTGCTGGCAGGCGGGTTGGCATCGACGCGCAGCCGCCTGGTCGCCGCGGTCGTGCCGACAATTTCCGGCCCGGTGTTTCTCGAGACCGTGCAGTCCCTGACCGAAGCGCTGGCAGCGCGCGGTTACCAGTTGATGCTGGGCCAGGCCGGCTATGACGGGACACGCGAAGACGCCCTGCTCGAAACGATCATCGGGCGCCGACCGGACGGCATCGTGCTGACCGGCATCATGCATTCGGCCGATGGCCGCAAGCGGCTGCTGGCTTCAGGCATCCCGGTCGTCGAGACCTGGGATTTGACCCCGACGCCGATCGATATGCTGGTCGGTTTTTCCCATGTAGAAGTGGGCCGGGCGGTAGCGCAGTTTCTGCATGCCAAGGGCCGCCGCCGCTTCGCAATGGTGACTGGCGACGACGAACGGGCAAGGCGCCGACTCGACGCCTTCCAGGCCGCCGCCGCGGCGCTTGGCCTGGAGCCGGTACGGGTGCAGATTGTTCCCGCGCCGACCACGCTGAAGAGCGGGCGTAGCGCCTTGGCCTTGTTGATGCATCAATGGCCGGACATCGACGCCTTGTTCTGCAGCTCCGACCTGCTCGCACTCGGCGTCATGACCGAAGCGCAGGCCAGCGGCATCGCCGTCCCCGAGCGCTTGGCGATCGTCGGCTTCGGCGACCTTGAATTCGCCGCCGATCTGCACCCGGCGCTGACCACCGTGCGCATCAACGGTTCGGCCATCGGCAACCAGGCCGCCCAGTTCATCGTCGACCGCGCGGCAGGCCGCAGCGTCGAGCAGCGCGTCATCGACATCGGCTTTTCGATCATCGACCGCAAGAGCAGCTGACCAGGGAAAACACTTAGTCCGCAAGGCTTGATCACCAACATTGGGAGCGCTACCATTTCAGACTCGATTGGTAGCGCTACTGTTCGAATCGGCCCCATGCCACCATCCTTTACTGGAGACCTCATGAAAAAACTGCTGACAACCCTCTTGCTCGCGTTGGCCTGCGCTGGCGGCGCCCAAGCTCAAGCCTGGCCGGCCAAGCCGGTCACCTTGCTGGTGCCTTTCCCGCCCGGCGGATCGACCGACCTGATCGCCCGCACCCTGGCGCCCAAGCTGCAGGAAAAGCTCGGCGGCAACTTCATCGTCGAGAACAAGGCAGGTGCTGGCGGTTCGGTGGGTACGGCGGCAGTCAAGCGCGCCGCGCCCGACGGCTACACCATCCTGGTGACCTCATTGGGCCCCCTGGTGATCGGGCCGCACCTGCTCAAGAACGTCCCCTACGACGCGCTGAAAGATCTCGACTACATCACCGTGGCCGTGCAAGCGCCCAATGTGCTGTGCGTGCCGACAGCTTCCAAACTCAAGACCTTGGCCGATGTGCTGGCCAAGCTGAAGGCCGAGCCGGGCAGCATGAGCTTCGCCAGCTCCGGCAACGGCAGCAGCGACCATCTGACGGCTGAACTGTTCTGGCAGGTCACCGGCACCAGCGGCCTGCACATCCCGTACAAGGGCGGCGGCCCGGCCATGAGCGATCTGCTCGGCGGCCAGGTGGATTCGGCCTTCATCAATATCAACACCGCCCTGCCGCAGATCAAGGCCGGCAAGCTGCGTGCCGTGGCCACGTCCAGCGCCAAGCGTTCACCGCTGTTGCCTGATGTGCCAACCTTGGACGAACAGGGCGTGAAGGGTGCCGACGTGCAGTCCTGGCAGGCTTTCGCCGCGCCCAAGGGCCTCCCGGTTGACATCAAGAACAAGCTGCGCGACGCCGTCGTCGCTGGCTTGAACGATCCTGCCGTCAAGGCTCAATTGCTGGAGCTGGGCTTCGAAATCGTCGGCAACACTCCCGAGCAATTCACCGTCTTCCAGGCCGCCGAGTTCGCGCGCTGGAAAAAGGTGATCGAGCTTGGCAAGATCACGGCAGATTGAAGTCAGCGCCTTGCCTGCCTATCAATCGTCCACTCCGAAGATCACCGCGCTACGGGTGATCCCCGTTGCGGGTCGCGACAGCATGCTGCTCAACCTGAGCGGTGCGCATGGGCCGTTTTTCACCCGCAACCTGCTGATCCTGACCGACAGCGCCGGCCGCACCGGCGTCGGCGAAGTGCCGGGCGGCGAGAAGATCCGCCAGACGTTGGAGGACGCAAGGGAACTGGTGGTCGGGCAGGCCATCGGCGCCCATGCCGGCCTGCTGCAGCGCATCCAGCAGACCTTCGCCGACCGTGACAGCGGCGGACGCGGCTTGCAGACCTTTGACCTGCGCACCACGATCCATGCGGTCACCGCGATCGAATCGGCGCTGCTCGACTTGCTGGGTCAGCACCTGGACCTGCCGGTGGCGGCCCTGCTGGGCGAAGGACAGCAGCGCGATGCAGTCGAGATGCTGGGCTATCTGTTCTATATCGGCGACCGGACGCTGACTGATCTGCCCTATGCCAGCCAGGCCGATGCCGGTGATGCCTGGTCGCGCCTGAGGCATGAAAAAGCCATGTCGCCCGAGGCGATCGTGCGGCTGGCTGAAGCGGCGCGCGAACGCTATGGTTTCAATGACTTCAAGCTCAAGGGCGGCGTGTTGCGCGGCGAAGAGGAAGTTGAAGCGATCCACGCGCTGCATCGGCGCTTCCCGCAAGCCCGCGTGACGCTGGATCCGAACGGCGGCTGGCTGCTGCAGGATGCGATCCGCCTGATGCGCGACATGCATGGCGTGGTCGCCTATGCCGAGGACCCTTGCGGCGCCGAAGACGGTTATTCGGGCCGCGAAGTGATGGCCGAATTCCGCCGCGCCACCGGCTTGCCGACGGCGACCAATATGGTCGCAACCGATTGGCGCCAACTGACCCATGCGCTGTCGCTGCAAAGCATCGACATTCCGCTGGCCGACCCGCATTTCTGGACCATGGCCGGCTCGGTGCGGGTGGCGCAGACCTGCCGCGACTGGGGCCTGACCTGGGGCTCGCATTCGAACAACCATTTCGATGTTTCGCTGGCCATGTTCACCCATGTCGGCGCCGCTGCCCCCGGGCGCGTAACCGCGATCGACACCCATTGGATCTGGCAGGACGGTCAGCGCCTGACCCGGGAGCCGCTGCAGATCATCGGCGGCCATGTGCAAGTGCCGAAAAAACCCGGCCTGGGCGTCGAACTCGACATGCTCGAAGTCGAAAAAGCGCATCAGCTCTACCTCCAGCATGGCCTGGGCTCGCGCGACGATGCCATGGCCATGCAATACCTGATTCCCGGCTGGACCTTCAACCCCAAGCGCGCCGCGCTGGATCGTTAAACACAGCGCTCATCCACCCCCGACAGAAAACCCATCATGCGACCGAACAAACTGCGAGAAATCTGGCAATCCGGCGGTGCCGTGGTCAACGGCTGGCTGGCGATTGGCAACAGCTTTTCGGCCGAAACCATGGCCCATCAGGGCTGGGACAGCTTGACGATCGACCTGCAACATGGCGTCGTCGACTACACCGCGATGGTGCCCATGCTGCAGGCCATCAGCACCACGCCAACCGTGCCGGTGGTGCGCGTGCCTTGGCTGGAGCCCGGCATCCTGATGAAGACCCTGGACGCGGGCGCTTATGGCGTGATCTGCCCGATGGTCAACACCAAAGAAGACGCACAAAAACTTGTCGCCTGGACCCATTACGCGCCGCGCGGCACCCGCAGCTTCGGTCCGGTGCGGGCGCTGCTTTACAGCGGCGCCGACTATCCCCAGCACGCCAATGACACCATCGTCACCTTCGCGATGATCGAAACCGCCCAGGCCCTGGATAACCTGGACGAAATCATGTCGGTCGAGGGACTCGACGCGATTTACATCGGCCCTTCGGACCTGTCGCTGGCGCTGGGCTGCACGCCGACTTTCGACGAGCTGGACCCCCGCGCCGCCGAGGCGGTTGACCATATCCTGGCCCGCGCTAAAGCCCATGGCTTGGTGGCCGGTATCCACAACGGATCGACCGGCAAAGCGCTCGAGCGCATCGCCAAAGGCTTCCAGTTCGTCACCGTCAGCTCCGACGCCCGCTTGATGATCGCCGGTGCGCAGCAAGTGATGGCGGCGATGCGCGCGGGAAATCCGCCGCCTGCAGCCAGCGGCAGCTACTGATTCCGAAGACCCTTTCACATCGAGAACACAGCATGAAGATCGGATTCATCGGCCTGGGCATCATGGGCACACCCATGGCGCTGCACCTGCTGAATGCAGGCCACCCCTT
>JBIKPD010000120.1:0-10758 GCA_044357665.1 Roseateles sp. | reverse complement strand
CAGCTACCCGACCGGCCCGAACTCGCGCAACTCGAAAACCGGCTTCATGGTGACCGGCCAGGTACCGGGCGACAGCGCGGTGCACACGGCGACCGACATCCCCTTGTCAGCCTTCGGCCTCGGCGCGAAATTCTTCACCGGCGTGATGGACAACACCGACGTCTTCTTCAAGATCGGTCAGGCCGTGCTCGGCGGAGTGCGCTGAGTCCGCAGTTTTAATCGCGCGAAACCCTCACCGCCCGACCAAGAATACTCAGCGCTAGCGGGCGGTGTTGAGGCAAGCCGAGAAGGGCTGCACCTGCGGCTCCAACTGCTCGATCAGGACCCGGTCAGCGCCTGCACACCACCGCAGGTCAGGCCTCGAGCTGAGTTGCCTGCCGGCCCGCATCGGGGCCTGCCTGACCACTGCGTCTAGGCGCAAACGCTCGGCTGAGCTCTGGTCTCTTCAGCTCAGCAATTCGAAGATGGCATCCACCTCGACGCTGGCGCCGAAGGGAAGGCTGGCTACGCCCACCGCCGCGCGGGCATGTTTGCCGCGTTCCTGGAATATCTCCACCAGCACATCTGAGGCGCCATTGGCCACCTTGGGATGGTCCTTGAACTCTGCGGTGGCAGCGACGAATACACCCAGACGCATACATTGCTTGACTCGATCCAACTGACCATGCAGGCTCACATTGAGCTGGCTGATCACATGCAGGGCAGCCAAGCGTGCGGCCGCTTGGGCCTGCTCGATCGACACGTCCCGCCCCAGCAAACCGAGGTGCTGAATCGCGCCATTGAGCACGGCAATCTGACCGGACACATAAGCCATGTTGCCGGCAATGGTGACCGGCAGGAAATTGGCGATGGGCGTCAGGGCCGGTGGCAGTTCAATGCCCAGTTCATTCAGTCTTTGGACGGTTTTGTCAGTCATATGAGCCTTATCAGGTCAATCAGTGGTCCATCGAATGTCAGGTTTTGGCCTGGCGCAAGGCCAAGCGGCCCGGGGCAATGTCTTCAGCCCTCACTCCCTGCGCGGCGATGTCCGCCGGCAGGTCCTGACCAAGCAAGAGCGCAGCAGCGGCCCGCGCCAGCGCGGGGGCCATCTGGATGCCGTAACCGCCCTGCCCGGCCAGCCAGAAAAAGCCCGGCATCTCGGGGTCGAAACCGGCCACCGGTGAGCGATCGGCAACAAAGCTGCGCAACCCGGCCCAGCGGTGATTCAGGCGCCGCACTGGCATCGTGGTGAGGGTTTCAAAGCGGTCCACCGCAATCGCCACATCCAGCTCTTCAGGCGCGACATCGCAGGGGTCCATCGGGTCCTCATTGGCCGGCGATAGCAGCAACTGACCGGCATCGGGCTTGAAGTACACGGTCTCATCCACATCCACCACCATCGGCCATTGGCGGCTGTCCATGCCCTCTGGCACCGGCAGGGTGACAACCGTGCGCCGCATCGGCTGCAGCCCCACCGGTTGCACCCCTGCCTGGCGCGCGACCTGATCAGCCCAAGCCCCCGTGGCGTTGACCAGCACTGGCGCGCTGGACGTACCGGCCCGGGACTGGACCTGCCACTGCCCTTCGATGCGGCTGATGTTCAACTCACCAGCACCCAACACCAGTTGAGCGCCGGCCCGGCGGGCCAGGCGCAGATAGCCCTGATGGATGGCCGCCACCTCCATATCGCAACCCGATTCGTCCAAGACCGCCGCCGCCAGCCACTCCGGCCGCAGGATGGGCACCAAAGCCAGGGCTTGCTCGACCGTAATCCGCTGCCACGCCGAGGCCGAGTCGCCAAGCCGGGCATCGAGACGCGGAGCGCCTTCGGCGTCGGCCACCATCATGGCCGCACGCGGTGTCATCAGCGGTACCTCAGAAAAACCCTCAGGCGGTCGTTCAAGAAAAGCCCGACTCGCCCGCGTCAGCGCCCGCACGGTCTGATTGCCATAACCCTCGAAGAACATGGCAGCGGAGCGCCCGGTGGCATGTCGGCCGGCTTGGTCTTCGATCTCCAGCAGCAGCACACGGCGCTGCGGCGCCAACTCGGCAGCCATGGAGGCTCCGGCCATACCGGCACCCAGAACAATCACATCAAATGCACTCGTCATGGCAATACCGGGAGGATCAAGCGCGAGAGTCTAGCGGAGTCATGGAAGATCGTTTGCACTGCGCTGC
The DNA here is from genome assembly GCA_044357665.1 of Roseateles sp. Lineage (GTDB taxonomy): Bacteria > Pseudomonadota > Gammaproteobacteria > Burkholderiales > Burkholderiaceae_C > Paucibacter_A. The sequence continues at coordinate 8,601 of JBIKPD010000120.1, read as the reverse complement.
GCATCGCGACCGCGGACGCGATCGGCTCGCCGGTATGGGGATTGGGGTCGGACGAGGGGAAATTGGAGCCGCTGACCAACAGGCGCAGATGACTGCCAGCCGGGATGCGATGGCCCACATAGGTCAGCGGAATCGTCACCTTGACCACCTCGCCCGGCGTCAGCAGGCGCTCTGCGTCAAAACCACCGTGATAGCGCAGGCGCAATTGACCCGTGGCCAGCTTGACGGTCTGGCCATCGGCGCGGCGCTCGGCCAGCCAGAGCATGATGTCGGCGTCCGGCGCGTCGACCGCGACAAATATCTCGACCTCGCCTTCACCAAACAGGGTCAGCGGCTCGGTCAGCGCACCACTGTCATAGACCAGCGTCTCGAAGTCGCGCTCGCGCTCGCGCAGATCCAGCATCACGGACGCTTCAAAGGCAGAGGCCAGGGCCGGTACGAAAGGCAGCGCCGGGTCATCGACGAAACAGTCTGGCGGCTGCGCGCCGGTTGGCGGCTCGCGCAGCAAGCGACCGTCGCCGCGCGCCGAATTGGCGCGCCCACCGCTGGACAGGTACAGGTGCAGGGGAATCATGCCGGCCGGCGGATAGCTGTCGAAATGACGCCATTCGTTGGCGCCGGTGATGAAGGCCGTGACGCGCCCACCTAGATCGGGGCCTGAGCCTTGCCGTTTAAGGTGCTGGTCGAAAAAGGCAAGCCGCAAGGCGACGAGATCGACCACCGAATGTTCGCCCATCGTGTACGGGCCATAGCTGGCGGCACCCCCGGCATAGCACTGCCCGTGATCCCAGGGGCCGACCAGCAAACGGCGATGCTCTGCGCCAGGCAAATTCGCCTCCAACTGGCGCCACAAGGTCATGGCGCCGATGGCGAGGTCAAAGTTGCCATTGACCACCAGGGTCGGGATGTCGATGCGGGCATAGTCCGCCGGCGCCAAGGTACGGGCCTGGAACCAGTCGTCAAAAGTTGGATGCGCCAGCGCATCGAGGTAATGACCGAGGAAATCGTCGATCAGCTCGCCATCCGCAGCGTCAATGGCGGGGCGAGACAGCAGGCGCTGCAGAACCTCGGGTTGGGACAAGGCCGGCATGGTGCCAGAGAACCCTGATTTCAGCTCGTTCAAAGACTCAATTTGCAGGAGTCGAGTCCAATTAATGGTGTGCTGCCGCGAGAACACGCCACCGCGATACGGCACCTCGCGAAAGAAGTCGACGCAAGGCACGGCAGGCACGATGCAGCGCAAGTGGGGCGGCTGCTCGCTGGCGGCAGTCAACTGTGTCATGCCCACATAGCTGCTGCCATCCATGCCCACGGCACCGCTGCACCAGTCTTGAGCAGCGATCCATTCCACGGTGTCATAGCCATCGCTACGGTCATGCGGGGCATTGAAGGTGAAGCGACCTTCGCTCTGCCCGACGCCTCGGATCTGTTGGATCACGACTGCGTAGCCGGCATCGACGTAGCGCAGCACGCCCAGCCGCCGGAAGCCCATGACTGATTCCTTGTAGGGCGTCCTCAGCAAGATGCAAGGCACTTGCTGACTGGTGGCATTCGCGGAGTCGGGCAGCCAGACATAGGTATCCAAACGCACGCCGTCGCGCATCGGCAGCCGCGTGCGGTGGTCCGGCAGGGGCATCGGCTCCGGCGGTGGCAGGATGGCACCGCTGCTGGCGCTCTCCAACACGCTTAAAGAGCTGACTGGCGAGTTGGATCGGGCAGGCTGTTCGCTCATTCGGGTTCATCGCTGATTTTCGATCCAAGGACTCTAGACTTGCCCTCTGTCGCTCGGTTAGCATTAACAGAGTTTTATTTATGGAAGTTCACCAAATGGAAAACGACCGAACGACGGCGCTCGAGCCCGCCAGTTGGTGGACCATGCAGGACGACAAGCCCACCAGAACCTCGGATTCGCGCTTTGATCTGGACTTTAATTCCGAGGCCTTTCGAAGCGGCGAGGCCAGCGGCCTGCTGAAGCGATTTTCCCGCCAAGGCGTCCGCATGCACCTGAACGCCATCGGCGGCACTGGCGTTGCCGATGTGGTGCGCTACGACAACGGCGTCGAGATCGATGTGAATAACTTTGTGCTGCCCGCCTTGCGGCGGCGCATCTATCTGGCCGACGAACCGCTGATTCTGCTGCGCGCGTCGCTGAGCTGCGACGTCCTGTTCATGGAGGCAACGTCCCCACCCATCATCTTCAATCGGCCCGAGCTCACCCTGGTGTGCATGCCCAAGGGCATGCAAATCACCGTCGATGGCAAAGGCGGCGTGCGGCACCAGGGGGTCAATGGCATCTTCGGATCTTCAGCCTTGGCCGATGCCTACGGCCTGCAAAGGCAGGACCTCCCCCAGGAAGTCCAGGATGCCTTGGCCGGCACGGCGGCATTCGGGCGGGTGGTATCACTCCCACTCGACCACCGGGTCGCCAACCTCGTCGCCGACACCATCGACAGCCCCCTGGAAGGTGAGATGCGCGCGCTGCAGTACGCCGGAAGGATGGCCGAATTGGTCGCCTACATGATGGATGCGATTCGCCGCACGCCGGCCGTGGAGCGGTCGGACCCGACCGCCATGCCGGCCCGGAAAACACCCTTGGGCTGGCGTGCCGTCGACCTGGCTCAGCTGGCACATGAGCGGTTGACCAGCCAATACCGAGACCCGCCCATGTTCAGTGAATTGGCACGCGAGCTTGGCGCCAACCCCAACAAGCTTCAGGCCGCGTTCAAGGCGGCCTTTGGCATCACCATGGCCGGGTACTGTCTGGAACGACGCATGCGAGAGGCGCAGCAACTGCTGCTGGAAGGAAAACTGAGCGTGGCCGAGGTGGCTGAACGCGTCGGCTACGCACACCAAAGCAACTTTGCCGCCGCCTTCTCCGGCCACCTGGGCATGTCGCCCCGCGAGTACATGCGGCACCGCGCGCCCATCAAAGTTTCGCTGGGGCAGTAAGACCATAGTTGGTCACTCAGGCAAACCCTTAGGGGTTGTCGTGAAGCTTTTTTGAAAGGCGCAATAGTTCGGTGAACTCGCATAAGTTTTTGTTGCGCAGCCGAAAGCCTTGCAGCCGGCTTGAAAGTACCGTTCGTCAGTCAGGCTTTGGGCCTGATGCTTGACCGCTTTGACCGCCGATGGTCGGTCATGCCTCAAGCTGATTCACCCACAAACTACGACCGCTCAAAGTCAAGGAGGATGTCCCGATGAACGAATTCAAGCGAACGCCCAAGATGGGAAGACTCAAGATGATTTCACGCCATGCTGCTCCCTGGCTTGCGATGAGTCTGATTTCGGCTGCCATCAATGTCGCCTACGCCCAAAGCAGTGAGCAAATTGCTGCGGATGCGGCCAAAGCGGCCGACAAGACAGCCAGCGAGGCCAAGAGCCAGGGCGTCGTCACGCTGAATACTGTCACGGTTTCGGCGACGCGCCGCCGCGAATTGATCCGGGAAGTTCCCCTGTCCATGGCTTCGGTTGACGCCGAGCGCCTCCAAGCCGAGGGCGCCAAGAGTCTGAATGACTATCTGGCTGCTGTGCCAGGGGTCGTGTTGCAGAACGCCAACGTCTGCGACAGCTGCGGCAACATCATCATCCGCGGCCTCACAGCGGGCATCGACAGCAATTCACCGGTCTCGGTCTATCTCGACGACACGCCAATCGCGCCAGGGGTCAACTTCGACTTCAGCCTGCTGGATCTGGCGCGCTTCGAGATCTTGCGTGGCCCACAAGGAACACTGTACGGCGCCTCCTCCATGGGCGGCGTCATCAAGTACATCAGCAATGAAGCAGATACCCATGAGTTATCCGGCAAGGTGAGCCTGGGCTTGTCGCAGACGCAACATGGAGACGGCACGAACTCCCTGGCGAGTGCGGTCATCAACGTGCCGCTGAGCAAGGACTTCGCCGCCTTGCGGGTGGCGGCGTTCGGCACCAAGGACGCGGGCTGGGTCAACGCCAGCGGGCGCGTGAACAAGGTGGGGGTCAACAGCAAGGAGTCCCAGGGCGGCCGCGTCAGCCTGCTGGTGACGCCGACGCCAAAGCTAAGCATCAAGCTGACGGCTTTGACACAAACCATCAATGCCGACGGCAATAGCCGGGTGGTCTACAAATTCGCCACCCGCGCGCCGATGGCCGGTGATCTTGACTACACCGTGCTCAGCATCGGAGAGCCGCGCCACGACCAGCGCGACGTCTACTCGGCGGCGGTCGATTACGACCTGGGCTTTGCGAAGCTGACGGCCATCTCCTCGTCGCAGAAGTCCAGCGACACGCTGACCACCGACTTCGGCTCGCTGGCCGGCGCCTACGGCCTGGACAGTGCAAAGTCCGACAGCATCGAAAGCGGCAGCAAGTCGAGCCAGGAGTTCAGGCTGGTTTCGCAGACTGCTGGCACCTTCGAATGGCTGGCCGGGCTCTACTTTGACAAGAATGAGCAGAACTCACGCGAAGTTCTCACCGGCGGCATGGGCGGGAAGGACATTCCATTCGGCGAAACCAGCGGCATCCGCGAGCGCAAAGAATCGGCCCTGTACGGAAACTTGACGTGGAATGCGACATCCGCCCTGGCCCTCACGGGGGGGCTGCGCCTGTCCAAGACCGACCAGACCGACACGGTCAAGCAGGCCGGCGCAGCGACCAAGATCATCACCTTCGACGAACAGCCGACGACCTACCTGTTGACGGCCAAGTACCGGCTGACGTCCGACAGCAATGTGTACGCGCGTGCCGCGAGCGGCTACCGCCCGGGCGGCGCCAATTCAGGGGCTTTGGACGCCAAGGGCGTACCGGTGCCCGGGACACCAGACAGCTACAACACCGACAGTGTCTGGACCTACGAAGCCGGCTGGAAGGCCAGCTTCCCGCAGGCCAAGGCCACGGCCGAAGTGGCTGTTTTCGACACGGAGTGGAAGGACTTGCAGCAATTCGTCCAGGGCCCCATCCAGGGCTACACCACCAACCTGGGCAAGGCCCGCATCCGCGGCATCGAGGCTTCCGTCAGCCTGCGCCCGTTGAATGGCTTGAGCCTGAGTGCGGCGCTGTCGCTGATGGACCCCCAGTTGCTGACCGACTCGCCAGGATTGGGCGGCAAGGCCGGGGATCGTCTGCCGAACTCGCCCAAGACGGCCTTCACCATCACCTCGCGCTACGCCTTCGAATTGGTGGGTAACTCCGCCTTTGCAGGTCTCAGCGTGGCATACCAAGGCGACCGCAATTCGAGCTTCCCGACCTCCACGAAGTCGCCGAACTATGTACTGCCGGCTTATACCCGTCTGGACCTGTCGGGCGGTGTCAAGCTGGGACGTTTCGACCTCGGTCTGTACGTGCGCAACCTCACCGACAAGCGAGGTCTGATGGGCGCACACACCGGCGAATCGTTGCAGGCAGCTGGGCGCACCTATATGCAGGTCATCACGCCGCGCACGGTGGGCTTGAACCTGAACGCGTCGTTCTAAAGCGGCGGCGATGAGCGAACCTTCGACCATCGCCCCGAGCGCCGCCAGCCCTTCCGAGCGCGCGGCCTGGTGGTCGCTGGGGGTCCTGACCCTGGTGATGTTGTTCGCCGTACTGGACCGCGGCGTACTCACCCTGCAAGCCGAGACCATCCGCAAGGCGCTGAACCTGTCGGACTTCCAGCTCGGATTCCTCCAGGGCACGGCGGTTGCGGTGACGGTCGGCATCGTGAGCTACCCGCTCGGGTGGCTGGCCGATCGCTACGACCGCCGCCTGGTGCTGGCCGGCTGCATCATTTTCTGGAGCCTGGCCGTCGTCGGCTCTGGCATGTCGCAGAACTACTGGCAGTTGGTCATCGGCAGTGCGCTGGTCGGCGCGGGCGAAGCGGGTCTGGGGCCGATCACGAACTCGCTGATCCCGGATCTCTTCAAGCCCAAGCGGCGACAGATGGCGAATTCCATCTTCGCTGTCTCGCACACCACCGTCAGCGCGCTGGGCCTTGGCCTGACGGGCGCTATTGTCGGTGCGATGTATGCCGTTCGGCCCTATCTGCCTGAGTCGATGGCCGGCATCGACGACTGGCGTCTTGCCTTCTTTGCCGTGGCCTTGCCTGCGCCGTTGATGGTGTTGCTGGTCTTGACCATCGCCGCACGGCGGAGCGCCAAGGCAGACCCGTCGGACCCGGCTGTGGCGGTGCCCGACATGGTGGCAGCAGCAGCCGACCCGGTGGTCGTGCCAGAACTGCTGCCCTACCTTCGGCAGCACCGTCAGACCTTCACCTACCTGATCACCGGCCTGATGGCCGTGATGCTGGGCTTTGCCTCGGTGAACGGTTGGCTCGCCGTCATCTACCAGCGGGTCTTCATGCAGACGCCGCAGCAACTGGGTGCCACGCTCGGAGCCATCGGCCTGGCCGCCACGGCGGCCGGTTTCCTGATCAGTGTCTATGGGCTGCGCTACTTCAGCCCGCGAGTCGGCCCGAGGCTGAACGTCCGGGTGCTCTGGATATCCAGCCTGTGGGCTGCGCTCTCGTTCACGGCCATGACTTTTGCCACCCAGGCCTGGCATATGTACACGATTCACGGCGTGTATGTCACCTTGCTGATCGGCGCGACGATGATCTACCCGACCGTCATCCAGACGGTGGCTCCACGGCTTCTGCGGGCACGCCTGTTTGCCGCCTTGGCGGTGATGATTTCCGCATGCGGTGCCGCGGCGCCACCGATCGTGGGCCTGATCTCCGACCAGTTGAAGCATCTACCCAATGGTCTGATTCTCTCGGCTGCCATAGTTGCCGCGCCCTGCCTGGCGCTCGGTGCGCTGCTGCTGTTCCTTTGTGAAGAGCACTATATGAAGACCAAGCACGCCGTGGAGCTGATGGACGCGGAGTCCACCGAGACCGACAGCCCAGTGATCGAACCCGCGAAAGCTTGAAATGACAACCCAGAAGGCAGCGCCCAACGCGGCCGCCAACACGATGAACGAGGCCCCGATCCCACCGAAGACGGGCGTTGCCGCGCTGGACGCAATCTTCGAAAGCGTGAATCGCTCTGACGGTCCCGGTTTGGTGGTGGGTGTGGCGCAGCACGGCCAACTGCTCTACCGCCGCGGTTTCGGCTTGGCTAGCATCGAGCACGCCGTGATCAACACGCCGCGCACCCGCATGCGGCTGGCATCCATCACCAAGCATTTCACCTGCCTGGCCGCGTTTGTGCTGGCCGAAGAAGGCAAGCTGGACCTGGACGCGCCGGCCAACAAGATCCTGCCCGAGTTGCCTGCCTTGCAAGGCATGCCCACGCTGCGCCAGTTCATGACCCACACCAGCGGCTACCGCTGCTTCATGGACATGGCCTATGTCAGCGGCATGGCCAAGCTCGACAAGGGCTGGGGCCTGGCGATGCAGTTTCGCCAGACCGACGTGAACTTCGCGCCGGGCGACAGCCAGCTCTACAACAACGGCGGCTATGAACTGTTGTCCGAGGCCATCGCCCGCGCCAGTGGCAAGAGCTTCGAGCAGTTCATGCTGGAGCGGATTTTCAAGCCGCTGGGCATGGTCGACACCCAGTCGGTGCCCAACGACATGATGATCGTGCCGGGCATTGCCACCTTCCACGCGATGGGGCCGGACGGCAGCTGGCAGCGCGGCATCACGCCCATCGACGACAACCGCGGCGCCGGGGCCATCGTCACCACGGTGGACGACATGCTGCGCTGGCTGGCGCACCTGCGCGGCCCCGAGCACCTGGTCGGCAGCGATGCGACCTGGCAGCAGATGCTGACGGTGGCCACGCTCAACAACGGGCAGGTCACGCCCTACGCTTGCGGCCTGAACCGCCAGCTGTACCGCGGTGTGGAAGTCATCCAACATGGCGGTGGTCTGAATGGCGTGGGCACGCAGATGGTGACGGTGCCCGCACATCAGCTGGACATCATCGTGATGACCAACGGCGCGATGTTCAACCCGGTGCAGGCGGGTTGGGACATCATCGATGCGCTGCTGGGCGAGCATCTGGTGGGCACGGCCGTGGCGATGGCCAAGAGCGAGCCCTACCCCCACCTGTTTGGCGCCCGCTATCACGGCAGCTCGGGCATGTTGTATGGCTTTGGCGATGCGGGCGGCATGCTGGGCCTGTCGTTCCTGAGCTCGCCGCCCTTCCCGATCCTGCGCGACCGCGGCGAGGTCATCGGCTTTCGGATGGAAGAGGCGGGCCTGGGCCCCATCGAGTTCCGCGTCGCTGACCTGGCACCGGGGCCGGACGGCGGTGCGCCTGTGGAGTTGGCTGTCAGCGACACCGGCAACATCGAGTGCCTCAAGCTGCTGCCTGCGACAGCCCCCACGTTGGCTGAAGCCAGCCAGCCCTTGTTGGGCCGCTACCGCTGCCACGACTTGAATGCCGATGCGCTGATCGCCGTCGAGGGCGAACAACTCCTCTTGCGCATCTTCGGCACCCTGGCTGGGCGTGCGTTTGCCATCCAGCCCTACTCGGATGTCGCCTTCGGGCTGACCGCGCTCGACCCCATGATGCCGGGCTTCCACGCCCTGACGGTGGAGCTGCCGGGCTTGCAGGTTGAAAGCTTCCGCGTGAGTTCGGGCCGTGCCAGACGCCTGCAGTTCGTGCGCCAACCGGACTGAGCACGCCACCAAACAAACACAGG
>JBIKPD010000134.1:0-10109 GCA_044357665.1 Roseateles sp. | reverse complement strand
AGAGCGGTTTGGCCAGTACCAGGAAGCGCAAGACATCAACGCCCTCAACGCCATCAGCGACCCCAGTGGCCCCAGCGAAGACGACCATGGCCGCGCTGGACGAGCTTTTCGCCAGTGTCAACCGAAGCGACGCGCCAGGTTTGGTTGTTGGCGTCGCGCTCCAGGGCAAGACGGTCTACCGCCGTGGCTTCGGCCTGGCCAGCATCGAACATGCGGTGGCCAATACGCCGGCCACGCGCATGCGCATCGGCTCGGTCACCAAGCACTTCACTTGCCTGGCCATCCTGCTGCTGGCCGAAGAAGGCAAGCTCGACGCCGATGCGCCGGTGACGCGCTACCTGCCCGAGTTGCCCAGCTTGCTGGGCGTGCCCACGTTGCGGCAGTTGATGAACCACACCAGCGGCTACCGCTGTTATGTCGACATCGAAACCACCGGTGGCGGCATGAACACGCAACCCACGGGCAAGGCCTTTGCCGCGCAGGTGCAGCAGACCGGCGCCAACTTCGCGCCGGGCGAATTCCAGCTTTACTGCAACGGCAGCTTCCACCTGCTGTCGATCGTCGTCGACCGTGTCAGCGGCATGCCCTTCGAGCAGTTCCTGGCCGAGCGCATCCTCGCGCCGCTGGGCATGAAGGACACCGCCTGCGTGACCAGTGACCTGGAGATCCTGCCCGGCATGGCCACGCTGCATGTGGCGCGGCCGGGGCCGGCCGGCACCATCGCCTGGCGCCGCGGCATTTTCATGACCGAAGAGATGCGCGGCGAAGGCAGCATCGTTTCCACCGTGGACGACATGCTGCGCTGGCTGGCCCACCTGCGCGCGCCGAGCAAGGTGGTGGGCAGCGCCGAAACCTGGCGCCAGATGACGACCACGGCCACGCTCAACAACGGGCTGACCACACCCTACGCCCTGGGTCTGTTTCGTCACGACTACCGCGGCCTGGAAACCATTTACCACCACGGCGCCGTAATCGGCGGCATGTGCCAGATGCTGACCGTGCCGGCACAAGGCCTGGACATCATCATCATCACCAATGGCGGCCTGGTGAACCACATAGAGCTGTCCAAGCGCATCATCGACACGGTGCTTGCCGAGCACGTGAGGGGCGTCGTCGCACCCAAGATGGCTGATTTCAAGGGTTACGAGCATCTCGCCGGCACGCATTACATCGGCGAAGACGGCATCGCCTTCGGCTTCGCCGATGTCGGCGGCAAGCTCGGCGGCTCCATGCTCTTCTCACCCCCGGCGCCGATGTGGCGCGATGAAGTCACGCAGATTCGCATTGCCTTCGAGGATGCGGCGATGGGGCCCTTCAGCTTCAATGTCAAGGACCTCGCAGCCGATGCACAGGGCAAGGCCCCAGCGGTGATCCCGATCTCTGTCTGCGGCCATGTATCGCGGCTCAAGCGCCTACCGGCCAAACCGCCCTCGACGGCGAAAGTCGGACTGCCGCTGGTGGGACGTTATCGCAGCGATGACCTCGATGCCCAAGCCGAGATCGCCTTTGAAGGCAATGCGCTGACCCTGCGCATGGTCGGTGGCTACGGCACCCGCCACATGGTGCTCGAGGCGGCCAGCAAATCTGTGTTCCGCCTGACCGTGCGCGACCTGTTGTTGCCCAGCACCTCCGCATTGAGCGTCGTATCGGACGGCGACATGGTCACAGGCTTTCACTTCAGCACAACTCGCGCCCGCCAACTTCGATTCAAGCGCCTGCCGGCCTGAGCGTGTCGCCCTATGAAGCACCTCCACCAACTGCTGCAGGCCGAGATCGAGCGCAGCCTGGCCCTCGATCCCAGCCTGCCGGGCATCATGGCGACGGTGGAAATACCCAAGCATTGCTTCGCCTGGTCGGGCGCCTGCGGCCTGGCCCGACGCGGCAGCCCAGCGGCACTGACACCTGAACACGCCTTCCGGATAGCCAGCGTCACCAAGGTCTATACCGCAGCCACCGTGATGCGCCTGATCGAGCAGGGGCGTCTGACCTTGTTCGAGCCGATCGAGGCCCGGCTGCTGCCTGCCAGTGCTGCCGCACTGCGCAGCGCCGGCCATGCGCCCGAGCGCATCACCCTGTTTCATCTGCTCACCCATACCAGCGGCCTGGTAGACCACGCCGCCAGCGAAAACTATATGCAGGCCATCCAGGCGGCCCCGCAGCGGCGCTGGACGCGGGCGGCGCAGATCGATTTCGCCATGCAACTCGGCGGCCCCGTCGCTGAACTGGGGCGCGAGTTCAGCTACTCCGACACGGGCTTCATCCTGCTGGGCGAGATCATCGAAGGCGTGAGCGGCCAGCCCTTGCCGGCGGTCATCCGCGAACAACTTGGCTTCAAACGACTCGGCTTGAAGCAGACTCACTTCGAGACCCTGGAAGCCGAGCCGCCCGGGCAGGTCCGCGCGCATCAATACATCGGCGACTGGGACGGTCTGGAAGTGGACGCATCCTGCGATCTGTACGGCGGTGGCGGGCTGATCTCGACCACTCAGGAAATCGCCACCTTCTTGCGCGCCCTGCTGCGCGGCGAGTTGTTCGACCAAGCGCAAACGCTGGCCATGGCCTTGATGACCCCAAGCGTGCGTTTCAAGCCCGGTGACTTTCTGCATTCCGCCCTGCTGCGCGGGCGCTGCTGGGGCAGCGAGTCCTGCTGGGGGCACGGCGGCTTCTGGGGCATTGGCGCCGCCTACTTCCCGGCCCACGATGCCGCCCTGGTGACGGCCTACAACCAGGTTGAGTGCAATGCCCACACTGCAGGTTCACCCGAACAGGCCGGCCTGATGGGCCGATTGGCTGTCATTCTTCACAATGCCCTGCGCTGAACACCGCCTTCCACCACTTTCTTGAGCCCTGCGCTCGAGCGACACGACCATGAAATTCTTTGCCGCATCGCTCTCCACCGAGACCAACACCTTCGCTGCCGCCCCCACCGGGCGCGGCAGCTTCGAGGAATATGGCATCTATCGTGGCAACGCGAGCAGCCAGGCGCCCGAAGGCGGCGGCGCGCTGTTGCGCTGCCTGCGTGATGCCGCCGAAGCCGAAGGGCACACCCTGGTGGAAAGCGTGGCCGCCTTCGCCCAGCCTTCAGGCCGCACCGTGCGTGCCGTGTATGAGGACCTGCGCGATCAGATCCTGGAGGACTTGCGTGCCGCGCTGCCAGTGGACGTGGTGCAGCTCTTTCTGCACGGCGCCATGGTGGCCGAGGGCTATGACGATTGCGAAGGCGACCTGCTGTCCCGGGTGCGCGCCATCGTCGGCCCGCAGGTAAGGATCGGTGCCGAGCTGGACCTGCACTGCCACTTCACGGAATTGATGCGCAGCTCGGCCGATGCCATCGTCGGCTTCAAGGAGTACCCACATACCGACCTCGTGCCCCGCGCGCTGGAGTTGTACCGCATCCTGGTCGATACGGCGCAAGGCCGCGTGCGCCCCACCACGGCAATGTTCGACTGCCGCATGGTCGGCATCTGGCACACCACCAAGGAGCCGATGGCCTCGTTCGTCAAGCGCATGCAGTCTTTCGAGGGGCAGGCGGGGGTGCTGTCGGTGTCGCTGGGCCATGGCTTCCCCTGGGGTGATGTGGCCGACAACGGCGCCCGCTTGTGGGTGGTGACTGACAACGACCTGGCGGCGGCCCAGCAGCTGGCCGACCAATTGGGCCGTGAGTTCTACGACCTGCGCGAAGCCACGCGCTCGCAGCCGCTGGGGGTGGACGCGGCGCTGGACCAGGCGATGGCCGTGGCCGGCGGGCCGGTGGTGCTGGCCGACATCGCCGACAACGCTGGCGGGGGCGCACCCGCCGACAGCACCTTCATCCTGCAGCGCGTGGTGGAACGCGGCATTGGCAACGCCGTGCTCGGACCTTTCTGGGACCTGGGCGCGGTGAGGATCTGCTGCGACGCTGGCATTGGCGCCATCATCGAACTGCGTGTGGGCGGCAAGTGCGGGCCGGTGTCGGGCTGGCCGGTGGATCTGCGCGTGACGGTCCGCCATATCGTGATGGACCATTCGCAGGATGTCTTCGGCATGCGCTGGCCGCTGGGCCCGTCGGTGTGGGTCGAGACCGCCGATGGCGTCAGCCTGCTGCTGACTTCGGTGCGCAGCCAGGCCTATGGCACCGACACTTTCACCGGCCTTGGCATCACGCTGCACGACAAGAAGCTGGTGGTCGTGAAGTCCACACAGCACTTCTATGCCAAGTTCGCGCCGCTGGCCAAAGCGGTGTTCTATGTCGACACGCCAGGCGCCATCACACAGGACTTTGCCAACATCGCTTTCCGAGTGCGCGGCCTGAACTACTGGCCCCGCGTCGGCGATCCCTGGGCTTTGCCAGCATGACCGCGCCGGTGTCGCTCCAGTCACTGAGGCAATGGCTGTGGCCGGCGTTTGAATTACCGAAGCCCGGTGGGCCGCACCGAATTGGCACCACCTGGCTGGTGGTGAAGGAAGCCTCCCGCCTTGAGCGTTTCTCGGCCGCACCCGGTGCCACGCGCGAGTTGCCGGTCAAGCTCTGGTACCCGGTGCCCGATGACGCTACCGGGCCCACGGGCCTGTATGCCGCGCCAGAGTCGGTAACGGTGCTGTTCCCCTTGGCTCTCAACCAGCGCCTGCGCCGCGTCAAGACCCACGCCATCGTCGACGCACCGATGGCTGAACTGCGCGCCCCGGTGCTGGTGTTCTCGCACGGCTACGGCGGCTATGCCGAGCAGAACACCGTGCAGATGGAGGAGTTGGCCAGCCGCGGCTATGTGGTGGCCAGCATCGCGCACCCCGGCGAAGCGGCATGGGCGCCGTACCCAGACGGGCGCGGCGTGGCCTTTGCGAAGCAGTTGACCGACGCCGCCAAGCGCCGGCGCCGCGAAAGCAAGGAAGGCGTGCTGGCCCTGCGGCGCCGCCACAAGCGCCTGCTGGCTGCGCTGGACACTGCCGACCCGACCGAGCGCCTGGCCCGTTACCGCGAGTTCCTGCACCTGCGAGGCGAGCCCCTGTTCAGCGAAAGCGTCAAGGAATGGACGCTCGACACGAAGGCGGTGGTGGATCACCTCGAAGCCCTGGATGCCGGCCAACTGTCATCACCGTACAAGGGCAAGCTCGACATGGCGCGGCTGGGTGTGCTCGGCATGTCCTACGGCGGCGCCACAGCCGTGGAGTTTGGCCGCACCGACTCGCGCTGCATCGCAGCTGCCGACATCGACGGGCTGCCTTATGGCGGGTTGCTGGACAGTTCGATTTCGGTACCCGTGCTGATCCTGGCCGCTGGAGACGACGGCCACGCGGCTTGGGTGCCGGGCCTGGACAGGTGCAAGGGTCCAACGCTTCTGGTCAACGTGCCCGAAACCACCCACATGGGTCTGACCGATCTGCCTTTGCAGATGCCTCCCTACCTGCGCTGGACGGGCATGGGTGGGCGCATGTCCGCCATGCGCCGCGGGAGCGTCATGAACGACACGCTCGTCGCGTTCTTCGACCAGTACCTTCTTCAGCGAGGAAGCGCGGCCCTGGATGCATTGCCGAAGCGCTACCCAGAGCTCAGGTGGACCACACGTCATCGAGCAGATCTTGGATGAATCAGCCCATCAAGTTCGGTTGCGCTCGCGGGCTGCCCCGAGTGTGCACACGCCATTCAAACGGCCAGGAGGCACTGCCGTGACGCTGGCAAGCTTGGCAGCTTGGGTCTGGCTCGTCTTCGGCGCCCTTTGGGCCCTGCTGGCTGCGATGGCCGTCTTTCGCTGGACTGGCCACGTTAGCGTGGTTCGCGTCTACTACGACAGCGTCGCGCTGGCCGGTAGCGAACTCGGACCGCAGGTGTTGCTGATCGGCTTGATGGTCTCCTTGGTGCTCTTCGTGGCTGGCGGGCTGAAGTCTTGGCCCGGGGCGGCGGGCGCCCTCCTGACCTTGCTGTCCGTGATCCTGTTGCTGACGTCGATCCAGCGGGCCTGGAACGCTCGTGACGGCTTTGAAGCATCACTGCAACAGACCCTGGGCACCCACTATCGAAGCGCGATCCTGCCCGAACGCGCGACGCTTTTGCGCGAGCACGTCCGCTGGCGCGACTGGATTCGGCCGACCTACTTCGATCTGACGGGCATCAAAACCATCGCTGACATCGCCTACGGAGAACACGGCGAGCGCAATCGCCTGGATATTCTGAGATCGTCCGACCCGCCTCCAGCCGGGAGCCGCGGCCGGCCTGTCTTGATGCAGATGCATGGCGGCGGCTACATGTGGGGCCGCAAGAACCAAGCTGGCCAGCCGTTGATGCACCTGCTCGCCCGCCGGGGATGGATCGTCGTGACGCTGAACTATCGCCTGGCTCCGGCGGATCGCTGGCCGTCACAGCTCACCGATGCCAAGAAGGCCGTATCCTGGGTGCGAGAGCACATCGCGGAGTACGGCGGCGACCCGGGCTTCATCGCGGCCACGGGGGGCTCGGCAGGCGGCAACCTCAGCACCTTCCTGGCCTTGACTCCGGGACAGCCACGCTACCAGCCCGGGTTCGAGCGTGCGGACACGCGCATCCAGGCTGCCGTGCCGTTCTACGCGGGCTACTCCAAAGAGAAGATCGACCTCAACGATCGCCTCGGGCGCCACACCTACAACAACATCCTGCCCATCGAGTCGCGCGACGACCCGAAGGTACAGACAGACCTCATCCCCCAAACCCACATCCAGGCCGCCGCACCGCCGTTCTTCATTCTGACGGGCACCCATGACGCATTAGTGCTGGTCGAGGAGACGCGTGAGTTCGTGAAACAACTGCGCGCGGCATCGAGTGCGCCCGTAGTCTTTGCCGAGGCAGAGGGCGCCAACCACGGGTTCGATGATGCCCACTCGGTTCGCGCCGAACATGCGGCGAACGCAGTGCAGCGATTCCTGGAGTTCGTCTACTCTGATCATTTACGCAGGCAACCCAACACACACAAATGATGGATTTGATTGACCGATACAGCATCGCCGCCACCTTGGGCGTGCGCAAGCGCGACGCGACTCTTCTACACGGCCCGGTGCAAGCGCAGTGGGCGCCGGACGGGCGGTACTTCTGGTACGTCACCCGGGACATTTCCGGCACCGCGCATGTGCTGGTGGACGTGCAGGCGCGCCAAAAGCGGCCGCTATTCAACGCCGAAGCGCTGGCCCAGGCCCTGGGCCGGGTGCTGGGCAAGGAATTCGTGGCGAGCTCGCTGCCCTTGACCTCGTTGGACTTCGACGCGGGCGCGTCGCTCGTCGGTTTTGTGGCCGAAGGCCAGCGCTGGTCATGGCATGACGCTGTGTCATCGCTGCAAAGCCTGGGGCCCGCCTTCAGGCCTGAAGAAGCCGTGGCGCCCAGCGGTGACGCCGCCGTCTTCAATCTCGGGCCCAACCTGCATTTGCGTACGCTGGCCCGGCTGGACAAGCCCAGGGCCTTGACGGACGACGGCGAAACCGATTGGGGCTACGGTGACTTCACCGAGTTCATGCACCAAGTGGACTTGCGTCTGAAAGGCCTGACAGCCAAGCCCAGCGTGGTCTGGTCGCCCGACTCACAGCGGCTGGCGGTGATGCGGGTGGACCTGCGCCAAGTGGCCCTGAACCATGTACTGCAGTCGGTACCAGCCGACGGCGTGCGCTCGAAGCTGCACAGCTACCGCTACCCGATGCCTGGGGACGCCAAACGGGGCGAAGGCGAGCTTTGGTTCATCGGTCGTGATGGTGACCGCGTACGCGCCCAACTCGACCCTCTGGAGTGCAGCGGCTTCACACACCTGGCGCAAGGCTACGGGCGCTGGTCCGAAGACGGCCACCACTTCGACCTGATCGACCACAGCCGCGATTGCAAGACCATGAAGCTGTGGCGCATCGACACGCAAGACGGCTCGGCCCGTGTGTTGATCGAAGAGCAGGGCCCGGTGGTGCTGCCGGCACCGGCCATCATGGAACGGCCGATGTTCCATGTGCTCGCCGACGGCCGCATGATTTGGTGGTCGCAGCGCAGCGGCTGGGGCCATCTGTACTTGATCGCTCCGGACGGCGCTGCAAAGGCCATCACCCAGGGCCCGTGGCTTGCGCGCAGCCTCCTGCACATCGACGAAGCCGGCGAGCAGATCCTCTTTTCCGCCAGCGGACGCGAGGTGGGCGTCGACCCCTATCTGTGCCTCGCCTATCGGGTGGCCTTCGATGGCAGCGGCTTGCGCTTGCTGACACCTGAGCCAGCCCAGCACGAATTCATCCGCTACGACGGTGCCCAGGGCGGGCCTACGATCGTGTCACCAGACGGCCAGTATTTCGTCGACAACCACTCGACCGTCACTTCGCCACCACGATCGGTGTTGAGGAACCGCGACGGTAGCGTGCTCATGACACTGGAGGTTGCCGACCCCGGCACCGCTTGGCCAGCCGCCCTGCCGCTGCCCGAACCCTTCTCGTTGCCCGCCTTGCACCCTGAGAATCTGGATGACTCGGGCGACCTATGGGGCGTGCTCTACAAGCCGCTAGGCTTCGACCCACAACAGCGCTACCCGATCATCGAAGTGATCTACGGCGCGCCCCAGACCGTGGCCGCGCCCAAGGCCTGGGGCAACAACGTTTACGCCAACGTGGCCGAGCAACTGGCCACCCTGGGCTTCGTCGCCGTCATCGTGGACGGCCCGGGCACGCCCTGCCGGTCGCTTGCCTTCCAGTTGGCCGCTTATGGCCGCATCGAAAGCTGCGGTGGCCTGCCTGACCACGTAAACGCCATCCGCCACCTGGCATCGACGCGGCCCTGGATGGACCTCGATCGGGTCGGACTCGTGGGTGGCTCCGGCGGCGGCAACGCCACGGTGCGGGCGATGGCCACCTTCCACGACTTCTACAAGGTCGGCGTGGCAATGTGCGGCAACCACGACCAGGCGGCCTATATCGCGGCCTGGGGCGAGCGCTACCAGGGCTTGTACGACGAGACGCGCTACGCCAACCAAGCCAACCAGACCGTGGCAGCCAAGATCGTCGGCGACTTGCTGCTGATCCACGGCGACATGGACAACAACGTGCATCCGGGCATGACGATGCAGGTGGTGGACGCAATGATCAAGGCCGACCGCAACTTCGACCTGCTGATCGTGCCCAACGCCGGCCACATGCTGATCCTGCTGCCCTATGTGGAGCGGCGGCTGTTTGACTACTTCGTCAGTCGATTGATGGGCGTGACTCCGCCCAAGCCCCACGCTATGACAACGCCGTGATTACCGCCCCGTCACCTGCGCTGTGGAGCTGAGCGCACCGAACAAGGAACTTCATGAATTCAAGAACCGCCCGCTTCACCCGCATTCAGGACAGCAGCAAGGAAGACTGGGCTCTGCTCCTGCCGCATGACATCGCCCTGGCCAAGCAATTGGCAAGCCGTGTGATCGACCATTTGAAGCTGCTCGATGGCGACGCAGGTGGCTATCCGGTCAACCGCTACATTCACTCGCTGCAGGCTGCGACCCTGGCGCTGAAGGATGGGCGCGACGAGGAGTACGTCGTTTGTGCGCTGTTGCATGACATCGGCGACTCTCTCGGCAGCTACAACCACGCAGACATCGCTGCGGCCATCCTGAGCCCCTTCTTGAGCGAAGCCAATCTATGGATGGTGCAGAACCACGCCATCCTGCAGGGGTTCAACTTCTTTCATCACATCGGCATGGACCGCAACATGAGGGACGCGCTGAAGGACCACCCGCACTATGCGCGGACCGAGGAATTTGTTGCGCTGTATGACAACGAGGCATTCGATCCAGCGCGCGAAACGCTGCCGCTGAGTCAATTCGAGCCGATGCTGCATCGCTTCTTTGCCGCCCCCAAGCACTCCTTGTACAAGTCAGTTATCGACTCGGCTGCGCCCCCTACTCCGACCCCAGGTACGCCATGACAACCGTTCTGCAAGAGATCCATCTGGACGACAAATTCACAGCGATCAAGGGCAAGGTCCTGATCAACGGGAATCAGGCCCTCGTGCGAGCCCTGTTGCTGCAGCGCGAGCGCGACTGCCGCGCCGGGCTGAATACCGCAGGCTATGTCTCCGGCTATCGCGGTTCGCCACTGGGCGGCCTCGACCAGGCTTTGTGGGCTCAGCGCCCTCATCTGGACAAGGCCGATGTGGTGTTCGAACCCGG
>JBIKPD010000225.1:0-6475 GCA_044357665.1 Roseateles sp. | reverse complement strand
TTGGTCGTCGCTGGCCTGATCGAGCTTCAATTCGGCATAGACCGACTCCTTCTGGCGCAGCAGATCGCGCACCGGCATGGCCATCGCTGCGAGCAACTCGACCAACCTGGCCCGGTCTGGCGGCGTCTTCAGGTATTCGATGATCTGGGGCTCGACGCCGCTATTGCGGATCAACGCCAAGGTGTTGCGCGAAGTACCGCAAGCCGGGTTGTGGAAGATCGTGATGGCGGGCATTGCGTTGCTGTTCACTTAAGTTTTCTCCTGGCCGGCTTCATACCAGCCCTTGCTTGAATTGACTATTTTGACCACCAGCAGCATCACCGGCACCTCGATCAGCACGCCGACCACGGTGGCCAGCGCAGCGCCCGACTCGAAGCCGAACAAGCTGATCGCTGCGGCCACCGCCAGCTCGAAAAAGTTGCTCGCGCCGATCAAGGCCGACGGGCAGGCCACCTGGTGCGACTCGCCCAGACGTCGGTTCAGCCAATAAGCCAGGCCCGAGTTGAAGAACACCTGGATCAGGATCGGCAAGGCCAGCATCGCGATCACCAGCGGCTGCTCGATGATCGCCTTGCCCTGGAACGCAAACAGCAGCACCAGCGTGGCCAGCAGCGCGCTGATCGACCAGGGGCCGAGCCGCGCCAGCGTTGCATCGAGCCGGCCGGCGCGCAACAGCGCCTTGCGCCAGAGCTGCGCCAGCGCCACCGGAATCACGATGTACAGGACGACCGAAGTGATCAGGGTGGCCCAGGGCACGACGATCGCCGAGAGCCCCAGCAGCAGCGCCACGATTGGAGCGAAGGCGAAAACCATGATCAGATCGTTCAAGGCCACTTGCGACAGGGTGAACAGCGGCTCGCCGCCGGTCAGCCGGCTCCAGACGAAAACCATCGCGGTGCAGGGTGCTGCTGCCAGCAGGATCAAGCCGGCGATATAGCTGTCGGCCTGGTCGGCGGGCAGATAAGGGGCAAAAACATGGCGGATGAAGATCCAGCCGAGCAGGGCCATCGAGAACGGCTTGACCGCCCAGTTGATGAACAGGGTCACGCCAATGCCGCGCCAATATTGCTTGACCTGATGCAGGGCGCTGAAGTCGACCCGCAGCAGCATCGGCACGATCATCACCCAGATCAGCAAGCCAACCGGCAGATTGACGCTGGCGATTTCCATGCGGCCGATCGCCTGGAACGGCACCGGGAAGAACTGCCCGAGCGTGATGCCGACGACGATGCAGATGAAGACCCAGAGGGTCAGGAAGCGCTCAAAAATTGTCATCTCAGCTGTTCCCGATCGCCTTGAGCTGCTGCTGGATGGCCATCCTGTCGAGCGTCGACATGGGCAGGGCGAGCATCAGCTCGATGCGCCGCTTCAACGCGATCGCGGTGTCCATGAAGGCGCGCGATTTTTCAGCCTCGCTGCCTTCGACGGCAGCCGGGTCGGGCAGACCCCAGTGAGCGGTCATCGGCTGGCCGGGCCAGTAGGGGCAGGTCTCGCCGGCAGCGTTGTCGCAGACGGTGAAGACGAAATCGATCCCGGGCGCGCCGGCTTGGGCGAATTCATCCCAATTCTTGCTGCGGTAACCCTCGGTCGTGATGCCCAGGCTGGCCAGCGTTTGCAGTGCGAACGGGTTGACCTGGCCGGCGGGCTTGCTGCCTGCCGACCAAGCTTTGAAGCGTCCAGCGCCCAGGCTGTTCATCAGCCCTTCTGCCAGGATCGAGCGTGCCGAATTGCCGGTGCAAATAAACAGCACATTGCGGATTTTTTCGTTCATCGGGATTCTCAACAGTTGATGCGGGTGGTTGGTTCGACCGGGCTGCAAGACTCACCTTGGCAGCAATGGTCGGAGAGGTAGGCAAGCAAGGCATTCATCGGCTCGATCGCCGGGCGGTAGATCAGGCTGCGGCCATCGCGCTGCTGCGAGACCAACCCGGCATGCATCAACTCCTTCAGGTGGAAGGACAAGGTCGATGCCGGCACACCCAGCGTGGCTGAAAGGCTGCCCGGCGTCATGCCGAGCGGCCCGGCACCGACGAGGGCGCGAAAAACACGCAAACGCATGCCCTGAGCCAAGGCAGCGAGCATAGCGACGGCGAGTTTCTCTTCCATATTTCTATTATGCTGGAATTATCAGAATGAGGCAAGGTAGAGGGCGCTGTCGTGCAGGAACATCAGGCCGTCACGGGTCATGGATAGAATCAATCGGATGGGGATGACCCTGGCCAACACAAAGTTATGAAACTAATCGGATCCCTGACCAGTCCTTATGTGCGCAAAGTGCGCATCGTGATGGCCGAGAAAAAGCTCGAATGCAAGTTTGTCCTGGAAGATGTCTGGGCCAATGACGACATCGTTGCCTTGAACCCCCTGGGCAAAGTGCCCTGCCTGGTGATGGAAGGCGGCGACGCCATCACTGGCGCCCTGTTCGATTCCCGGGTCATCGTCGAATATGTCGATACCTTGTCGCCAGTCGGCAAGCTGATCCCCGAGCGCGGGCGCGAGCGTGCCGAGGTGCGTGTCTGGGAAGCGCTGGGCGATGGCTTGCTCGACGCGGCGATCCTGGCGCGGCTCGAGCAGACCTGGGTCGGCCGCAGCGCCGAACAGCGCAGCGCGGCCTGGATCGATCGCCAGATGGACAAGGTCAGCGCCAGCCTGGTTTCGATGAACCAGAGCCTGGGCGACAAGCTCTGGTGTGCTGGCAGTCATTTTTCGCTGGCTGATATATCGCTGGGCTGCGCGGTCAGCTACCTGGACTTCCGCTTTCCAGCGATCGACTGGCGCGGCGAGCAGCCGAATCTGGCGCGTCATTTCGACAAGCTCGCTGCGCGGCAGAGCTTCATCGACACCGCGCCGCCGAACTGAAACGACTCCGGTCGATCCGCTGCAAGACCCGTGAATCGGCCGGTCCTCTACTCGTTTCGCCGCTGTCCCTATGCGATCCGCGCCAGGCTGGCTTTGCGCCAGGCGGGGCTTGACATCGAGATCCGCGAAATCGAGTTGCGCAACAAGCCGGCCGAGCTGAGTGCCGCATCGCCCAAGGCCAGCGTGCCGGTGCTGTTGCTGCCGGACGGGCAGGTGCTGGAGCAAAGCCTCGACATCATGAACTGGGCGCTGGCGCAGCATGACCCCGAAGGCTGGCTGAGCGCCGCGCCTTCGGTCGCACAGGCTGCGCTGATCGACTGCAACGACGGCCCGTTCAAGGCCCTGCTAGACCGCTACAAATACGCTGATCGCCATCCGCAGGCAACTGCTGCGCAATGGCGTGATGCAGCGGTTGAATTGTTGTTGGCGCCGCTGGAGGCGGGCTTGCAACGCGGGCCCTTTCTGCTCGGGGTTCGCTGCAGCCTGGCTGACATGTCGCTGCTGCCCTTTGTGCGCCAGTTCGCCGCCGTCGATTCGGCCTGGTTCGAGCAGGCCTCACTCCCACATCTGCGCCGCTGGCTGGCCGATGGGGTGACGACGCCGCTGTTCCAGGCGGTGATGCACAAGCAGCAGGTCTGGCGGGCAGGCTAGGACTTCTGCAACACCCAGCCCAGCAAGGCCGCGCTGCCGATGGTGGCCAACCATGGGGCTAGAAACTGGCTGCTGACCGGCCTGAGCTCGAGCATTGCGGCGATGGCGGCATTCAGTTCGTCGGCATTGAGCCAGTTCCCCGTCCCAAAGGCGACTGCGCTGCCAACGATCGCGCCGACCCAGGTAAACATTTCAAGGCGCCGGCTTTGGCGTTGGCTGCGCGTGACCGCTTCCTGTAACTGCGCTGGCGTCAGCCGCGTCGGCAACTGCTGCATGACGCGGGCTGTGAAGCCCTCGTCAGCCACCGGCGCCGATCGCGCGCTGAGCAGCAATTCGTCGAGCCAGTCGGCTGCACCCTGGATTGGTTTTTCGGCTTCGTTGTTCATGTCGTCGGTGCCCAGGCCCAGAGCAACTCGCGCAAGCGCGCTTTGCCCCGCAATAGTTGTGATTTCAGCGTGCCCGGCGGCAGGCCCAGCACCTGCGCCGCCTCTTCATTCGTCAAGTCCAGGTAATAGCAATGGATCATGGCAATCCGCTCGGTTTCCGGCAACTGCCCCATGGCGGCTGTGACATCGAGGCGCAGGGCCGACCTGTGAGCGTCGTTGCTTGACGGGTCGGTGATGTTGTCGGCCAAGGCCTGATCCGCTGTCGAGGCCGGCTGGCTGCGCCGGTGCATCAAAAAGCGGTTGTAGGCGATCCGGTACAGCCAGGACGCCAGCTTCGACTGACCTTTGAACTCGGCCAGATGCTGCCAGGCCTGGATGAACGTTTCCTGCGCCAGATCGTCGGCGAGTGCGAGGTCGCCTTGGGCCAAGCGCCGCAACTGATTGCGTACCGCCCCCTGGTGCAAAAGCACCAGCGCGGCGAAGGCTTTGGTGTCGCCCGTCGACGCAAGTTCGCATAAAGCTGCCTCCGGGTTCACGGCCAGAGTCACCTGCAGCGCTGAGTGGCCTTCATGGCTTGTCGTCAGTTGCGCCAGAGTCGGCTTTGCGCTCAAGCTTCCATGCGAGCAATTGGGCCAGGCCGATAGCCAAGGGAATGGCACCGATGCCCCAGTTGTCGCGGCCATCAGCGACGAGGTAGATGATCAGACCGACGCCGGCACCAATCATGGTCATTGGCCAGAGCAACTTGCCAGGGCGCGAGTTTTTCGCCGGCAGCAAGTCGTTTTGCGGCGCCAGCAGTTCGGGCGGTATCGGCAGACCTTTCTCGATCAGGCGGCCGATCAGTTCATCCCGCTGGCGCGAATTGACATGGCGCCCGTACATCACGATGGCAATGATGATGATCGGCAGCAGCATGCCGAACAAGGGCACCAGTAAGCCGGTCAAACTGCGGATGACTTGAGGGTCCATGAGTGACTCCGGTATTCAAAAGGACGTGATCAATGCACCCGGACATCGGGCGACATTCACGGCCACGATGTTTAGATGCCGGCGGCAAGGCAAACGGATGGCGCGATTGAAAATAAATCTTAGCGGTATCGCTAGGGATGTCATCACTAGGGTGTTGTTGGAGTCAAAGAGGCGTGAATGGCGAATCGGCGCCGACCAATCCGTTGATAAATGTTGCATGCAACATAGCCCTTCTGTATATTGTTACATGTTACAAATAATGGATTCCCTGATGGCAATTACTCATGTCAATGCAAGGGTTCAGAAGCACCGTGACGCCTTGCGTTTGGCG
Organism: Roseateles sp.; assembly: GCA_044357665.1. GTDB lineage: Bacteria > Pseudomonadota > Gammaproteobacteria > Burkholderiales > Burkholderiaceae_C > Paucibacter_A. The sequence goes on along the minus strand of JBIKPD010000225.1, from coordinate 1,279 downwards.
GGGTTGCGCCCGGTGCAAATCTGGGTGCCTGACACGCGGCGGCCCGACTTCGCAGAGGAATGTCGGCGCCAATGCCTGATCGCCGCTCAGGCGGACCTTGGCGACATCGAAATGCAGCAATTCATGGAAGCCGCCCTGGCCGACCTGGACGGTTGGACGGAATGAAGCGGGGCGACTTCGTGACCATCGCCGCGCAAGGCGATTTTGGCAAGCCCAGGCCCGCCCTGATCCTTCAAGCCGATCAATTCGGCCAGACCGCCTCCGTGACCTTGCTGCCGGTCACAAGTCTGCTGCTTGACGTGCCCCTGTTGCGTATCACCGTCCAGACAAGCGCGGAAAACGGTTTGCAGAAGCCATCCCAAGTGATGCTCGACAAGGTCATGACGGTGAAGCGCGACAAGGTGGGACAAGCCTTCGGACGCATTGATGCCGATGCCATGATCGAGATCGAGCGCCGCCTGGCGGTGTTCCTCGGAATTGCAAAATAGGCAAGCCCGAGCCTTCCGAAGGCCCTGGGGCATGACAGCCGGCCAATGAGCCCGGGCTGACAACCCCGACGGGATAGCAGCGCCCGCAGCTCAGTTCAACTCCACCTTCGCCTTCTTGATCAGCTCGGCCCAGTAGCGGGTTTCCTTGCGGATGAATTGGCCGAATTCTTCGGGGCTGCCGGTGACCGGGTCGACGCCTTGGGCCACCAGCTTCTGCCGGATCACCGGGTCTTGCAGGATCGCGTTCAGTTCATGGTTGAGCTGGGTGATGATCGCCGGCGGCATGCCGGCCGGGCCGATCAGGCCGTACCAGGTTGACATGTCGTAGCCAGGCACACCGGCCTCGGCCAGGGTCGGGATCTGCGGCGCGGCGGCCGAGCGTTTGGCGGTCGTCACGCCCAGGGCTTTGAGCTTGCCGCTCTGGATGAATGGCAAGGCGCTGGGCAGGTTCGGGAAGCTCATCGCGACCGTCCCCGAAAGCAGATCAGGCAGCAGGCTGCCGGTGCCCTTGTACGGGATATGCACCAGGTCCAGCCCGGCCATCTGCTTGAAGACCTCGGCCGACAAATGCACCGAAGCGCCGCTGCCTGACGACGCGAAGTTGAGCTTGCCCGGATTGGCTTTGGCGTAGGCGATCATTTCCTTGACGTTGTTGAACGGCGAACTGGCCGGCACGACCAGCACATTGGGCGCGCTGAGCACCTGGCCGATCGGGGTGAAGTCCTTTACCGGGTCGTATTTCGCCTCCTTGTACAGCGCCGGGTTCACCGCATGGCCGATCGAGGTGTAGA
>JBIKPD010000224.1:0-6508 GCA_044357665.1 Roseateles sp. | reverse complement strand
ATCCTCTCGTCCAGCGACTCCGATCTCGGCGGCTACAAGGAACTGGTGCTGCGCATCGAGGGCGACCATGTCTATGGCCGGCTGAAATTCGAATCGGGCGGCCACCGGGTGCAGCGGGTACCGGCGACCGAAAGCCAGGGTCGCATTCATACCAGCGCCTGCACGGTGGCGGTGATTGCCGAACCCGATGCGGCTGAGGAGATCCAGCTGAATCCGGCTGATTTGCGCATCGACACCTTCCGGGCCAGCGGCGCCGGCGGCCAGCATATCAACAAGACCGACAGCGCCGTGCGCATCACCCACGTGCCGACCGGACTGGTGGCCGAATGCCAGGACGACCGCAGCCAGCACCGCAACAAGGCCAAGGCCATGCTGGTGCTTGCCGCCAGGCTGCGCGACAAGGACCGCCATGAACGCGAGGCCCGCGACGCCGCCAACCGCAAGGGCCTGATCGGCAGCGGTGACCGCAGCGACCGCATCCGCACCTACAACTTCCCGCAAGGCCGGCTGACCGACCACCGGATCAATCTGACGCTGTACAAGCTCGGCGCGATCATGGACGGTGATCTCGACGATGTCGCTGCGGGCCTGCAAGCTGCGCAAGCAGCCGAACAACTAGCGCTGCTGGAAGGGCGCGCATGAACCTGCCTGTCGATGTCGGCGCTGCGCTGGCATTGGCACGCGCAGCGGGCCTTGCGCGCCTCGATGCACAGCTGCTGCTGGCTGCGGCCCTGCAGCAGAGCCGGGCCTGGCTGCTCGGCCATGACGATGAGCCGCTGAGCAAGCACCTCGCCGAGCGCATCGCAGCGCAGATTGGGCAGCGCGCTGCAGGCATGCCGCTGGCCTATATCGTTGGCGAAAAGGAATTCCACGGCCTGCTGCTCAAGGTCACGCCCGACACCTTGGTGCCGCGACCAGACACCGAGACCCTGGTCGACTGGGCGCTGGAAATCCTGCAAGCGCTGCCCGGCGCGCCTGCGGTGGTTGACCTGGGCACCGGCAGCGGCGCGATCGCCTTGGCGATCAAGCATCGGCATCCGGCAGCGGCAGTCCAAGCGGTTGAACTCAGCGCAGCAGCGCTGGCGGTGGCACAGGACAACGCCCAACGCCTCGGCCTGGCGCTGCGCTTTCACCAGGGAGACTGGTGGCAGCCCTTGGCCGGCCAGCGCTTTGATCTGATCGTCAGCAATCCGCCCTATATCGCCGGGGCCGACCCGCATTTGCCAGCACTTCGATTCGAGCCGATCAATGCCCTGACCCCGGGCGTCGACGGCATGAAAGCCTTGCTGATTTTGATCGATGGCGCACCCGATCACCTGCGGCCCGGCGGCTGGTTGCTGCTCGAGCATGGCTATGACCAGGCCGAAGCTGTGGCTGCAGCGCTACGTTTACGAGGCTTTACAGAGCCAACCCTGCGCCTGGATCTGGGCGGCCAGCCCAGGGTCAGCGGCGCGCGCTGGCTCGATTGATGGTTGCCTTGCCAAAAAATTTTGATTCCGCATCACTATCCCGCCGCAACGGCAACTTCAGGCGTAGCATCGACTGAAGGGTGCCAACTGTGCACCATCAGGAGACTGCCATGACGCTCGCATACAAGGCATTTCGTGCTGCATTGATTGGTAGCAGCTTGCTGTTCCAATTTGCAGCAATGCCCGCAATGGCCGATGGTTTGCAGATCAACGAGACGCCGCGCTGGCAGGCAAGATTGCAGCTCGGCAGCATCGACAGCAGCACGCTCGGCTGGACTGAAGGCCGGCGCTACAGCAGTTCAAGGCTGTTGAGCGCCAATCTGCTCGGCGACTATTACCTCACCGGCTCGGGTCTGGACAATGTACGCGGTGGTCTGCGCGCCACCGGCGGCATGTTGATGGGCCCGCTGTCTTTGAGCGGCTCCGGCCTGGCGCTCGGAGCGAGCAATTTCCAGCTCGGCCAGAATCTGGCGATCGGTCGGCGCAGCCTGCTGACAACTGGCCTCGACGCGAACGACCCGAGCGCGTCGCTGTCCTATCTGGGCATCGGCTATAGCGGGCAGTCGCTGCATGGTGGTTGGGGCTTCAGCGCCGACCTGGGGCTGTTCAGCAAGGCTTCGGTCGGTGGTCTCCGTCTGGGTACGAGCAATATGTCAGGAATGGAAGATGTGTTGCGCGATATGCGCTACAAACCCGTGCTGCAACTCGGCTTGTCATATTCCTATTAGGCGGGGTTCTGCCGACTCGCTGATAATCGAGCTCGGAAATCCACTTTGGGCGAAACAAGAATGAACGAAGTTCAACAACGTATTGACGAGTTGGTCAAGGGCAACCGCGTGGTGCTCTTCATGAAGGGAACAGCGCAATTTCCGATGTGCGGCTTCTCGGGCCGGGCAATCCAGATTCTGAAGGCCTGCGGCGCCGCCGATCTGAAGACCTTCAATGTGCTCGAAGACGATGGCGTTCGCCAGGGCATCAAGGACTACGCGAGTTGGCCGACGATCCCGCAGCTCTATGTCAACGGCGAATTCGTCGGCGGTTCGGACATCATGATGGAGATGTACGAATCGGGTGAATTGCAGCAGGTCCTGGCTTCCCACTGACCGGCAGCAGCATGGCACAAAGACTGGTCGTCGGCATTACCGGCGCCACAGGTGCAGCCTACAGCTTGCGCCTGCTGCGCAGGGGCCGCGAGCTGGGGCTGGAAACGCATCTGATCATCACCCCGGCCGGGGTGATGAACGCGCACCATGAACTCGGACTCGATCGGCATCAACTCGAGCGTGAAGCCAGCTACGCCTATGCGCCTGGCGACGTTGGGGCCTGCGTGGCGAGCGGCAGTTTCGCTACCGCAGCGATGATCGTGGCACCCTGCTCGATGAAGACGCTGGCGTCCGTCGCCCATGGCTTCGGCGACAACCTGCTGACCCGTGCGGCCGATGTGACGCTCAAAGAGCGGCGCAGGCTGATCCTGATGGTGCGTGAAACGCCGTTCAATCTGGCCCATCTACGCAATATGGTGGCGGCCACCGAAATGGGCGCAATTATCTTCCCGCCCTTGCCGGCTTTTTATCACCACCCGAAAAGCATCGACGAGTTGATCAACGAGAGCGCCGAACGGGTGCTGGAGTTGGCTGGAGTCGTCGGCGCCGAACCGAAAGTCTGGGCCGGGCTTCGGCCTTGAGTTCGACTCTCGCCTAGATTTCACCCGGCAGCAGCCATTGCTGCCGTCCGGCAAGTACCGCCTGCGGATATTCCTGGCGGCCGCGGCTGCCGTTATAGCGACCCAGGGCCATGAACAGGTTGCCCTGCTCGAGGTCGAGGTAATGGCGCAGGATCAGGCAACCGAAGCGCAGATTGGTCTGCATATGGAACAGCGCTGAGTCCCGCCCGTCGCCGATCAGGCGGGTCCAGAACGGCATCACCTGCATATAGCCGCGCGCGCCGGCGCTGCTGATCGCATATTTCCGGAAGCCGCTCTCAACCTGCACCAGACCCAACACCAGGCCGGGCTCGAGCCCGGCACGTTTGCTCTCGTACCAGGCGGTTTCCAGAAATTCGATGCGGGTTTGGGTTTCGCTCTTGCGGCTTTTCAGCTTCTCGCTCATTGCACCAAGCCAACGCAGGTAAGCCAAGCGCGAATCGATATTGTCGAACTGGGGTTTGGGCGGGGCGCTGTGGCGCAGCGCCGCGGCAAGGGCCGAGCGCACCGCATCGGCCAGTGGCTCTTCCAGTTGCGCCCCGGCGCAAGCCCAGCGCGGTACGGCCAGTCCGGCCGCCGCGGCCAGCAGGATGCGTCGACTCGGGCTTGCCTTGCTCAAAGTTCTAGCTTGGCTTTCAGATGCACCAGCAGTTCGGTCAAGGGCAGCTTGGTGGCTTCGGCATCGCGGCGGCCCTGGTATTCAACCTGGCCCTCCTTCAGGCCGCGGTCAGACAGCACGACCCGGTGCGGCAAGCCGACCAGTTCCCAGTCAGCAAACATGGCGCCGGGTCGCTCGCCGCGGTCGTCGAGCAACACGTCGACACCGAGCGACAGCAACTCATCATGCAGTTTGTGGGCGGCTGCCTTGACCTCTTCGCTGCGGTCCATGCCGATCGGGCAAATCACCACGCTGAACGGGGCGATCGACTCTGGCCAGATGATGCCGCGGGCATCATGGTTCTGTTCGATGGCGGCACCGAGAATGCGGGTCACGCCGATGCCGTAGCAACCCATCACCAGGAACTGCGGTTTGCCGTTCTCGTCGAGGAAGGTCGCGTTCATGTCCTTCGAGTATTTGGTCCCCAGCAGAAAGACATGGCCGACTTCGATGCCGCGCTGGATGGCCAGCTGACCCTTGCCGTCCGGCGAGGCATCGCCGGCAACGACATTGCGGAGGTCGGCGACCAGATCGGGCTCGGGCAGATCCCGGCCCCAATTGGCACCGGTGAAATGGTGATCGGCGGAATTGGCGCCGCAGACGAAGTCGCTCATCAAGGCAACGCTGCGGTCGGCGATGACCTTGACCGGCTTCAGCGTCTTGATCGGGCCGAGATAGCCGGGCTTGCAGCCAAAATACTCGTCGATCTCGGCATGGGTGGCAAAACGGAAGCCAGACTTGAGGCCTTCGATCTTGCCGGCCTTGACCTCGTTCAGTTCATGGTCGCCGCGCAGCAGCAGCAGCCAGACCGTCGACTTGACGATCGCCCCATGCGAATCCAGCTGATCGCTGGCCAGCACCAATGACTTGACCGTCTGGGTCAGCGGCAGACCCAGCATCGCGGCCACCGCTTCGCAAGTGGCCTGGCCGGGCGTCGGCGTCAAGGCCAGCGGCTGCAAGGCGTCGGCCCGCGCGCCGGTCGTTGCCAGCGCTTCGGCCAGCTCGATATTGGCAGCGTAGTCGCTGTCCGGGCAGTAGACGATCGCGTCTTCGCCGGTGTCGGCGATGACCTGGAACTCATGCGACAGCTCACCGCCGATCGCCCCGGTGTCGGCCGCGACGGCACGGTACTGCAGGCCGAAGCGGTCGAAGATGCGCTGGTAGGCGGCGAACATGCCTTGATAGCTGAGCGTCGCCGCGGCCACATCACGGTCAAAGGAATAGGCATCCTTCATCGTGAATTCGCGCCCGCGCATGATGCCGAAACGGGGCCGGCGCTCGTCGCGGAACTTGGTCTGGATCTGGTAGAAATTCTTCGGCAACTGCTTGTAGCTGCGCAATTCCTGGCGGGCGATGTCGGTGATCACCTCTTCCGAAGTCGGCTGAATGATGAAGTCGCGGCCATGGCGATCTTTCACCCGCAGCAGCTCGGGGCCCATCTTTTCGAAACGGCCGGTCTCCTGCCACAGCTCGGCCGGTTGCACCGCCGGCATCAAGAGCTCGACCGCGCCGGCGCGGTTCATCTCTTCGCGGACGATGGCCTCGACCTTGCGGATCACCCGCAATCCCATCGGCATGTAGTTGTAAATCCCGGCGCCAAGGCGCTTGATCATGCCAGCGCGCATCATCAACTGATGGCTGACGACCTCGGCATCGGCGGGCGCTTCTTTGAGCGTGGAAATAAAGAACTGGCTGGCTTTCATGGCGTGGCTAGGACTGGCAGCAAGGCCAGGCGGGGTCAGAAGTAATGAGGGTAAGCGAGGACAAGGCCGAGGGTGCTTTCGGATGCAATAATTGCTTCAACCATGGCATTACGCGGGACCGAACGAACGAAGTGATCAACTCTGCCCGGATCAAGCCAGACCTTGCGGGCCTTGCTGATCGAACAGCGTGAGTAACTCTGTCCCCAACTAACTAAGATTCGAGGTTGATTATGCTCGACCGTGAAGGCTTCAGGCCCAACGTCGGCATCATCCTGCTCAACCACAGGAATGAAGTGTTCTGGGGCAAGCGCATCCGGACGCATTCCTGGCAGTTCCCGCAAGGGGGCATCAAGTACGGCGAAACGCCAGAGCAGGCGATGTTTCGAGAACTGCATGAAGAAGTCGGCTTGATTCCTGAATATGTCCGCATCGTCGGGCGGACAAGGGATTGGCTGCGCTATGAGGTGCCCGACCATTTCATCCGGCGCGACGCTCGCGGCCATTACCGTGGGCAAAAGCAGATCTGGTTTTTATTGCAGTTGACAGCACGCGACTGCGACATGAATCTGCGTGCCACCGATCACCCCGAGTTCGACGCCTGGCGCTGGAACGATTATTGGGTCCCGCTTGAGTCGGTGATCGAATTCAAGCGCGGCGTCTATGAGATGGCCTTGACCGAACTGGCGCGCTATCTGCCAAGGCTGAACCATCACAACCGCTTTCTTCGCTCTGGCATGCGGCCGGCAATGCGGCATGAAGAGGCTAAGCCGCCGCCCGATGCGCAGCCTGCTGTCGCGCCAGTGGCAGACAAGGATCCGACTGACCTCAGCGGGGTTTGACGCCGCGCGGGCGGCTTGGGGGCCCTTCAGCTCAGCACCAGATTGTCGCGATGGATCAATTCGGGTTCGGCGGCATAGCCGAGCAGGCGTTCGAATTCGGTCGAGGGCTTGCGCGCGATCAGTCGGGCCTCGGCGCT
>JBIKPD010000001.1:0-57190 GCA_044357665.1 Roseateles sp. | reverse complement strand
GAACTTGCCGCGGCAGAGAACCATCTGGCCCAGGGTGACAAGCCGACCGAAGCCGCTGGCTCGATCAACAGGCTTGCCAATGTTGCCAGCGCGAAGAATAGATAACCCGATTCGGCACGCTGCCTCGCCCATAAGCCGAGCGCAAAGAGGCCCAGCAACGCCAAGGCGACGGCCGAGCTATTCAAACGATCGGAGGATGGCGAAAACCCTTGCGCCCAAGCCGGCGCAACAGACAAAACGGCGAGCAGCGCAGACCCAAAAAAAACAAGCCCGGAACGGCAAGCAACAGGCTTCACCGCTTCGGGCTTCTGGTCGGAGCCCGTAACGGGCTCGCGCATCAGTCTGCCTGCTTACGCAAGAAGGCTGGTATTTCGATCTCGTCCATGCCGTTCGAAGACAAGGCTTCAACCTTGGCTGCAGCAGTGCGGCCATGTCGCCAGACGCTTGGCACGCTCAGCCCGGCATAGTCCTTACCCCCCATGCTGCCCATACCGGCTTGCCCGGCTGAAGCGATGGGCTGACCCAGAACCGGCATATTGTCGGTTCCGGTGCGCAGATGAACCTGGGTTTGCTGCACCAGCACCGGCGGTTGCTGCCGCGCTCGCGGTGAAGACAAGCCGGTTGCGATCACCGTAACGCGCAAGGCATCGCCGAGACTTTCGTCATAGGCCGTGCCATAGATGATATGGGCCTCGTCAGATGCATAGCGCTTGATCGCGTTCATCGCATTGCGTGATTCGCTCAGCTTGAACGTCGTGCGGTTGGCCGCGATCAGCACCAGCACGCCGCGCGCGCCGGACAAATCGATGCCTTCGAGCAATGGGCAAGCAACCGCCGCTTCGGCAGCCTTGGTGGCGCGATCAGGGCCGCTAGCTTGGGCTGTACCCATCATCGCCTTGCCTGGCTCGCTCATCACGGTCTTGACGTCTTCGAAGTCGACGTTGACCAAGCCAGGTATATGAATAATGTCCGAAATGCCGCCAACTGCATTCTTCAGCACGTCATTCGCATGGGCAAATGCCTGATCTTGTGTGACATCGTCGCCGAGCACATCGAGCAACTTGTCATTCAGCACGACGATCAGCGAATCAACATTGGCCTCGAGTTCAGCCAGGCCAGCATCTGCGGCCTTGGAACGTCGAATACCCTCGAAATCGAATGGTTTGGTAACCACGCCGACCGTCAGGATGCCCATTTCCCGCGCCACCCTTGCGATCACCGGCGCTGCGCCAGTGCCGGTTCCACCACCCATGCCGGCGGTGATGAACAGCATATGCGCGCCCTGTATCGCCTCGCGGATGCGTTCCTCAGCTTCAATCGCCGCCTCTTTACCCATCTCGGGTTTGGCGCCGGCACCCAGGCCCGAAGTTCCCAATTGCAGGAGTTGATCCGCTTTAGAGCGGTTCAGGGCCTGGGCATCGGTATTGGCGCAGATGAATTCCACACCCAGCACACCTTGAGCAATCATGTGCTCAACTGCATTGCCGCCGCCGCCACCAACCCCGATTACCTTGATTTGGGTACCTTGGTCAAACTCTTCGATCATTTCGATCGCCATATAATTTCTCCTTGAGCAATTGTGCCGCCAATAACCATTGAAAAACCATAGAACCAGATTTTATTTTTGCATTTTTGCTGTTTTTTTCGAGTTTTTTGATTCAAAAATTCCCCAGGAACCAATCCTTCGCCCGTCCGAACATTGTTTTCATGGAACCGGCCTGCTGGGCCGCCTTCAAACCCCGGGTTCGCGACAGCCTCGCCTCCTCCAGCAAACCCATCACAGTGGCCGAGCGTGGATTCGCCACCATGTCGGATAAAGCGCCACCATAAGTCGGATTACCGCGGCGCACTGGTTTGAGAAATATGTCCTCAGCCAACTCGACCATGCCCGGCATCACCGCCGAACCGCCCGTCAGGACAATCCCCGAGGAGAGCAGTTCCTCGTAGCCGCTTTCCCTGATGACCTGGTGCACCAGCGCAAATATTTCCTCAACCCGTGGCTCGATCACGCCAGCCAGCGCCTGCTTGGACAACATCCGCGGCGCCCTGTCGCCCAGACCCGGCACTTCGACCTGATCGGCCGGATCGGCCAAGAGCTGCTTGGCCACGCCATGTTCAACCTTGATTTCCTCGGCATCCTTGGTCGGCGTACGCAAGGCCATCGCGATGTCGCTGGTGATCAAGTCGCCGGCGATCGGGATCACGGCGGTATGACGGATCGATCCACCGGTGAAAATCGCCACGTCGGTGGTGCCGGCGCCGATGTCGACCAAGGCCACACCGAGATCACGCTCGTCATTGGTCAACACCGCCAGACTTGAAGCGCTGGGGTTGAGCACCAATTGATCGACTTCCAGACCGCAACGACGCACGCACTTGACGATGTTCTCGGCCGCGCTCTGGGCGCCCGTGACGATGTGGACCTTGACCTCGAGTCGGCCGCCGCTCATGCCGATCGGCTCCTTGACCTCATGGCCGTCGATGACGAATTCCTGCGGCTCGACCAGCAAAAGGCGCTGGTCGTTAGGGATGTTGATTGCCTTGGCGGTTTCCACCACCCTGGCCACATCGACCGGCGTGACCTCCTTGTCGCGCACGATCACCATGCCGGTTGAATTCTGTCCGCGTATATGGCTGCCGGTAATACCCGTGAAAACCCGACTGATCTTGCAGTCGGCCATCATTTCAGCCTCTTTCAAGGCCTGCTGGATCGATTGCACGGTGGCGTCGATATTTACTACCACACCCCGTTTGAGGCCATTTGATTGCGCCACGCCGAGCCCGGCGATGCGTAACTCGCCATTGCCCAGAACCTCGGCGACCACAGCCATGATCTTGGCAGTGCCAATATCGAGACCGACAACCAGATCCTTGTATTCTTTGGCCATGATTTTTCTCTTTCTTAGTTTCTTGCGCCAGCCAATCCGGGTTTACCCGGATTCGGTGTCGTCGATATTCCACGCAACCGCACCGCATACCCGTCGCCGTGACGCAGATCTGCGGACAACACCTGAGTTTTATAACGCGAGGTAATTTGCTCTCGCGTCCGCACGAACTGGCCGAAGCGCGCGAGTACTTCATCATCGCTGCCGCGTCCGATTTCAATCACCGCGCCATTCTCGAGCGTCAAGCGCCAGGAGCCGCGGCCGGACAGATCGAGACGGTCGATATGTTCTTCGAGCGGGTCCGCCAGACTCTGCAGCCGTTTCCACATCTGCAATAGCGCGGCCGATTTTCCGTTCGGTCCGGCCAATATCGGCAACTTCTCATCCTCGACATCGCCCAGATTGGCCTGAAAGAGCTCCCCAAAACTGTTCACCAGCAGCATCTCGGCGCTGGCGCCGCTTTGCGCATTGACTCCGACCGCTTCCCAGTAAGCGGCCGGTTGATGCTCTTCGAGCTTGACCCGTAGGCGATTCGGCCAGACCCGCTGCAGCGTCGCGCGGCGCACCCAGGGAACCGCCTCAAAGGCGCGCCGACCGTTTTGCAAATTCATGCTGAGAAATGAACCCGACAGCTTCGGCAGCGCATTGGCCCGCAGCGAAGCGACGCTATTGCGCGCCACATCGCCTTCGACGACGATCGCGCGGATTGCGAATGCCGGCAAGCGCGTGACCCAGCGCAGCAGCAAGCCCGCCGCCAGCAGCAGCAACCCCGCCAATAGCAAAGCCGACACCGCATTCATCAGGCGGATGTCGGGCGGCAGCAGTTTGGCGATCGGGGCGGCTGGCATGGTCAGTCCTGACCGGTGGAGGACAAGCTGTCCAGCTTCGCCTGGGCAATCAGCCACAGACAGAGCTGCTCGTAGGAGATGCCTGCAGCCTTGGCCGACATCGGCACCAGCGAATGCGAAGTCATGCCCGGCGACGTATTCATCTCCAGCAAAAATGGCTTGCCATCGCTCTTGCGCAGCATCAGATCGGCACGACCCCAACCGCGGCAGCCGAGCGAGCGGTAAGCCGCCAGCACCAAGGCCTGGATTGCAAGTTCCTGCTCTTCGCTGAGCGAGCCGATCAGGTAACGCGTCGTGTCGGTGAAGTACTTGTTCTGGTAATCGTAGTTGCCTCCTGCGGCCTCGATCCGGATGACCGGCAGCGCGATGGCATCTGCGCCTTCGCCCAGCACCGGGCAGGTCAACTCAGGCCCGTCGATGAACTCCTCGCACAGCAGACTACGGTCGAACTGCGCCGCGCTGGCTAACGCCGCCTGCATCTCGCTGCGGTTCGACACCTTGGAGATGCCAATGCTCGAACCCTCATGCGGCGGCTTGACGAACAAAGGCAGACCCAGTTCGGCCATCGTCCTGTCGACCAGCTCGGTGGACAACTGGTCGCGGTCGAGGCTCAACCAGCGCGGCGTGCTGAGGCCATCGGCGCGCCACAAACGCTTGGTGGTGATCTTGTCGATCGCCACGCTGGAAGCCATCACACCCGAGCCGGTATAGGGTATGCCCATCAACTCGAGCGCGCCTTGCACGGTACCGTCCTCGCCATGCCGTCCATGCAAGGCGATGAAACAGCGGTCGAAGCCTTGCTGCTTGAGCAGATGCAGCGGCTGCAAGGCTGGATCGAAAGCCTGCGCGTCGACGCCGGTCGATCGCAAAGCCTGCAGCACGCCCGCACCCGACAGTAGCGAGACCTCGCGCTCGGCCGAACTGCCACCCATCAAGACGGCCACTTTGCCGAGGGATTGCGGATCGATTGACAAATCCAGGTTCATGGCTGGACTTCCTTCAGCAGTTGAACAGTCAGCGCCGGCACGGCACCGATCGAACCGGCGCCCATCACGATCACGATATCGCCGGCGCGCGCCTGCGCGGCGATCGCCTGCGGCATTGCCGTCACGGCATCGACGAACAAGGGGTCGACCAAGCCGGCCACCCGCAAGGCGCGCACCAGCGAGCGGCCATCGGCCGCGACGATCGCGGCCTCGCCGGCGGGGTAGACCTCGGTCAGCAACACCATGTCGGCGGTCGACATGACGCGGACAAAATCCTCGAAACAGTCACGAGTGCGGGTGTAACGGTGCGGTTGAAAAGCCAGCACAATGCGCCGCCCCGGGAAAGCTCCGCGCGCTGCTGACAGCACGGCGGCCATCTCGACCGGGTGGTGGCCGTAATCGTCGATCAGCGTGAAACTGCCGCCACCGGTTGCGGGCAGATCACCGAAGCTTTGAAAGCGCCGGCCGACACCGGCGAACTTCTCCAGCGCGGCGACGATCGGTGCGTCGGGCAACTCAAGCTCGGTGGCTACCGCGATCGCCGCCAAGGCGTTCTGCACATTGTGCACACCGGGCAGATTCAAGGTCACTTTCAATTCCGGGAACTTTTGCTCGGGCTGGCCGTAATTGCGCAGCACGGTGAAACGCATCTGGCCGCCTGGCAGAGCCTGCAGGTCAACCGCGCGGACCTGATTTTCCGGACCCAGGCCATAGCTGATGACAGGGCGCGACAGCAGCGGAATGATCGAGCGCACACCGGCATCGTCGCCGCACAAAACGGCTGCGCCATAAAAGGGCATGCGGTGCAGGAATTCGACAAAAGCCGCTTTCAAGCGCGCGAAGTCATGCCCATAGGTTTCCATATGGTCGGCGTCGATATTGGTAACGACGGCCAGCATCGGCAGCAAATTCAGGAAGGACGCGTCAGACTCATCGGCCTCGACGACGATGTATTCGCCTGAACCGAGCGCCGAATTGGCACCGGCACGCATCAGCTTGCCGCCGATGACGAAAGTCGGATCGACACCGGCCTCGGCCAGCACCGAAGTGACCAGCGAGGTGGTCGTGGTCTTGCCATGGGTGCCGGCAATCGCGATGCCCTTTTTCAGACGCATCAATTCGGCCAGCATCACCGCGCGCGGCACGACCGGAATACGCCTGGCTCGCGCCGCGATCACCTCCGGGTTGTCACCCTTGACCGCGGTCGAAGTCACCACCGCTTGCGCACCGACGACATGGGCGGCGTCATGGCCGATCGCGATCTTCAGGCCCAGGCCGGCCAGGCGCTGCGTGCTTGCACTTTCGGCCTGATCCGATCCCGAGACCTGGTAGCCGAGGTTGTGCAGGATTTCAGCAATGCCGCTCATGCCGGCGCCGCCGACTCCGACGAAATGGATCCGTTTGACGGCGTGTTTCATGACTTCACCATCGCTTCGATCTCATCCGCCACCCGGCTGGCAGCACGCGGTCGCGCCAGACTGCGGGCTTTTTCGGCCATGCTCAACAAGGCAGCGCGGTCAAGGCTGCAGAGCAATTGATGCAGATGCTGGGCTGTCAACTGATCTTGCGGCAGATCGACTGCCGCACCATGCTGGGCCATGAAACGGGCGTTGTCGCGTTGGTGCGACGTGGTGCTGAGCACCAGCGGCACCAGCAGCGAAGGCAGTCCGGCGGCGCAGAGTTCGCTGACTGTCACCGCGCCGGCCCGACAAATCACCAGATCGGCCTCGGCCAGCTCTGACGCCATATCGTCGATGAAGGGCCGTAAATCACCCTCGACCCCGGCGTCTTTATAGGCCGCTTGCACTGCAGCGAAATTGGCTTGTCCGGTCTGATGGACGACCAGCGGCCGCTGTTCTTGAGGCCATAAAGCCAGCGCTTGCGGCAAGGTCTGATTCAGCACCCTTGCACCGAGCGAGCCGCCGACGACGAGCAGTTTCAAGGGCCCGCTGCGGCCGGCAAAGCGCAGCGCTGGCGGGGCCAGTTCCTCGATCTCGGCGCGCACCGGATTGCCGGTGACCACGGCCTTGCGCGTCGAGGCCGCAGCCGCGCCATCAAAGCCGAAGGCAATGCGGCGTGCAAATGGCTTCAAAGTCTGGTTGCTGAGCAGCATCGCCGCATCGGCGTTGACCAGCAACAGCGGTCTTCGCATCAGCCAGGCCATCAGACCACCGGGCAGACAGACATAGCCGCCCATGCCCAACACCGCATCGGCGCGGCGCGTGCTCAAAACTTGTCGGCTTTGAACGAAAGCCTGAATCAACTTGAAGAGGCCGAGGAAGGCATGCTTGAAACCCTTGCCGCGCAAGCCGGAAAATGCCAGACGATCGAGCGGCAGTCCAGTCGGCGGCACCAGCTTGTTCTCCATGCCATGTTCGGTACCGAGCCAGCTGACCGTCCAGCCGCGCCGCACGATTTCCTCGGCGACGGCCAGACCCGGAATGATGTGACCGCCAGTCCCGGCGGCCATGATGACGAGGTGGCGGGTCATGCCTGCGCTCCTATGGACAGCGGTAGCCGACATACCGGACGCCCGTATGTCGGTCGGCCGCATGTCGGTAGCCCGCATGTCGGTAGCCCGCATGCAGCGCAGCGCAATGCGGGTCGGTCGACGCCAACGCGCAGTCCCCCCCGCATTCCGGCCTTTGGCCTGCATAGCGGGCTACGGAGCAATGCGCTCATGCGCGGCCTCCTCGGATCAATTGCCTGTTTTGGCTGCGCCCAAACCGCCATGCAAGACAGCCCGGGCTGCCTTGCCGGCTTTTCGCTCCGCTGCAAGCCGCTCATGCTCGGCCACCGGACATCAATTGCCTGTTTTGGCTGCGCCCAAACCGCCATGCAAGACAGCCCGGGCTGCCTTGCCGGCTTTTCGCTCCGCTGCAAGCCGCTCATGCTCGGCCACCTCGCATGAGTTGGCGGTTTTCAATATCAATGCGGAGGACGATGGCGAGGGCGACGCAGTTCATCAGGATGGCCGAGCCGCCAAAGCTCATCAAAGGCAGGGTCAGGCCTTTGGTCGGCAGCGCGCCGAGATTCACACCCATATTGATGAACGCCTGACCACCCATCCAGATACCGATGCCCTGCGCAAACAGGCCGGCGAAAATCCGGTCCAAGGCGATTGCCTGGCGGCCGATGTGGAAGAGCCGGCGCGAAATCCAGAAAAAGGCGCAGATGACGATCGCGACACCGATAAAGCCGAGCTCTTCGCCGATCACGGCGAGCAGGAAATCGGTATGCGCTTCGGGCAGGTAATGCAGCTTCTCGACACTCGACCCCAATCCCTGGCCAGTCCATTCACCACGACCGAAGGCAATCAATGAATGAGTCAACTGGTAGGCCTTGCCCTGTGCGTATTTTTCGTCCCAGGGATTCAGGTAGGCGAAGATGCGTTCACGGCGGAAGTCGCTGAAGGTGATCATCAGCACAAAGGCACCGACCAGCACCGCAACGCTCAAAGCGATCATGCGTCCGTTGACACCGCCGAGAAAGAGAATGCCCATCGCGATCGCCGCGATCACCATGAAGGCGCCCATATCCGGTTCGGCCAGCAACAGCACACCCACGACTGCCAGCGCAGCGGCCATCGGCCAGACCGCCTGGATGAAGTTCTCCCTGGCCTCCATCTTGCGCACCATATAGCTGGCGGCATACATCGCGATCGCCAACTTGGCCAACTCGGAAGGCTGGAAGTTGATCAAGCCCAGCGGCAACCAGCGGCGCGCGCCGTTGACGACTTTGCCGATAAAGGGAACCAGTACGATCACCAGCAGCACCAGCGAGACCACGAACAACCAGGGCGCAGCCCGTTCCCAATAGGCCACCGGCAACTGCATGACGGTCAGCGCGACCAACAGCGACAGCAGGATCGACATCACATGGCGCAAAAGGAAATGGGTTGGCAGGTAATGGCTGGATTTGGGGTTGTCGGGCATTGCGATCGAAGCCGAATAGACCATCAACAAGCCCAGGCCCAGCAAGGCGAGTACGACCCACACCAGGGTCTGGTCATAGCCCGCCAGCTTGGTCGGCTGACCGGCGCCGACATTGACCCAATCGCGCACCGGGACGTCTCCCGCAGCAGCACCTGACCAGCGCGCTTTCAGACGCGAGGACAGCTCCCTGATGGAAAGCATGGCGCTCATGCGGCGATGCCCTGTTCCTGCGCCAGCGACTGCACCGCTGCGACAAAGACTTCGGCACGATGTTCATAGTTGCGGAACATGTCGAGGCTGGCGCAGGCCGGGCTCAGCAACACCGAGTCGCCGCTATGCGCTTGGGTCGCGCACCATTCGGTGGCCGCTTCAAGCGACGGCAGGAATTCCAGCAGCACTTGACTGTCGCCCAGCGCCGCGGCGATCTGCTTTGCGTCGCGTCCGATCAACGCGACTGCCCGCACATAGCGAGCCACTGGATCGGCCAAGGGACTGAAATCCTGACCCTTGCCATCGCCGCCGAGTATCAACAGCAGTCTGGCCGGCGCACGGTCCAGCCCCAGGCCGCTGATCGCAGCGACGGTCGCGCCGACATTGGTGCCCTTGGAGTCGTCGTAGAAATCGACACCGTTGATCGTGCCTATATGCTCGACCCGGTGCGGTTCGCCCCGGTATTCGCGCAAGGCATGCAGCATCGGCGCCAGCGCACAGCCGGCGGCTGTAGCCAATGCCAGCGCCGCAAGCGCGTTGGCCGAGTTGTGGCGGCCGCGCACCCGCAAGGCGTCAGCCGGCATCAGGCGCTGCAGCGATATGTCCTCGGGCTCATCCTGTTTGCGCTTGAAAGTCTCATCGGCTTCGCGCGCACGCACCAGCCACGACATGCCGCCTTCCTGAACCAAGCCGAAGTCACCCGGATGCTGCGGATTGTTGAGCCCGAATCGAACCACCTGCCGGCCCACCAGCTTGGGGCGACCGCGCAAGGGTTTGACCAGCAGCGGTGCCGGCACCAGCGCCTCGACCCTCGGGTCGTCGCGATTGACCACGATGATGGCCTGTTCACCAAAAATTCTGGCCTTGGCCTTGATGTAGGCCGGCATGTCGCCATGCCAGTCGAGGTGATCCTCGGTCAGGTTCAACACTGCAGCCGCACTGGCCTCGAAACCCTGCACGCCGTCGAGCTGGAAGCTTGACAGCTCGAGCACCCAGACCTCGGGCAGGTACAAGAACGAAGGCCCTTTGGGCAGTGGCGGCTTGATCGGTAGCGGTGCTTCGTCCAGCATCGCATCGACCTGCTCGAGCGTGGTCAACTCAGCCTCGACGATCTCCTTCTCAGGGGCTGCGACCGCCAGCGGCTCCAGATCGAGCGCCGCAGACAGCGTCGTCAACATGCTGGGCCCGACATTACCGGCCATGGCGACGCGCCGCCCGGCGCGTTCGACCAGCAAGGCGGTCATGCAGGTCGTCGTGGTCTTGCCATTGGTCCCGGTGATCGCCAGAACTTGCGGCGCATAGCCCCGCTCCTGCTTCAGCTCAGCCAGCGCCTGTGCGAACAGATCGAGTTCCCCCTGCACCGGCAAGCCCTGCTGCTTGGCCGCGCCAAGCAGGGCTGCGATGCGCAGGTCATGCGGGGCCAGGCCCGGGCTCTTCAGCAGCAATTGCACCCCGTCCAAGGCCTGCGCATCGAGCAAGCCGCTGAAGAAGCCAACCTCGGGCAGGTCCTGGCGAAGGCGCTCGAGCTGGGGCGGTTGCTCGCGCGAGTCCCAGACCCGTGTTTGCCCGCCACAGCGCTGGACCCAGGCAGCCATGGCCAAGCCGGAGTCACCCAACCCCAGCACCAGCACCTTGAGTCCTTGCAGGTTCTTCATTCCGTCAACGCAGCTTCAAGCTGGCCAGGCCAACCAGACACAGGAGCATCGTGATGATCCAGAAGCGCACGACGACCTGCGATTCCAGCCAGCCTGATTTTTCAAAATGATGGTGCAAGGGCGCCATCTTGAAGATGCGGCGGCCAACGCCGTATCTCTTTTTCGTGAACTTGAACCAACTGACCTGAATGATCACCGACATCACCTCGGCGACGAACACACCGCCCATGATGCCCAGCACGATTTCCTGGCGCGTGATGACGGCCAAGGTGCCGAGGGCGCCGCCGAGCGACAGCGCGCCGACATCGCCCATGAAGACCTGGGCCGGATGGGTGTTGAACCAGAGAAATGCCAGGCCGGCTCCGGCCATCGCCGCGCAGAAAATCAGCAATTCGCCAGCCCCGGGGATATAGGGCAGCAACAGGTATTTGGAGAACACCGACGAGCCGGTCACATAGGCGAACAGACCCAGGGCCGAGCCGACCAGCACCACCGGCATGATCGCCAAGCCATCGAGGCCATCGGTGAAGTTGACCGCGTTGCTGGTTCCGACGATGACGAAGTAGGACAAGGCGATAAAGCCGAAAACACCCAGCGGATAGCTGACCGTCTTGAAGAAGGGCAAAAGTAGGCCCGCTTTGGGTGGCAGGTCGGTCGAAAAGCCGCTGGTGACCCAGCGCGTGAACAACTGCAGAACACCAACGATCGATGTCTCCGAGACGCTGAAGGCCAGGTAGAGCGCTGCGATCAGACCGATCAGGGACTGCCAGAAGAACTTCTCGCGGCTGCGCATGCCTTCAGGATTCTTGTCGACCACCTTGCGCCAATCGTCGACCCAGCCGATCGCGCCGAAGCCCATCGTCACCAGCATCACGATCCAGACAAAGCGGTTGCTCCAGTCGAACCAGAGCAGGGTCGACACGCCAATGCCGATCAGGATCAGCACCCCGCCCATCGTCGGCGTGCCACTCTTGGACAGATGCTGCTCGACACCATATTGACGAATCGGCTGGCCGATCTTCATTTCGGTCAGCCGCCTGATCACCCAGGGTCCGAAAGCCAGGCCGATCAGCAAGGCGGTCATCGCCGCCATCACCGCACGGAAGGTGATGTACTGGAAGACCCGCAGAAAGCCCATCTCGGGGTAATGGGCCTGCAGCCATTGAGACAGGCTAAGCAGCATGCTGTGCTCCGACCGGCTCGTTCTGCAAAGCGGCGACGACTTGTTCCATGCGCATGAACCGGGACCCCTTGATCAAGATATTGCGCACCTTCGGCGCATCAGGTAAAGCCGCGGTCAACGCGGCGGCATTTTCGAAATGTCTGGCCTTGCTGCCGAAAGCCGCGGCGGCATCGGCGGCCGCGCTGCCTGCGGTCCACATTGCCGCCAGTCCACGCGCTTGCGCATAGGCGCCAACTTCAGCGTGGAATGCCGGCCCCTGGTCACCGACTTCACCCATGTCACCGAGTACCAGCCAGGATCGGCCCGGCAGCCCGGCGAGCAGGTCGATCGCGGCGCGGACACTGTCGGGGTTGGCGTTGTAGCTGTCGTCGATCAGGCTGACCGGCTGACCATCCCGCACCAGGGTCTGCAGTTGCGAGCGGCCCTTGACCGGCTGGAACTGCTCAAGGCCCGCGACGACCGCAGCCAGCGGTGCGCCCACAGCCATGGCGCAAGCCGCTGCCGCCAAGGCGTTGCGGACATTGTGCTGACCCGCCACTTTGAGCAACACCCGCGCAGCGCCTGCAGGCGACTGCAATTGCAGATCCCAATGGCCGGCTGCTGACCAACTTGCCTTGCCTTGCACGTCGGCCGGCCCCTGCAGCGCGAAGCTGAGGGCGCGGCGCGGCCCGGCCAGCTGCTGCCAGATCGGTGCGCAGGGATCTTCGGCCGGAAACACTGCGACGCCTTGCGGGCCGAGCGCTTCGATCACTGCACCGTTCTCGCGCGCTGCAGCCTCGACCGTCTGCAAGAACTCCTGATGTTCGCGCTGCGCGTTGTTCACCAAAGCGACCGTCGGCGCCACCATCGCAGCCAGCGGCGCGATCTCGCCAGGATGGTTCATACCGAGCTCAAGCACCGCCACGCGATGCTGCAGCGCGCCGTTCTGCCGCAAACGCAGCAAGGTCAGGGGCACGCCGATGTCGTTGTTGAAGTTGCCTGCCGTGGCCAGCGCATGGCTGCCCTGCCACTGACACAGGATGCTGGCGATCATCTGTGTCACCGTCGTCTTGCCGTTGCTGCCGGTCACTGCGATCAGGGGCAGATCGAAGCGGCGGCGCCAGGCAGCGGCCAGCAGACCCAACGCGGCCTTCACATCGGGCACCAGAATACCTGGCAGTCCGGTCTCGGCAAGACCATGCTCAGCCAGCGCAGCGACTGCCCCGGCTGCGGCCGCCTGGGGCAAAAACTCATGGGCGTCAAAACGCTCGCCACGCAAGGCGACGAACAAGTCGCCAGTCTGCAAGCTGCGCGTGTCGCTATGCACTCGGTTGATGGCGATGTCGCCAGCGCCGACCAAGGTTGCTGTCGGCAATGTCGGCAAGAGCAATTGAAAAGCTTGTTTCAGCGTCATCATCGTCGTCATAGCCCAGCCCTCGACAGCAGCGCCTGACGCGATTCTTCGAGATCGGAAAAATGCCTGCGCAAGCCTGCCGATTCCTGGTAATCCTCATGGCCCTTGCCAGCCAGCAGCAGCACGTCGCGCCGGTCGGCGCCAAGTACGGCATGCAAAATCGCAGCGCGCCGATCGGGTTCAGCCGAAAAATTCGATGCAACAGGCAGGCCGGCAGCAATGGCCGTGATGATTGCTGCCGGATCTTCACGGCGCGGGTTGTCGCTGGTGAGGGTGACCCGGTCAGCCAGTCGGGCCGCAATCGCACCCATCAACGGCCTCTTGGCCTGGTCGCGGTTACCGCCGCAGCCGAACAGGCAATGCAGATCACCGCCGCGCGCTGCCGTCAGCGGTTTCAAGGCCGTCAGCGCTTTTTCAAGCGCGTCAGGCGTATGGGCATAGTCGACGACGACTTGCGGCAGGTCCCGGCCGTTACCGACTCGCTGCATCCGCCCCGGCACCGGAGTGACCCGGCCGATCACCGCCGCGATCGATGCCAGCGTTTGCCCTAGCGCACGCAAGCCCCCGATGACAGCGAGCAGATTGGCCACATTGAACTCACCGATCAAGCCGGTTTCGATCAAGACCGGCAAAGCGCCCTGCTCCTGCAAGGTGAAAACCATGCCACCGGCGCGGTAGTGCAATGAGTGCGCGTTCAAGCGCGCTGGCGCTTCCAGCCCATAGGTCCAGAGTTCGAGACGCCCAGCCAGTTCCGCCGCCAGCTCGGCGCCCTTGGCGTCGTCGAGGTTGATCACGGCAGCTTGCAGCCCGTCGAAGTCAAACAGCTGCCGCTTGGCCGACCAATAGGCTTGCATCCCTTGGTGATAGTCAAGATGGTCTTGACTGAAGTTGGTGAACAGGGCCACCCGCACCGAAAGACCCGCCAGGCGCTGCTCGGTCAGGCCGATCGACGAGGCTTCGATCGCACAGGCCTCGAAGCCCTGATCGGCCATCGAGCGCAAGGCCGATTGCAATTTCACCGGGTCGGGCGTGGTCAGGCCGGTTTCTTCAAGCCTTGCTGGCTGATCCGGGCTTGGCGGCTCGCCAATCCCGAGCGTGCCGATGACGCCGCAGCGTTGGCCCAACATCGCCAAGGCCTGCGCGGTCCACCAGGCACAGGAGGTCTTGCCATTGGTACCGGTCACGGCCAGCACGGCCAGCGCCTTGGAGGGCATCTCGTAATAAGCCGAGGCGACCCGCCCGGCTTGCGCTTTCAAGCCGACCAGGGATGCGACCTGTGCAGATGGAAAGCCGAATTCTTCAAGCCCCTCGGCTTCGACCAGGCAGGCCGCAGCGCCCGCGGCCAAGGCTGCAGGCACGAACTTGCGGCCGTCGCTGACATGACCGGGCCAGGCGATGAAGGCATCACCGGTCTGGACCAGGCGACTGTCGGTCTGCAAACGGCCGCAACCCTTTTGCTGCAACCAGCCTGCTGCAGCCTCGGGAGATTGGAGTCGGTTGGCCATGACTCAGAAGCTCTCTTCAACCGCTTGCAGCTTCTGGTTCGCGACGATTTGCGACTTGACATCCAGATCAGGCGGCACACCCAGCAGGCGCAGGCTTTGTGCCACCACCTGGCTGAACACCGGGCCTGCGACC
The DNA here is from genome assembly GCA_044357665.1 of Roseateles sp. GTDB lineage: Bacteria > Pseudomonadota > Gammaproteobacteria > Burkholderiales > Burkholderiaceae_C > Paucibacter_A. The sequence goes on along the minus strand of JBIKPD010000001.1, from coordinate 42,457 downwards.
TCGCCGCCATAGTGACCGCCGGTCGTCGGCTCGTCGACCATCACCGCAACGATGATGCGCGGCTTGTTGATCGGCGCGATGCCAACGAACCAGGACCGATATTTGTTGCCGGCATAGCCTTTGCCTTCCTGCTTTCGCGCCGTCCCCGATTTGCCGCCAACGCTGTAGCCGCTGACCTGCGCTTGCGGCGCGGTACCACCCGGACCTGCAGCCAATTGCAGCATTTCACGCAATTGCAACGCGGTCTTCGGCGAGAAGACCTTGATGCCATGAACCGGTTCACCCGCGGGCTTGCGCATCATCGTCACCGGGATGATTTCGCCGTCGCGGGCAAACACCGTATAGGCTTGTGCCAACTGGAACAAGGAGGCCGACACGCCGTAGCCGAAGGCCATCGTCGCCTGTTCGATCGGCCGCCAGCTCTTGTAGGGCCGCAGCTTGCCGCTGATCGCGCCGGGAAAGTCGATCTGCGGACGCTGACCAAGGCCGATGGCCGTATAGGTCTCGTGCATTTCGCGGGCCGGCATGCCCATCGCGATCTTGACGATGCCGACGTTGCTCGATTTCTGGATCACCTGGGTCACGCTGAGATCGCCATGGGGATGCGCATCGGTCGGGGACCAGCCGCTGATGACCACGCTGCGCGGTGCGGTATTGATCATCGTTTCAGGGGTGACGCGACCGGTCTCGAGCGCCAGTCCGACGATGAATGGCTTCATCGTTGACCCTGGCTCGAAAATGTCGGTCAGCGCGCGGTTGCGCAACTGTGCGCCGCTGAGATTCCTGCGGTCTCCCGGGTCATAGCTTGGGTAATTGGCCAGTGCCAGGACTTCACCGGTCTGCACGTCGAGAACGACCACGCTACCAGCCTTGGCCTTGTGATCAGCCACCGCATCACGGATGCGTTGATAAGCAAAAAACTGAACCTTCGAGTCAACCGACAGCTCGATGTCCTGGCCATTCATCGCCGGGACGGCTTCGCCGACATCCTCGACGACCCGGCCCAGGCGGTCACGCACCACCGACCGAGAGCCACCGCGTCCCTGCAGGTCTTTCTGGAACGCCAGCTCAATGCCTTCCTGGCCTCGCTCTTCGACATTGGTGAAACCGACCACATGGGCGGCGGCCTCGCCTTCCGGATACTTGCGCTTGTATTCCCGATCCTGGAACACGCCTTTGAGCCCCAAGGCCTTGATCTGCGCGGCTGTCGCATCATCGGCTTGGCGCCGCAGCCAGGCGAATCTGGTCGCCGGGTCCAGCCGATGCTCAAGCTCAGCCGGACTCCACCCGAGGATCTTGCCCAGGGCGCGCCGTTTTTCGGGGTCGGTATCGACTTCCTTGGGGATCGCCCAGATCGAAGGCACAGCCACACTTGCCGCGAGCACCTGACCATTGCGGTCGTTGATGCGACCACGGCTGGCTGGCAGCTCGATCGTATGCACATAGCGGGCCTCGCCCTGCTTTTGATAAAAGTCGGTTGCGATCACCTGGACAAAGAGCGCGCGACCGAGCAATCCGGCGAACGCCAGACCAACCACAGCCACCAGAAAATGCGAGCGCCAGGGCGGCGTCTTCGAAGCCAGCAGCGGGCTGGTGGAATAGCTGACGCCTCTTGTGCCATGCGCCGCGGCGCCATGCCTGCCATCTTTGCCGGCCTTGGTCGCCGGTCTGGCGCCTGGCTTCCTTTGCACCGACTTGCTGAAGATTCGCAGCCATTTCATCGCTTGGCTCCCGGGGCTGAAGCTGCGTGGTCTTGCGCAGTCTGTCGCAGAGCCGGTGTGATGGTTTTCATCTGCAGACGCTGACGCGCCACTTGCTCGACCCGGATATTGGTCGCCTGAGCGTGGCGTTCGGCTTGCAAGCGCTGGCTGTCTGCCTCCAGGCGCTGCGCCTCGGTATGGGCACGGTCGAGCGCGGTGAACAGCCGGCGCGCCTCATAGGCATTGCGGACCAGCAACAGTCCGCTGCCCAGCACGAGGAACAACAACAGCATGTTCAGGCGCGCCATCGCTCATTCCGCCCGTCGACGTTTTTGATGCTCGAGCGGCAACGGCGCTTCGGTGCGCTCGGCCACACGCAGAATCGCCGAGCGCGAACGCGGATTGGCCCGTACCTCGGCGTCACTGGGTTTGATTCGCGCCACAGCGCGCAGCGCCAGCGGCTTGGGCTCGGCAAACAAGGCGCGCCGGTCGACCAGCTGTTTGCTGTGCGCCGTGATGAAAGTCTTGACGATGCGGTCTTCCAGCGAATGAAAGCTGATGATCGCCATGCGCCCACCCGGCGCCAGCAGGTTCAATGCGGCGCTCAGTCCCTGCTCGAGTTCTTCAAGTTCGGCATTGACGTGAATCCGAAGAGCTTGAAATGTGCGCGTTGCGGGGTTCTGGCCCGGCTCCCGGGTCTTGACCGCACGAGCCACGAGGTCGGAGAGCTCGTCCGTGCTTCGTACCGGCTTCCCCTCTGCGCGGCGAGCAACAAGCGCTTTTGCAATCTGAACAGCAAACCGTTCTTCTCCATAGTCCTTGATCACCTCGGCAATTTGGCGCTCATCGGCACGCGCCAGAAAATCTGCAGCGCTCTCGCCACGACTGCGATCCATGCGCATGTCCAGCGGTGCGCTGAATCGAAAACTGAAACCGCGCTCCGGGTTGTCGATCTGCGGGCTCGAAACACCCAGATCCAGCAACACGCCCTGCACCTGCTTGATGCCAAGCCTGGCCAGGCGGGACTTCATCTCGGCGAATGGCGAATGGACAATCGAAAACCGTGGATCGGTGATCTTGGCATCGCCCTCGGTGGCCGCAACGATGGCATCGAGGTCGCGGTCTATCGCCACCAACCGCCCTTCGGGGGCCATTTTTTCGAGCAACAAACGCGAATGCCCGCCACGGCCGAAGGTGCCGTCCACATAGACCGCATCAGGCCTGGTCAGCAAGGCTTCGACAGCCTCCTCCAGCAGCACGGTGGTGTGCAGCAACTGCGGCGCGACAGCAGGCGGCAGGTCCATCAGAAACTGAAATCCTTGAGAGCCGCAGGCAGCTCGGACTGCATCACCTGCGCCTCATGCAAGGCATAGGCTGCTGCATCCCAGAGCTCGAAATGACTGCCCATGCCGAGCAGCATCACGTCTTTTTGCAGACCTGCGGCATTGCGCAATTCGGGCGCGATCAAGACGCGACCTGAAGCGTCGATCTCGACGTCGATCGCATTGCCCAGAAAGATCCGCTTCCATCCGGAAGCCGACATCGGCAAAGCCGCAATGCGGTCACGAAAGTTTTCCCATGACGGGCGGGGGAACAACATCAAGCAGCCTTCCGGGTGCTTGGTCACCGTCAATTGCCCTGAGCACAGGCCCTGCAGCAGGTCACGGTGGCGTGTCGGAACGGCCAGACGCCCCTTGGCATCCATCGCCAAGGCAGAAGCCCCCTGAAACACATATTCCGCCACAACAACCCACTAAAGTGCACTTTTCACCACTTTAATCACGGAACCGATCCAGGTCAAGAAAAATCGCAAGAAACTCAATGAAATCAAGCACTTAGATTCATACCTTCGAGCGTCGAGGAAGGTATATATCGTTCTAAAATAAGGACTTGCAATGTGGTCTGCAAGTGGAAGATGAGCTTGCCCGGGCCAACTCATGTCGATCGACCTCGCCGCTTAGGATGCTCTGCATAACTCAACGCGAGCGGGTGCGGTGCGGATCGGGATGAGATGCAAGGCGCATTTTGCAGCCAATAGCGCGTGCTATTGGCAATAAATGCAACGCCGCAGACCGCCCGAGGCCGCATTAGCACAAGCCGTGAGGGGTTATGCAGAGCATCCTTAGGCCATCTCACGCTTGACCCACAGCCAGGCAATCAGGCCGATGCACATCATGCCCAGCGAAGTCCAGGCCAAGGCCAGGGTCGAATGCATCACCAACGGAACGATCACGCCGGCAACAAAGGCATTGGCCGCGCTGCCAATGCAGGATTGCAAGGAAGACGCCATGCCGCGCCGCAGTGGCGCCTCGTCCAGCGCCATCAGCGTCACGACCGGCACCATCAGTGACCAGCCGAAGGCAAAGGCCGAAATCACCGGCAAGGCCCAGAACGGGCTTGGCGGCAGCAAATAATTCAAACCGACATTCAGGATCGACACCAGCAGCATGATGGTGAAGCCATAACGGATCTGGCGCTTCGGCTTGATTTTGCCGGCCAGGCGACCGCTCAAAAAGGCGCCACCCATGATGCCGCTGATCGAACAGCAGAAAAACCAGAAAAACTGCGTCGGCGCCAATTGCAGGTGTTCGCCGACAAAGACCGGTGCCGCCAGCACATAGAGAAACAGGCCATTGAATGGAACACCACTGGCCAGGGCCAAGGGGACGAAACGGCGGCTGCCGAGCAGGCGGCGGTAGCCTCGCATCAAATGGCGCAAATTGAAGGGCTGGACCGAATCCTTGTGCAGGGTTTCGGGCAGCAGCCGCCAGTTGGCGACAAACAAGGCGATACCCACCAGCATCAGGAACCAGAAGATCGAATGCCAGTTGGCATGAACGAACAAGAAGCCGCCAACCATCGGTGCGACGGCCGGCGCAATACCGAAGAAAATCGTCACCTGCGACATCACCCGCTGCGCTTCAGAGGGGTCGTACATGTCGCGGATGATGGCGCGCGACACCACGATGCCCGCCCCTGCCGACATGCCCTGCACGGTGCGCCAGAACACCAGTTGACCGATGCTGCCGGCGAGCGCGCAGCCCAGTGAAGCAAGGCTGAACGCCGCCATGCCCCACAGCACGACAGGGCGGCGCCCGAAGCTGTCGGACAGCGCCCCGTGAAACAGGTTCATCACCGCAAAGCCGAGCAGATAGCTCGACAGCGTCTGTTGCATCTGCACCGGCGTCGCGTCAAGCGCTGCGGCGATGCCGGAAAAAGCTGGCAAAAAAGTGTCAATCGAAAAAGGCCCCAGCATGCCCAGACAGGCCAGCAAAACGGCCAAGGCCCAGCGCGGTGCGCGCCACAACTTGCTGGCTTCAGGATTCATCGTCGGGATCAGGGTCTGCTGCACCCGGCGAAGCTGCCGGGCCTCTTGGGCGAGCGAAAGTGTAGCGGCCGCGCCTAAACTGCGTGTTTCAACCGGGGGCTGCATGGGTGAGCAATTGAATGTCGGAGTGGTCGGTCTGGGCGTGATGGGTCAGCGCATGCTGGCAAGATTGGCTGCCCATCGACGCTTGCAGGCTGTCGCGGTCTGGGACGCCGATCCGGCCGCGATTGCGAAGACCTTGCAAACCTGGCCGGACTTGCGCGCTGCCGGCAGCGCTGCCGACCTAATCGCCACGGCGGGTCTGCACAGCCTTTATATCGCCACGCCGCCAGCACCACATATGGCCTTGTCGGAGCTCGCATTCGACGCGGGCTTGGCGGTGTTCTGCGAAAAACCCTTGACCGTCGACTTCGTCGCCGCAAGCGCCTGCATCGCCCGTATCGAGCGGGAAAATCTTCGCGCCGCGGTCAACTTCGCGCTGGCCTCGGCACCGGGCTTAGCACAACTACAAGCGGCTTTTGGCAGCAACTCAAACCTGCCGCTGGGCGCTTTAAGCGAAGTCCGCCTGGAACTGGCGTTTGCGGCTTGGCCGAGGCCCTGGCAGGCTGCCGCTGGCGCCTGGCTGAGCGAGCGCATCGAAGGTGGCTTCACCCGCGAAGTGCTGTCGCATTTCATCTTCGCGCTGCAGCGCGTACTCGGACCTGCCGTCGTAAAACACAGCCTGGCCAGCTACCCGACGGACGGCCACAGCGCCGAAACTGACTTGCAAGCCTTGCTGCAAATCGGCGCTGTCACGGTGCAAATTTCAAGCCGGATCGGCGGCGAGTTGGCCGACCATAACCTGATGCGGTGGCGCGCTGCCAACGGTGAGATCGAACTGGGCCAATGGTTCAGCCAGATCGAGCAGCGCGGTGGCAGCAAGCCAGAAGGCTTCAGCGGTGACCTGCGCCAAGCCGCACATTCCGACCAAATGGACCAATGGGTCGCGCTGATCGAAGGTCGGCCGCACTGCCTGCCCGGCTATGCCGAGGCATTGGCCGTGCAGCAGACGATCGAGGCCTTGCTGATGGCTTGAAAATTTAGTGTGAAGCAAGCCGATAGGCCGGATTCTGTGCAGGGCTCGCGTCTTGCGACGCCAACCCTGTGACCGCCATTCCTCTTGGCCGGGCATCACTGCCCGGCTCGGTGCCACCTACCCGCCAGCTCTGCGAGCCGCATCAATACTGGCCTACTTGGTGTTGCTGCGCGTAGAGATTGCCCGTTTCACCCGACCCTGGTGGCTGCGCCATCAGTCCCGCAAAGCTTGCGCCTTGCACGTTCGATCGACTCGTCTCTGTTGCTCTGATCCTCGGCTCACGCCGGACAGCCGTTAACTGCTACGCCGCTCTATGCAGTCCGGACCTTCCTCCAGTGCCATGTTTCCATGCTTGCACCAGCGGCGGTCTGGCTTGCTTCACCGCCACATTATCAGTGCAGAACGCCATCTAATACCCCCGCCAACCCGACGCATGGCTAAGCAGATACGGCGAAAAAATTTCAGCTGACTTACGATCTTGCCAAATCAAGGCCAAAAGCCATCAATTTTTCAACCCCATTCAAGGAAGCCCGTGATCAATCTGACCATCAATGGCAAAGCTGTCGCACTCGACGCTGACCCGGAAATGCCGCTGCTGTGGGCGCTGCGCGAAGACCTGCAGTTGACCGGCACCAAGTTCGGCTGCGGCATGGCACTGTGCGGCGCTTGCACCGTGCATCTGGATGGTCAGGCCGTTCGTGCCTGCTCGACACCACTGTCGGCCGCCGCCGGCAAGAAAGTCACGACGATCGAGGGCGTCGGCGCCAGCAAAACCGGCAGCGCGGTGCAAGCCGCCTGGGTCAAGATCGACGTACCCCAGTGCGGCTATTGCCAGAGCGGCCAGATCATGAGCGCCTGTGCGCTGCTGGCGAGCAAAAAGGCCCCGAGCGATGCTGACATCGACAGCGCCATGAGCGGGAACATCTGCCGCTGCGGCACCTACGGTCAGATCCGCGAGGCGATCCATGTCGCCGCCGCAGCGCTGACTACCAAACACAAGGCAGCCTGAGATGGATAGCTTGCAAGCCACCCGCCGCAATTTCTTGAAGACCAGTGCCGGTTCGGCACTGCTGATCGGCTTTGCCTTGCCGCTGTCACTCAAGCGCGCACAGGCCCAGACCAATACCTTCGCGCCGAACGCCTGGCTGCGCATCACGCCCGACAACCGCATCACAGTCATCAGTGGGTCGGCCGAGATGGGCCAGGGCGTGCTGACGGCGCTGCCGATGCTGGTGGCCGAAGAACTCGATGCCGACTGGAAACTGGTCACGGTCGAGCAAGCACCGGCCGATGCAGCCTATAACAACCCGATGTTCGGCATGCAGGCGACCGGCGGCAGCACCACCATCAGGGCCTTCTGGACACCCTTGCGTGAAGCAGGCGCGGCAGCTCGCGAAATGCTCGTCGCCGCTGCCGCTGCCCAATGGCAACTGCCTGCCGCGCAACTGCGCACCGAGCGCAGCCAGGTGATTGCACCCGATGGCAGAAAGCTCAGCTATGGCGCCCTGGTCGCCGCAGCCAGCCAGTTGGCGCTGCCGGCCAAGCCGGTGCTGAAGGCACCGAAGGACTTCAGGATTCTAGGCAAGCCGACCCGTCGTCTGGACACTCCGGCCAAGGTCAACGGCAGCGCGATGTTCGGCATCGATGCCCGTATCGACGGCATGCTGGTGGCCGTGATGGCGCGCGCGCCTTCGCCCCAGGCCAAGCTCAAGTCGATGGACGAGGCTGCGGCCAGGGCAATCAAGGGCGTGCAGAAAATCATCGCGATTCCGAACGGCGTGGCAGTACTGGCCGATGGTTTCTGGGCCGCCAAGACGGGTCGCGACGCGCTGGCGGTGGAATGGGATCTCGGCCCAGCTTTGCTGTCGAGCGCCAAGGTCACCACGATGCTGACAGAGGCCGCCACCCAAGCCGCTGGCAGCAGCGGCGCAATCGCCTTCAAGCAAGGTGAGACGGCTGTGGCCGATGCAGCGCAGCGACTCAGCGCCAGCTATGAAGTGCCCTATCTGGCCCATGCCTGCATGGAACCGATGAACTGCCTGGCTTGGGTCCAGGGTGACAACGTGACGATCTGGGCCGGCACGCAAAGTCAGGGTCCGGCGCAAGGCATTCTGAGCCAGGTGGCGCAGGTCACGCCGGCCAAGGTCAAGGTCAACACGATGCTGCTCGGCGGCGGCTTTGGGCGTCGCTTTGCGCCTGACTTCACGATCGACGCGACGCTGCTGTCCAAGCTCAGCGGCAGCCCGGTCAAGCTGATCTACACCCGTGAAGACGACATGGCAGCCGGCTATTACCGCCCGGCAGCGCTGGTGCAGTTCAACGCGGCGCTCGACGCCAAGGGCCAGGCCACGCTGCTCAGCGCCAATGTGGCTGCCCCGTCGATCATGGCTGGCAGCGGCTTCATGGCGCTTCCCGCAAGCGGTGTTGACGCGATGGCTGTAGAAGGTCTGGCCGACCATCCCTATGACATCCCGAATCAGCGCATTGCCTATGGCCGCGCCGAACCCGGCCCGCAGGTCTGGTTCTGGCGTTCGGTCGGCAGCTCGCAAAATACCTTCTTCATCGAAAGCTTCATCGACGAGTTGGCCCATGCAGCCAAGGCCGACCCGCTGCAGTTCCGCTTGGCAATGCTGAGCAAGAAACCGCGTCACCGGGCGGTGCTGGTGGCGGCGGCGGCCAAAGCCGGCTGGGGCAAGCCGCTGCCGGCCGGCATCAAGCGCGGCATCGCGGTGGCCGAGAGTTTCGGCAGCTATGTCGCCCAGGTGGCCGAAGTCTCGGTCGCCAAGGATGGCAAACTCCGCGTACACCGCGTCACCGCCGCGGTCGACTGCGGCATGACGGTCAACCCGCTGACGATCGCGCGCCAGATCGAAGGGGCAATCTGTTTCGGCCTGTCAGCCGCGCTTTACGGCAAGGTCAGCTACAAGGATGGCCGCGTTGAACAGGGCAACTTCCACGACTACCCGGTCGTACGCATGAACGAGATGCCCAAAGTCGAAGTACATATCCTGCCCAGCCTGGAAGCGCCCGGAGGCATCGGCGAGCCCGGCACACCACCGATCGCGCCGGCCGTCACCAACGCGATCTTCGCAGCCACTGGCGTGCGCTTGCGGAGTTTGCCGATCGACAGCGGGGCGCTGGCGCGCGCCTGAGCGCTTGAACCTTCGGGCCACCGGCCCGGAGGTTCAATCCGCGGGCGGGAAACCCTCTTCACTCAAAGCCGCCACCAGCGCTTCGCGCTCCGCGCTGGTACTGACTTGCACCTGTCGGGCCGGGCGGTCGATATGGACTTGGGCTTCCGAGTCGAGCGCGAGCAGCGTCTTGGTCACCGTTGCGGCGCAATGCCCGCAAGTCATGTCGGGCAGATTGAATTTGAATTCGTTCATTGCTTGTCGCTCCTGAGCAGCTTTGCGCCAGCTTAACCGCATCAGGTCGCTCGATGGTTGACACTAGGCAGATGAGCCAACTGAACAATCACTGGAAATTGCCGATTGACGGCATGACTTGCGCATCTTGCGTTGCGCGGGTTGAAAAGCGCTTGCTGGCTGTGCCGGGCGTGATCCAGGCCGATGTCAATCTGGCCACCGAAGTTGCCAGCGTCGAGGGCTCGGCGAGCTTCACGGCCTTGCAGGCTGCGGTCGAAAAGGCCGGCTACCAGTTGAAGCAGCAAAAGCTGCGGCTGCGAATCAGCGACATGACTTGCGCCTCCTGCGTCAGCCGGGTCGAGCGCGCGCTGAAAAAAGTCAACGGTGTACTCAGCGCCGAAGTCAATCTGGCGACGGAGACGGCGAGCATCACGGTGCTTTCCAATGTCGCGCCGGATCTGCTCATCGCTGCAGTGGGAAAAGCGGGTTATCCGGCCAGCCTCGAGGCCGCAGCGCCAGCCAAACCAAGCTGGCAGAGCAGCGGCTGGCCGGTGCTGATCGCGGCGCTGCTATCGGCCCCCTTGGCGCTGCCGATGCTGGCAATGCTGGCCGGAAAACATTGGATGCTGAACGGTTACTGGCAGCTGGCGCTGACCTTGCCGGTGCAGTTCTGGCTCGGCGCACGCTTCTACAAGGCCGGCTGGGCCGCGCTGCGTGCCGCCAGCGGCAATATGGATCTGCTGGTCGCCCTGGGCACCAGCGCCGCCTTCGGCTTGTCGGTCTACCAACTGATGATGCAGGGGCCGCAAGCGATGGCGCTTTATTTCGAGTCGTCAGCGGTCGTGATCACCCTGGTGCTGCTGGGGAAATGGCTGGAGGCGCGGGCCAAGCGCCAGACCACGGCGGCGATCCGCGCGCTGCAAGCGCTGCAACCCGATCATGCGCTGGTGCTGCGCGACGGCCAGCAGTTGCTGCTGCCGATCGCCGCGTTGCAGCTCGGCGACTTGGTGCTGGTACGACCCGGTGAGCGCATCCCGGTCGACGGCCAGGTGCTCGAAGGCAGCAGCGAGGCCGATGAATCCCTGATCACCGGCGAAAGCCTGCCGGTCGCCAAGACGCCGGGTGACCAGGTGACCGGCGGCGCGGTCAATGGCGAAGGTTTGCTGAAGCTGCGTTGCACGGCAATCGGGGCTGAATCGACGCTGGCACGCATCGCCCGCATGGTCGAAGACGCGCAAGGCCACAAGGCGCCGATCCAGCGCCTGGTCGATCAGGTCAGCGCAATCTTCGTGCCCGTGGTGCTGGCCTTGGCGCTGCTGACGCTGCTCGCTTGGGGACTGCTGGGTGGCGACTGGGAGCATGCGTTGCTCAACGCCGTCTCGGTGCTGGTGATCGCCTGCCCCTGCGCGCTCGGGCTGGCGACGCCGACCGCCATCATGGCCGGCACCGGCGTGGCCGCGCGCTACGGCATCCTGATCAGGGACGCGCAGGCGCTGGAACTGGCGCACGGCATCGAACTGGTGGCCTTTGACAAGACCGGCACGCTGACCGAAGGCCGGCCGCAGTTGGTGGCTTGCGAAGGCGCGCCCGAGCTCTTGCTGCTGGCAGCCAGCCTGCAAGCCGGCAGCGAACATCCGCTGGCCCATGCGGTGAGCCAGGCCGCTGCGGCCGCCTCATTGCAGCCGCTACAGACGCAGGATCTGCGCGCCTTGCCCGGGCGCGGCCTGACAGCCAACGTCAATTTCGAAGGTCGCGCGCTGAATCTGCTGCTGGGCAGCAGCCGCTTGATGCAGGAACAGGGCATCGACCTGTCGGCCTGGCAGCAGCGTGCCGGATCATTGCAGGCTGAAGGTCGCAGCCTGTCCTGGCTGGCCGCGCTCGAGGACCCACCGCGGCTGGTCGGCATGCTGGCCTTCGGCGATGCAATCAAACCGACTGCAGTCGCAGCAATCGAGCGCCTGCACCGGATGGGCCTCAAGACAGCGTTGCTCAGCGGCGATAACCGCGGCAGCGCCGGCGCCGTGGCCAAGGCGCTGGGAATCGATTTGTTGCATGCCGAAGTGCTGCCGGCCGACAAGGCCCGCATCGTCGCCGAGTTGCGCGCCGGCGGGCGGCGCGTTGCGATGGTCGGCGATGGCATCAACGACGCGCCGGCGCTGGCTGCAGCCGATGTCGGCATGGCGATGTCCAGCGGCACCGAGGTCGCGATGGCGGCAGCCGGCATCACCTTGATGCGCGGCAATCCGGCGCTGGTCGCAGACGCGATTTCAATCTCGCGCCGCACCTACGCCAAGATCAGGCAGAACCTGTTCTGGGCTTTTGCCTACAACATCGTCGGTATACCGCTGGCCGCTTTGGGCCTGTTGAACCCGGTGCTGGCGGGTGCGGCGATGGCATTTTCAAGCGTCTCGGTGGTCAGCAACGCGCTGCTGCTGAAGCGCTGGAAAGCCCAGGCCTGAGGGCATCCCTAAGCTGCCAGAGCGCGCCCGATCAGGATCTTCTGCACCTCGGACGTGCCCTCATAGATCTGGCAGACGCGCACATCACGGTAGATTCGCTCGACGGGGAAGTCGCTGACATAGCCATAGCCACCATGGATCTGGATCGCGTCTGAACAGACTTTTTCGGCCATCTCGCTGGCGAACAACTTGGCCATTGCGGCTTCCTTCAGGCAAGGCAGGCCGGCGTCCTTCAGGCAAGCGGCATGGTGGACCAACTGCCGCGCCGCTTCGATCTGGGTGGCCATGTCGGCAAGCTTGAACTGGATCGCCTGGTGCTTGAAAATCGGCTGGCCGAAGCTGCTGCGATCCTTGCTGTATTGCAATGCCGCTTCAAATGCCGCTCGCGCCATCCCGACCGCTTGGCTGGCGATGCCGATGCGCCCGCCCTCCAGGCCAGACAAGGCAATCTTCAAGCCCTGACCTTCGCTGCCGATCAAATTGGCGGCCGGCACGCGGCAGTTTTCAAAGTTGATCTGCGCGGTGTCGCTGGCATGCTGACCGAGCTTGTCTTCGATCCGCGCGACCAGGTAGCCAGACGTCGTCGTCGGCACGAGAAAGGCGCTGATGCCTTTCTTGCCAGCGGCTTTGTCGGTCACCGCCATGACGATCGCCAGATCGCCGTTCTTGCCGCTGGTGATGAACTGCTTGACGCCATTGATCAGATAGTCAGCGCCATCGCGAACCGCCGTCGTCTTCAGTCCGCCGGCTTCGGAGCCGACATGGGGCTCGGTCAGACAGAAAGCGCCGAGCATGTCGCCGCGCGCCAGCGGTTTCAGGAACTGCTGCTTTTGGTCCTCGTTGCCGAAGGCCATCAGGATCGAACAAACCGGACAGTTGTTGACGCTGACCACCGTCGAGGTGGCGCCGTCGCCGGCGGCGATCTCCTCCAGGATGATGCTCAGCGCCAGATAATCGAGACCGGCACCGTCATAGCCGGTCGGCACGGCGACGCCATAGCAGCCCAACGCCGCCAGGCCCTTCAGCTCGGCAGCCGGAAAATGGTGGCTCTTGTCCCAGGCTGCGGCTTGCGGCGCAATCTGTTCCTGGACATAGGCGCGGATCGCGTCCTGAACGGCTTGGTGCTCTTCTGAGAGGATCATCGTAAGTCCCGGTTTTGGCTCGCCATGCAGCAAGCCGGTTACTGAGTTTCAAAACAATTCGTTCGCAGCGCCCGACTGCGCGGCCCAGCGCCACAGCGCTGCCGACCGCCCGACTGCGCGGCCCAGCGCCACAGCGCTGCCAACCGCCCGACTGCGCGGCATCGAGATTCACAGGATCTCGATGCCGACTGCAGTCGCTTCTCCGCCGCCGATGCAGAGAGAGGCGACGCCGCGCTTCAGGCCGCGGTGTTTCAAGGCGCCGATCAGGGTGACGATGATGCGCGCACCTGAGGCGCCGATCGGGTGGCCGAGCGCCACTGCGCCGCCGTTGACGTTGACTTTCTCATGCGGCAGCCGGAACTCGGCCATCGCCGCCATCGTGACGGCGGCAAAGGCCTCGTTGACTTCCCAGAGGTCGACGCTGCCGACATCCCAGTCATTCTTCGCCAGCAGCTTGGTGATCGCGCCGGCTGGCGCGGTGGCAAACCATTCGGGCGCCTGCGCATGCACCGCGTGGCCATGGATGCGCGCCACCGGTTGCAGACCGAGCTTGACGGCGCGGCTTTCGAGCATCAGCAGCATCGCGGCAGCGCCATCGGAGATCGACGAGGAAGTCGCTGCGGTGATCGTGCCGTCCTTGACAAAAGCGGGCCTCAAGCCGGCGATCTTGTCGAGCTTGGCCTTGAACGGTTGTTCGTCGCGGCTGATGACGACGTCGCCGCCGCGGCCGGAGACCGTCACAGGCGCGATTTCCCAGGCAAAACTGCCATCTTCATTGGCACGCTTTGCGCGCTCGGTCGATGCCACGGCGAAGGCATCCTGAGCGGCACGACTGAAACCGTACCGGGCCACGCATTGCTCGGCGAAGACACCCATCGCCTTGCCGCGCTCATAGGCATCTTCGAGACCGTCAAGCGCCATATGGTCGAACATTTGCGCTGCGCCGTACTTGATGCCTTTGCGCGCATGCATCAAATGCGGCGCATTGCTCATGCTCTCCATGCCGCCAGCGATCATGATCTCGGCGCTGCCGGCTTTCAAGGCGTCATGCGCGAACATCGCGGCGCGCATGCCGGAGCCGCACATCTTCGACAGCGTCACCGCGCCGACCGATTGCGGCAGGCCGGCTTTGAGCACCGCCTGGCGTGCTGGCGCCTGACCCTGACCCGCCATCAGGCAGTTGCCGATCAAGGCCTCATCGATCAGATCGGCAGAAATGCCAGCGCGCTGGACTGCGGCCTGAATCGCCACAGCACCCAGTTCCCAGGCCGACAGATTGGCGAAATCGCCGAGCAGGCCACCGATCGGTGTGCGTGCGGCAGAAACGATAACTACGGGATCAGACATGATTGAAGAGCTCCTTATTGAACCGGCAGATCGAGATGGCGGGTCGACTCCATCAACGCCGAGCTGCCGACCGCGCCGCCCTGGGTTGAATTGAAGCGTTTGTGCTCGTCATAGGGGAAAACATCATGCACATGGCCGGCCAGAATGCTCGTCTTGTATGACTGCCAGAAGCCGGCATCGAGCAGGTCGGCGTGGTGGCGCATAAAAAGTTCACGCACGCCCGGATGGCCGAGCAAGAACGGTCCGAAGGTTTCAGGGAAGATGTCGCGCGGGCCGACCCGGTACCAGACTTCTCCTGACATTTCCTCTTCCTCGGTCCGAGGCTCGGGCACGCGTCTGAAATTGCAATCGGTCAGATATTCGATTTCGTCGTAGTCATAGAAAACGACCTTGCCGTGGCGGGTCACACCGAAATTCTTCCAGAGCATGTCGCCGGGAAAAATATTGGCCGCCACCAGATCCTTGATCGCATTACCATATTCGATCACCGCATGTTCCATCTGCGCCGGGTTGGCTTCCTGCAGGTAAATGTTCAGCGGCACCATGCGGCGCTCGATGTAGACATGGCGCAGCACCAGGTAGTCACCCTTTTCCTCGATCAAGCTCGGGCAGAAATGGCGCAACTCGGCGATCAATTCCTCTTCAAAACGTTGACGCGGAAAGGCAACGTTCGAATACTCCAGCGTGTCTGCCATGCGCCCGACCCGGTCATGCTGTTTGACCAGCAGGTATTTGCTCTGGATCAGCTCGCGCGAGGTGTCTTTTTGCGGCGGGAAAAAGTCCTTGATCAGCTTGAAGACAAAGGGGTAGGAAGGCAGGTCGAACACCAGCATCACCATGCCCTTGATGCCGGGCGCGATGCGCAGCTTGTCGCTTGAATGGCGCAGGTGATAGAGGAAGTCACGGTAGAAAAGATTCTTGCCATGCTTTTGCAGGCCGATCGCGCTGTAGATTTCGCCGCGCGGCTTGCGCGGCATCATCGAGCGCAGAAACTGCACATAGGCGCTGGGCACTTCCATATCGACCATGAAATAGGCGCGCGCAAAGCTGAACAGCATCAGCAGATCGTCCTCACCGAACAACGCGGCGTCGATATACAACTGCCCTTTCGCTCCGTGAAGGATCGGCAGAGCGAATGGCGTTTCGTCAAAGCCGTTGATGATTTTTCCGACCAGGTAAGCGCCCTTGTTGCGGTAAAAAAGCGAGCTGAGTACCTGGATCTGGAAATTGGTGCGCCAGCGAAAATCGCCGAGCTCCTTCTGCACCGCTGCCAGCACAAGACCCGCATCGCGCGTCAGGTCCTCGAATTCGACCTCGAGCTGGAAGTTGGTGATGATGCGCTGCAGCGTTTCAGCCAGGTTCTGTCGCGTCGGGTAATAGGCGCGGTAGGTCGGCTTGGCGGCCGGTTCCTCGTTTTCGATGTATTCGGTCGAAACAGCGGGTCGCACGAAGATGAAGTCGTTGTGGAAATAACCGTGATGCAGGATGCGCGTGCAGACTGAATTGAAGAAGGTTTCGGCCAACTCGGGTTGATGATGATCGATCAACAGGCCGATGAAATGCAGCTTGACCTGCTGCCAGACCTCCATCGGCAAGGCGCTGGTCTTGAAGGCCAGTTCCAGCGCTGCAATAGCCTCATCAACGCGCAGGTCGTAGAACTCGATACGTTCGCGCTGGGCCCGCTGCTGGCCATGCCAATCGGCCTGCTCGAAACGCTGTTTCGCAGCGGCCGAGGCTTCACGAAAGATCCGGTAATGGAGGTTGAATCCTTCCAGCATCGCCTGTGCGATCTGGAAGGCACGCGGGTCGTTGAGCTTTTGGGGGAACATCGACGCTCAAGCCCGTGCAGTTCAGGACGGGCTGCTAGAGCGCTGGCCTTCATAGCGCTGCTTGACTGCTTGCAAGGCCCGCTGAAACGCCGGGTTGACCTGTTCTGACGCCGCTGCCGTGATCTGCAGATCCTCCAGCAGGCCGTTGTGCAGCCCGTAGACCCAGCCGTGGACGACGACCTCCTGACCACGTGCCCAGGCATCCTGGACGACTGTCGTCTGGCAGGCATTGCGGGCCTGTTCAAGCACATTCAATTCGCACAGCGCATTGACTCGCTGCTGCAGGTCGAGTTGGTCCAGCCATTCCTGGTGGTGATTGCGCACATCCTGCACATGACGCAGCCAGTTGTCCGCCAGCCCGACACGCACATCGAGCAAGGCAGCTCTGACGCCACCGCAGCCCGAATGTCCGACGACGATGATGTGCTTGACCCGCAAGGCGTCGACCGCGTATTGCATCACCGAAAGGCAATTCAAATCCGAATGCACAACCACATTGGCCACATTGCGATGCACGAATAGCTCGCCCGGTAAAAGATTCACCAGTTCATTGGCCGGCACGCGACTGTCGGCACAACCGATCCAGAGGTATTGCGGCGTCTGCTGGGTCAGCAGGCGCGAAAAGAATCCAGGCTCGCGGACCTCGGTCTCGTCGGCCCATTGCTTGTTGCTGTCAAGCAGCTCTTGAAGTTCTATGCTCATGTCGAATATTGTCGCTGTTCATCGCCTTTGATTGCCATCGGCAGCCCTTGCTTCACATGGTCTCCGCAAACAACTCACGCCCAATCAGCATTCGCCGGATTTCACTCGTGCCCGCCCCGATTTGGCTGCGGCCGGCGCTTCGCGCCTTCACGTCCGCCCTGCGGACATGAGCCTTCACCGAATCGAGGCTCACGACCTGCTTCACATGGTCTCCGCAAACAACTCACGCCCAATCAGCATTCGCCGGATTTCACTCGTGCCCGCCCCGATTTGGCTGCGGCCGGCGCATTGCGCCTTCACGTCCGCTACGCGGACATGAGCCTTCACCGAATCGAAGCTCACGACCTGCTTCACATCGTTTCCGCAAACAACTCACGTCCAATCAACATTCGTCTGATTTCACTGGTGCCCGCCCCGATTTCATAGAGTTTGGCGTCGCGCCAGAGGCGGCCTAGAGGGTAGTCGTTGATATAGCCATTGCCGCCGAAAATCTGCACGCCCTCGCCGGCCATCCAGGTCGCTTTTTCGGCACACCACAGAATCACCGAGGCGCAATCCTTGCGCACCTGGCGCACATGTTCCAGGCCCAGCAAATCGAGATTCTTGCCGACCGTGTAACAAAAGGCCCGGCCGGCTTGCAGCACCGTGTACATGTCGGCGACCTTGCCCTGGATCAGCTGGAATTCGCCGATGCTGCGACCGAATTGCTTGCGGTCATGGATATAAGGCACGACGTTGTCCATCACCGACTGCATGATGCCGATCGGCCCTGCGGCCAGCACGGCGCGCTCATAGTCGAGCCCCGACATCAAGACCTTGGCGCCACCGTTCAAGTGGCCGAGGATATTGGCCGCCGGCACTTCGACATTGCTGAACACCAACTCGCCGGTATGCGATCCGCGCATGCCGAGCTTGTTCAGTTTTTGCGCCACGCTGAAGCCGGCCATGCCCTTTTCGATCAGAAAAGCGGTCACGCCGCGCGCACCCAGCTCGGGCTCGGTCTTGGCATAGACCACCAGCGTGTCGGCGTCAGGCCCGTTGGTGATCCACATCTTGCTGCCGTTGAGCAGGTAATAACCGCCCTTGTCTTCGGCCTTCAACTTCATGCTGATGACATCGGAGCCAGCACCCGGCTCGCTCATCGCCAACGCACCGACATGCTCGCCGCTGATCAGCTTGGGCAGGTATTTCTGCTTCTGCGCCTCGCTGCCATTGCGCTTGAGCTGATTGACGCAGAGGTTCGAGTGCGCTCCATAGGACAAGCCGACCGAAGCCGAAGCTCGGCTGATTTCTTCCATCGCGATCATGTGCGCCAGATACCCCATATTGGCGCCGCCATATTCCTCGGCCACGGTAATACCGAGCACCCCGAGCTCGCCCATCTTGCGCCACAAGTCCATCGGGAACTGGTCGCTGGCATCGATCTCGGCCGCGCGCGGCGCGATCTCCTGCTGAGCAAAATGCTGTACTGCGTCGCGCAGCGCGTCGACCTCTTCGCCAAGTTGAAAATTCAGGCCGGGCAGATTCATCGCAGTCTCCGATTCGAATGGGGTCAGAAGCTGGCTTCTGACAGCAACAGCCCTGCAGTTTACCGGTTGACGTTTACGTAAACGTAAGTCCTGCCGGATATTTTTCGGCAGCTGGCGGCACGGCGTTGGCTGCTTTGGCGGGCAGTTTTCGATTTGCTTCACAATGCCTCATCCGCATCATCGACCCCGGGAGAAGCCATGAAATCAATGATCCGCCGCCGCACCTTGCAATGGCTGGGCGCTGTCGCCTGCGCTCCCTTGGTCCCTTCTGCCTCGGCGCAGAGCAGCAAAACGATCCGCTTGCTGGTCGGCTTTCCTGCCGGCGGCGGTACCGATGCGATCGCGCGTCTGCTCGCCGATCGCCTGAAGGATGAACTCGGCGTGCAGGTTCTGGTAGAAAACAAGCCCGGTGCTGGGGGTCAGCTGGCCGCGCAGGCCTTGAAAGCTGCGGCGCCTGACGGCAGCACTTTCTTCCTGACCCATGACCACACGGTCTCGATCCTGCCGCTGGTCGTCAAGGCTCCTGGCTTTGACACGGCCAAGGACTTCATGCCGGTGGCGGGCTTCGCCAATTTCGCCAATGCGCTGGCGATTTCCAGCGGCACGCCGGCGAAGTCAGTGGCGGACTATGTGGCGTGGGTCAAGAACGCCGGTGGCGGCAAGGGTGCGATCGGTGTCCCCGCACCGGCCTCGGTGCCTGAATTCCTGGTCAAGGTGCTGGGCGAGAAGTTCCAGATCGACCTGATCGCAGCGCCCTACCGCGGCAGCGCGCCGATGATCAACGACATGCTCGGC
This sequence comes from Roseateles sp., assembly GCA_044357665.1. Lineage (GTDB taxonomy): Bacteria > Pseudomonadota > Gammaproteobacteria > Burkholderiales > Burkholderiaceae_C > Paucibacter_A. The sequence goes on along the minus strand of JBIKPD010000001.1, from coordinate 23,186 downwards.
AACCAGATTGCCGCCGGCATCGGCTCGATCCCGGACTTCATCGAAAACCACCGCAGCGGCAAGCTGCGCGTGGTGGCCGTGATGGGCTCGTCACGCCAGGCCACCTTGCCCGAGGTACCGACGATGGGCGAGGTCGGTCTGGCCGGATTCGAGGAACTGCCTTTCTATGGCTTCTTCGCCCCAGCAGGGACGTCGAAAGCGCTGCTCGACCCCTTCTCCGCCGCGCTGGCCAAAGTCATCGCCATCCCGGAGGTCAAGGAGCGACTCACCGCGATGGGCTTGTCGGTTGGCTTCATGACCCAGGCTCAGCTTGCCAGCCGCGAGCGGGCTTACACGGCGACTTGGTCGCGGATCATCAAGGCCAGCGGATTTCAACCGCAATGACGCGCCGCGCCCGAGTTGGCGCCTGAAACCGGTTTACAAGAACCGTTCGAGCAATTTTTTCGACAATTTGTCGAGCGCGAAGCGATCGGCCACCAGCAATTGAAGCCCATGGCTGCTGGCAATCAACAAACGGCCAGATCCCAGGCTGCGGATGTCTTCCTCGGTACGCAGAATGAACTGCGCCTCACCGCGGTCGGTCTCGACAGTCCAATGACTCGGTGTCGAAAAGGTTGAAACGCTCTTGATGCGCCGGATCGTCGGCATGAAATCGCGGTTGGCCAATTCGGTTTCGAGCAATTCGCGCTCGCGCAATGGCAGCGCCGACAAGCGCGCAATCCAGGCCAGTTCATGACCATCCTGCCCCACCAGGGACAGGCCTTCGTCGGGGGCCGAAATCGGATGTGCGCGCACCGGCACCACGCCCTCATGCAGCAAGCCCTGGGCATCCGTCAGCAGGAGATTGCCAAAGGCATCGCGCGACAGCGCTTGAAATGGCAGCGTCAACATCGTTTGCGTCATGAAGGGCAGGCTCAGGCGTTGATCGTATGGGAGGAAAGATTGGGCGGCATGATGCGGACATCGTCGGCTGCTTCATCATCTGCGTCAGCATCGACATGGCGCGCCTGCGCTTCATAAAGCCGCCAGTAAGCACCTTGCTTGGCCATCAACTCGTCATGCGGGCCGACTTCGACCACCTGCCCGCGGTCCATCACCACCAGGCGATCGGCTTTTCGCAGCGTCGACAAGCGGTGCGCAATCGCGATCGTCGTGCGTCCCAGCACCAGGTTGTCGAGTGCCTTCTGGATTTCAGTCTCGGTTTCGGTATCGACCGACGAGGTCGCCTCATCGAGAATCAGGATGCGCGGGTCAATCAGCAGCGCGCGGGCGATCGAAATGCGCTGGCGTTCTCCGCCCGACAGGCCCTGCCCGCGCTCGCCGACCAACGAGTCATAGCCTTGCGGCAGCCTCAGGATGAACTCATGCGCATGGGCGGCACGCGCGGCCGCGACGACCTCGTCACGCGTCGCCTGCGGCTTGCCATAGGCGATGTTTTCAGCGATCGTGCCGAAGAACAAGAACGGTTCCTGCAGCACCAGGCCGATATTGCGGCGGTAATCCGACACGGCAAAGCGTCGCAGGTCGACACCGTCTACCCGGATCGATCCCTCGGTCACGTCGTAGAAACGGCAGATCAAATTGACCAGCGTGCTCTTGCCCGATCCCGAATGTCCGACCAGACCGATCATCTCGCCGGGTTTGATTTCCAGATCAAGCCCGCGGATAACGGCGCGGTTGCCATAGCGAAAGCCGATGTCATGCATCGTGATGCCGCCCTTGACCACAGCCAGCTTGACCGGATCGACCGGCTCGGGCACGTTCGAGACATGGTCGAGGATGTCGAAGATACGTTTGGCGCCGGCAGCCGCTCTTTGCGTCACCGAGACGATCCGGCTCATCGAATCCATGCGCCCATAAAAGCGGCCGATGTAGGCGATGAAGGCGGTCAACACGCCCACAGTAATCTGCTGATTGGAAACCAGCCAGATGCCAAAGGCCCAGACCACCAGCAGGCCCATTTCAGTCAGCAACGATACGGCGGGGGTGAAGACGCTCCAGATCTTGTTGAGCTTGTCATTGACCTTCAGATTGTTGGCATTGGCTTCACGGAACCGCTGGGCCTCACGCGCTTCCTGTGCAAAGGCCTTGACCACGCGGATGCCCGGGATCGTGTCGGCCAGCACACTGGTGACTTCGCCCCAGACCCGGTCGATACGCTCGAACCCGGTACGCAAGCGGTCGCGCACCAGATGGATCATCCAGGCAATGAAGGGCAGCGGCGTCAAGGTAACCAATGCCAGCATCGGGTTGATCGAGAACAGGATCGCCGCCGTCATGCCTATCATCAACACATCGGTGGCAAAGTCGAGCGCATGCATCGACAGAAAGACGCAGATCCGGTCGGTCTCCGAACCGATCCGCGACATCAGGTCACCGGTGCGCTTGCCGCCGAAATAGTCGAGCGACAGTTGCAGCAGGTGGTCGAAAGTCGCGGTGCGAAGATCAGCGCCGATACGCTCCGAGACCAGGGCCAGCAAATAGGTTCTTGCCCAGCCCAGCGCCCATGCGACCAGCGCCGCACCTGCCAGTCCCCCCAGATAAGCCGCCACCAGCCAGGGGTCGATGTGTTTGCCGTTCTGGAACGGAATCAGCACATCGTCCATCAGGGGCATGGTCAGGTAGGGCGGCACCAGCGTCGCGGCAGTCGACAGCAAGGTCAGCACGAAACCAAGTATCAACTGCCATTGATAAGGCCTTGCGAAGCGCCACAAGCGCAGCAGCACCCAGGTCGATGGCGGCGTGTGCAGTTCGCGTGCGCAGACCGGGCAAACCTCGGATTCAGGCGGCAATGGCGCCTGGCAGGCGGGGCACAGCGAGACCTCGTCGCCCTCGTTGAGGGTCTTTCCGGCCAGATGCGCTTGCTGGCGCTCGAACTGTTCAAGCCAGCGCTGTGCCCGCACATTGATCGCCAGCGTAAACCGCCAATGCGCCAAACGGCGTTCGGCGTCGAGCAATTCGAGGCTGCCGATCCCGCTATGGTCCGATTGTTTCAGGCTCAAACCAGGCTGCAACAACCAGTCAAGCCAGGCCTTTGCATCGCCGTTCCAGGCCAGAATGCGTCGATTCGTCAGGACCAGCAAGTCGCTCCCGAAGCGCATTTTCGAATCCAGGTCAACCTCAAGCGTCGCCAGGACGTTTTCATTTTCAAGCAAGCGCGCTTGGCATTCGGCCAACTGGGGATGCTGAGGGGTTTCGACGAGATGATGATCGTGCATTATGTTTTTCAGCCAGGAGGCCGGGATCGGCCCTTGGCAATGTTTGAAGGCCGATTTTCACTCAAGACCGTGCACCGACCGGTCAATTCATCAAACTGTCCCAGAAACAGCCAGCGAAAATACTGCGACTGCGTAAGCTCGGGTCGCACCCGATGAGCTGCTTTGCCATCGGCATACTGTTCCATCTGACTGATACCGAACTGGGCGCACAATCACGCCCTGCCTCATTCCTCGTCAATGCGTCCGGCCCTGAACGGGCAAGCTACCTATGAGAAACGATATCAAGCTGCTGCGCGTCAATTATCTGCGCGGCCCGAATATGTGGACTTACCGCCCGGTGCTGGAGGTCTGGCTGGATCTGGGCGAGCTGGAGGATTTGCCGACCAACCTGCTCGACGGTTTCACTGATCGCATCACCAAAGCCTTGCCGGCCCTGGGTGAGCACCATTGCGGTGTGGGCGAGCGCGGCGGATTCATGCAGCGCTTGGTCGAAGGCACCTGGTGCGGTCATGTACTCGAGCATGTCGTCATCGAGTTACTCAACCTCTCGGGCATGCCAACCGGGTTTGGTCAGACCCGCAGCACTTCGACCCGCGGCGTCTACCGGATGGTGTTCCGCGCCCGTGACGAACAGGTCGCCCGTAGCGCCCTGGCTGAAGGTCATGCCTTGTTGATGGCCACGATCAACAGCCTGCCCTTCGATGTCGAAGCCGCCGTCACCCGGGTCCGCGACAAGCTCGACGACTGCTATCTCGGCCCGTCGACAGCGGCCATCGTCGCCGCCGCCACCGACCGCCTCATTCCGCATATCCGCCTCAATGACGGCAATCTGGTACAGCTTGGCCATGGTGCGCGCCAGCGCCGCATCTGGACGGCAGAGACCGATATGACCAGCGCGATCGCCGAAGGCATTGCCGGCGACAAGGATCTGACCAAGACCCTGTTGAAAGCCTGCGGTGTGCCGGTGCCCGAAGGCCGTGCAGTCAAATCGGCTCAAGAAGCCTGGGAAGCCGCAGAGGAACTGGGGCTGCCGGTGGTCGTCAAGCCGTCCGATGGCAATCATGGCCGCGGCGTGACGCTGGATCTGAAACTGCGCGACGATGTATTGGCCGCTTTCGACGTTGCCCAGCGCCATGGCAGCGAAGTTCTGGTCGAACGCTATATCCGCGGCAATGAACACCGCTTGCTGGTGGTCGGCGGGCAACTCGTTGCAGCCGCCCGCGGCGAAGTCGCCTGGGTGCTCGGCGACGGCAAGTCGACCGTGCTCGAGCTGGTCGAGCTGCAGATCAATTCCGACCCGCGGCGCGGGCAGACCGAAGAGTTCCCGCTGAACCGCCTGAACGCCGCCAGCGACGGCGTCATCCTGCTTGACCTGGAACGCCAGGGCTTGAGCGTCAGCGCCATCCCCGCGGCCGGTCGCCGCGTGCTGATACAGCGCAACGGCAATGTGTCGATCGATTGCACGGCCGAAGTGCACCCCGAAGTCGCCCATGCGGTGGCCTTGGCGGCACGCGTCGTCGGTCTTGACATCGCCGGCGTCGATGTCGTGGCCGAGGACATCAGCCGCCCCTTGCATGAACAGGGCGGCGCCGTCGTCGAAGTCAATGCCGGCCCGGGCCTGCTGATGCATTTGAAGCCCGCCGAAGGCAAACCCCAACCCGTCGGCAAGGCAATCATTGACCATTTGTTTGCCGAGGAGGAGAACGGCCGCATTCCGGTCATCGGCGTGGCCGGCTCGCGCGGCACACAGACGATCTCCCGGCTGGTCGCCTGGTTGCTGCATTTGAACGGCCGCCATGTCGGGCTGGCCTGCCGCGACGGCTTGTTCCTGGGTACCCGTCGCGTCGAACGCAAGGACAGTGCGCGCTGGGATGCTGCACATCGGCTGCTGATCAACCGAGGCATCGACGCGGTCGTGATCGAGAACAGCGCTGCCTCGGTGCTGCGCGATGGTCTGTCCTATGACCGCTGCCTGGTCGGCATCGTCACCGACCTGGACGGCATTGAATCACTGGCCGAATTCGATGTGCACAACGAAGACCAGCTCTACAAGGTGCTGCGCACACAGATCGATGTCGTGCTCGGCGAAGGCGTCGCCGTACTCAACGCGGCGGTGCCAAGACTGCCCGAAATGGCCGAACTCAGCGATGGCGAAGTGATTCTCTATGCCGTCGACGGCAAGTTGCCGGCAATGGCCGAGCATCGGGCCAAGGGCGGGAGGGCGGTCTTTTTGCAACGCGGCGCGGCCGTGCTGGCGCAAGGGCAATCGGAAACTTCGGGCGCCAATGTCGACGCCTTGCTGCGCCGCTTTGCTGCCAGCAAGAAAACAATCAGCGCGGAAGTCGATGCCTCCACAGTATTGGCGGCGGTCGCCGCAGCCTGGGCCCTGAATATTTCACCCGAGCTGATTTCAGCCGGCATGGATACTTTCGTGCCGGCACTGCCTGGTGATACCAAGGCCTGAATCAAAGCAACGCAGCCCAGCCAGAACAATCCTTGAACGAAACCGGAATTTGACCTATGGAAGTTTCTCGCACAAGGGCCTTGCGTGGCCCGAATATGTGGAGCCGGCATACGGCCATTGAAGCGATTGTTCACTGCAATGAGATCGAGCAGTCGATCGCCAATTTACCGGGTTTTGAAGCCAGGTTGCGCGCCATTTTCCCCAGCATCGGTGCCTTGCGCCCGGCCAGCACCCAGCATCCGCTGATTTCCCTGGCCCATGTGCTGGAACAGGCCACGCTGGCTTTGCAGGCGCAAGCCGGCTGCCCGGTCACTTTCAGTCGCACCCATGTGACCAGCGAGCCGGGCAGTTTCCAGGTCGTGGTCGAGTACAGCGAGGAAGATGTCGGCCGGCTTGCCTTCGAGGCCGCCTGCCGCTTGGTTGAGGCGGCGCGCGACGATGGCAGTTTCGACGCCGATGCCAGCTTGGCGCAACTGCGTGAACTCGATGAAGATGTACGGCTCGGGCCTTCCACCGGCGCGATCGTCGATGCCGCGGTGGCGCGCGGCGTCCCCTACCGCAGGCTGACACAGGGTAGCCTGGTGCAGTTCGGCTGGGGCGCCAAGCAGCGCCGTATCTGGGCGGCCGAGGTCGACGCGACCAGCGCGGTTTCCGAATCGATCGCCCAGGACAAGGACTTGAGCAAACGCCTGCTGCAGTCAGCGGGTGTGCCGGTGCCGCTCGGTCAACCGGTCGACAGCATCGACGAAGCTTGGCAGGTGGCAGTAGAACTCGGCCTGCCGGTCGTGGTCAAACCGCAGGACGGCAACCAGGGCAAGGGCGTGACCGTCAATGTCAACACGCGTGAAGACATGGAAACCGCCTACCGCGTCGCCGAAGAAATCGGTCATGTGATGGTGGAGAAATTTCTGCCTGGCAGCGACTACCGGCTGCTGGTGGTCGGCGACAAACTGGTTGCCGCAGCCAGGCGCGACCCGCCGCATGTGATCGGCGATGGCAAGCATCAAGTCAAGCAATTGGTCGATCGGGTCAACGCCGATCCGAAACGAGGCGATGGTCACGCGACCTCGCTGACCAAGATCCGCTTTGACGAGATCGCGGTGGCCCGCTTGGAAATGCAGGGCCTGAGTCCCGAGTCGGTGCCTGAAAAAGGCCGCCGCGTGATCCTGCGCAACAACGCCAATTTGTCGACCGGCGGCACCGCCACCGATGTCACCGACGATGTGCATCCAGAAGTTGCCGCAAGGGCGATTGCTGCCGCACAGGTCGTCGGTCTGCATGTCTGCGGCGTTGACATCGTCACCGAAAGCGTCCTGCGCCCGCTTGAAGAACAAAGCGGCGGCATCGTCGAAGTCAATGCTGCACCGGGTCTGCGCATGCACCTGTCGCCTTCCTACGGCAAGGGCCGCAATGTCGGGGAAGCCATCATTGCGCACCTCTATGGTGCTGGTCCGAACAAGCAAGAAGACGGCCGCATCCCGGTCGTCGCCGTCAGTGGCACCAACGGCAAGACGACAACGACGCGCCTGATCGCACATCTGTTCACGACCTGCGGACTGAAGGTCGGCATGACCAATACCGATGGCGTGACCATTGACGGGCGCCAGACCGACAGCGGTGACTGCTCGGGCCCGAAGAGCGCGCGCAATGTATTGATGCACCCTGACGTCGAAGCGGCAGTCTTCGAGACCGCTCGCGGCGGCATCTTGCGTGAAGGCCTCGGATTCGACCGCTGCCAGGTGGCGGTGGTGACAAATCTGGGCGCCGGCGACCACTTGGGGATGAATTTTCTCAATACCGTGGACGAACTCGCGCTGGTCAAGCGCGTGATCGTGCAGAACGTCGCGCCCGGCGGCTATGCAGTGCTCAACGCTGCGGATCCGGTGGTCGCCAATATGGCATCGACTTGTCCGGGCCAGGTGATATTTTTTGCCGCTGACCGGCACCATCCGCTGATGGCAACGCACCGCGCGCAAGGCAAGCGCTGTGTCTTCATCGACGGCGAGATGCTGGTCGCAGCACAGGGCAGTTGGCGCGAGAACATCGCCTTGCGCGACATTCCGATCACCCGCGGCGGAGCCATCGGCTTCCAGGTCGAGAACGCGATGGCTTCTGTCGCCGCCGCCTGGGGTGTCGGGCTGGATTGGGACACGGTGCGGCGCGGTCTGGCCAGCTTTGCCAACGATGCGGACAATGCGCCAGGGCGCTTCAATGTGATGGACTACCGAGGCGCCACCGTCATTGCCGACTATGGCCACAACGCCGATGCGATGCGCGCGCTGGTCGCTGCGGTACAGGCGCTGCCGGGCAAGAAGCGTTCGGTGGTGATCAGCGGCGCCGGCGACCGGCGTGACAACGACATCATCGAACAGACCCAGGTGCTCGGCGCGGCGTTTGACGAGGTGATCCTGTTCGAGGATGCCTGCCAGCGCGGGCGTGCCGATGGCGAGGTGCTGGCGCTGTTGCGCGAAGGTCTGCAAGGCGCCAGCCGAACCAGTTTCATCACTGAAATCCAGGGCGAATTCATCGCCATCGACATGGCCTTGGCCCGACTCGAGCCGGGCGACCTTTGCTTGGTACTGGTTGACCAGGTCGAAGAAGCGTTGGCCCATCTGGCGATGCGAATCACCGCCGGATAAACCCGGCCCGAGCGCTGACGAGGCCAGGCAAGAGTCTGCGGTTTGAACAAGGCTATGATCGTTATGTAACTGATTACATAACGAATGCTCAGCGCCTTTTCTACGCTCGACTGGTTTCCGCTGTTGCTGTCGCTGCAAGTGGCCGGTGTTGCCACGCTGCTGGCTTTGGTCGCTGGCGTGGCGTTGGGCTGGCTGTTTGCACGCCGGCCTTTTCCCGGTTCTGGCCTGCTCGAGGCGGCCTGCATGTTGCCCTTGGTCCTGCCACCAACCGTCGTCGGCTACGGCCTGTTGGTGCTGATGGGGCGCCGCAGCGCGCTGGGCGGCTGGCTACATGATCATTTCGACTATTCGATCATCTTCAGCTGGCATGGCGCCGTACTGGCCTCGGCGCTGGTGGCCTTGCCGCTGGTCCTGCAATCAGCCCGGGCTGCGTTTGGCGCGGTCGATCCGACCCTGGAAGCTGCAGCGCGGACCCTGCGGCAAACGCCCTGGGGCGTCTTCCTGCGCATCACCTTGCCCTTGGCCTGGCCCGGCATTTTGGCCGGAGGCCTGCTGGCTTTTGCCCGGGCGATGGGCGAATTCGGCGCTTCGCTGATGGTTGCGGGCTCGATTCCGAAACAAACCCAGACTGCTTCGATGGCGATCTACGATGCAGTTCAAAGCGGCAACGATGACACCGCTCTGTGGCTGGTGCTGCTGACTTCGGCAATCGCGATGGCCGTGTTGATCTTGTCACGGCGGCTTTTCAGCCGCGCCTGAGCTGCCAATGCGCTGGCTCCTGACCTTGTTCCTGACCTGGCCCTTGCTGGTCAATGCGCAGCAGTTGACGATCTCGGCCGCTTCCAGCCTGAGCGATGCGATGCGCGAGATCAGCCACAACTTCGAGGCGGCTCACCCCGGAACCCGCCTGCGCCTGAACTTTGCAGCATCGGTATTGCTGGTGCAGCAACTCGCACAGGGAGCCCCGGTCGACCTGATCGCCAGCGCCGACCAGGAGAGCATGGACAGCGCGCAACGCCAGCAGCTGATCATTCCCGGCAGCCGGCGCAACTTCAGCGCCAACCAGCTGGTACTGATCGTCCCGACGCAAGGGGGATTGCCGTTGCAGCAGCTGAACGATCTGACTCGAAACGACGTTCGTCGCATCGCGATCGGCAACCCGGCCAGCGTACCGGCCGGCCGCTATGCCCGCCAGACGCTGGAAAAGGCCGGCCTATGGGAACAACTGCTACCGAAATATGTGCAAGCCGGGAATGTTCGTCAGGCACTTTCACATGTCGCGCGTGGCGAAGTGCAAGCCGGCATCGTCTATCGAAGCGACGCGCTGTCGATGGCCGGTCAGGTGCGCATCGTCGAGCAGTTCGCTGGCGCTGCGCAATATCCTGTCGCAGTCGCCCGCGAGGCGAGGCAAGCGCGGCTGGCGCAGCAATTCGTCGACTATCTGCAGTCGACTGCAGCACAGCAGGTCTTGATCAACCATGGGTTTTCCAGACCATGATCGATGTCGACCTGAAACTGAGCCTTCGGGACAAACAGCGCCGCTTCGAACTGCGGGTGAGTTTCAGCTCGGCTGCGCCGGTGTTGGCACTGTTCGGGCCCTCAGGCGCCGGCAAATCGTTGACCTTGCAGGCGATGGCCGGCCTGCTGCGCCCCGACGGCGGTCATGTGCGCATCGGCGGGCGCAGCCTGTTCAACTCGCAGCAAGGCATCAACCTGGCACCTGCTGAGCGCCGTATCGGCTATTTATTCCAGAGCTATGCCCTGTTTCCGCACCTGTCGGTACGCGCCAACATCGGCTTTGGCCTGGGTAGTTGGCGCCAACCGCGCTTGAGCCGCGAAGACCAGGATTGGGTCACAACGCTGTTGCAGCGCTTCGATCTGCAGGGATTGGCTGAAGCCAGGCCGGCCGATCTGTCAGGTGGCCAGCAGCAGCGTGTTGCGCTGGCCCGTGCGCTGGCCTGCAGACCCGAATTGCTGCTTTTGGACGAGCCCTTTGCTGCCTTGAACCCGCTGCTGCGGCGCGGCATGCGCGAACAACTGAAGCAGTTGCGCGAACAGTGGCAGATCCCGATCGTGATGATCAGCCATGATGTCGACGATGTGCTGGCGCTGGCCGACGAGGCGCTGGTGATCGAACAGGGCCAGGTCATGCGTCAAATCGATCTGGCCAGTGGCGCAGCGAGCGAGTTTTTCAGTCCCGCCAAGCCCGGCCCAATGCCGCATCCGCTGGCACGCCGCATCGGCCAATTGCTCGACCCAGACAGCGATGGCTGAGGCGAGAATTCTCAGCGGCGAGTTGCGTCTGGCCGGTCGGCTCGATGCGCGGTTCTTTGCGCTGCTCGAAGCGGTCGCGGCCACCGGTTCGATCAGCCGTGCCGCCAGCACCGCAGGCTACAGCTACAAGGGCGCCTGGCTTTTGCTCGAAACTGCGGCCAACCTGGCCCATGCGGCCTTGTTGACCCGCAGCACCGGCGGCCGGGGCGGCGGGGGCAGCCAGTTGACCCTCGCAGGTCAGGCCCTGCTCGATGCCTGGAAGCAGTTGCAGCGCGCCCATGCCGACTTTTTGCAGCAGCAGGAAGCCTGGATTAATGCACAACCGGCCCTGGCCGGAACCTTGAGGAGAATTGCCATGAAAACCAGCGCCCGCAACCAGTTCAGCGGAACCATTGCCGCCATCCAGTCCGGGCCGGTGACCACCGAAGTCAGGCTCGCCTTGCGCGGCGGTCAGGCGATCACCGTGGCGCTGAGCAGCAGTGCAGCCCTGCAACTCGGCTTGCAATTGGGTCAGGAAGCCATCGCTCTGGTGAAAGCTTCGAGCATCGTGCTGGTCGGCGACTTCGCCGGCTACAAGCTGTCGGCCAGCAATCAGCTCGCCGGCAGCATCTCACGGATCGCGCGGGGCGCCGTCTCGTCGCTGATCGGCTTGACGCTGCCAGGCGGCGTTGTCATCACCGCCAGTGTCACCAATGACGCGGTCGAAGCGATGTCCCTGAGCATCGGCCAGTCGGCCAGTGCAGTCTTCAAGTCATCGGCAGTGATGCTTGCAGTTGCCGGCTGATACTCGCCCGCCGCGCTGCGCTTTGCAGGTCAAGGCAGCTGATCAGCGACAATGCCGCCCATATGTTTGCTCTGTTCGATGATGCCGGAAAATTCCTCGCCGGCCGCGTGATGTCTGAAGCCGATAGCTCGATGCAAATCGAGCTGGATTCGGGCAAACGCGTCAAAGTGAAGGCCGCCAATGTGCTGCTCAAGTTCGAAAAACCGGCGCCCGCCGAGCTGATTGCCGAGGCCCAGCGACTGGCGCAGGAAATCGACCTCGACCTGGCCTGGGAATTTGCCCCCGAGAACGACTTCGGTTTCGCCGACCTGGCGCGCGAATATTTCGACGCCAAGGCCGGCATCGCGCATCAGGCCGCCGCCCTGTTCAAGCTTTTCGACGCGCCGCATTACTTCCGTCGCGCCGGCAAAGGCATGTTCAAGAAGGCGCCCGAAGAAATCGTAAAGGCCGCCTTGCTGGGGCTTGAGCGCAAGCGCTTGCAAGGCCTGCAGATCGAACAATGGGCGACCGAGTTGGCCGCCGGCAGCTGCCCCGAGCCGGTGCGCGAGCAAATCTACAAAATCCTTTTCAAACCCGACAAGAACGGTCCTGAATACAAGGCCGTCCTCGAAGCGACAAGGCGTTCGCACAAAGCACCATTGGACTTGCTGAAGGCTGCCGGTGCCATCAGCAGCGCCTACCAGTTCCACTGGAAGCGCTTCCTGTTCGAGCAATTCCCCGGCGGCCATGGATTCCCGGCCCTGGTCGCGCCCGAGATCAAGGATGAGTTGCCGCTGGCGCAGGTCGGCGCTTTCTCGATTGACGATTCGGCCACCACCGAGATCGACGATGCCCTGTCGGTGCAAGGCCTGGGCAGCGGCACCATTGTCTTCGGTGTCCATATCGCCGCACCCGGCCTGGCATTCCAGCCCGATTCGGCGATCGATCGGGTGGCGCGCGAGCGGCTTTCAACCGTCTATATGCCGGGCTGGAAGCTGACCATGCTGCCTGACGAGGTGGTGCAGGCCTACACGCTGATCGAGGGCCGCAACTGTCCTGCCGTATCGCTGTATGTGACGCTCGACGAGGCCACGATGACGATCCAGAGCAGCCAGACAAGGCTCGAACTGGTGCCGATCAAGGCCAATCTGCGCCATGACAAGCTCGATGCCTTGATCACCGAGGCGACGCTGACTGGCAACGCGACCGCCGACTATGCATTCGCGCCTGAACTGGCTTTCGCCTTCCGGCTTGCCAAGTCATTGAAAGCTCAGCGCGAAGTCGTACGCGGCAAACCCGAGAACTTCAACCGCCCCGACTACAACTTCCGCCTGAGCGCCGCCAATCCGGAGGCCTCGCCCGGCGAGCCAGACGGCAGCGAGTTGGTCAGTATCAGCACCCGACAGCGCGGTGCACCGCTTGATCTGATCGTTGCCGAAGCGATGATTCTGGCCAACTCGACCTGGGGCGGCTGGCTGAACGAGTTGGGCCTGCCGGGCATCTATCGCAGCCAGGCCAGCATGGCTCCGGGCATCAAAGTGCGTATGGGCACCAAGGCCCAGCCACATGCCGGCCTCGGTGTGGCGCAATACACTTGGGCCACGTCGCCGCTGCGCCGCTATGTTGATCTGGTCAATCAATGGCAGATCATTGCCTGCGCCAGGCATGGACGCACCGCGGCCCTGGTGGCGCCGTTCAAGCCCAAAGATGCACAACTGTTCTCGATCATCTCGGGTTTTGACTCGGCTTATGCCGAATACAACGGTTTCCAGAACGGCATCGAGCGTTTCTGGACCCTGCGCTATGTGACGCAGACGCAGATCACCGAAATGAACGCCGTCGTGATGAAGGATGGCCTGGTGCGCGCCGACGACCTTCCTCTGGTCTTCAAAGTCGCAGGCTGCGATGCGCTACCGCGCGGCACCCATGTGCGCGTGCGCATCACCGGTACCGATGAGATGACCTTGGACCTGCATGCGTCCCTGATCGAGCGCCTCGACGAAGCGCCGCAAATGGCCGACAGCATCGACGACGATGAGTCCGCAGGCAGCGGCCCGCTGACCTTGGCCATTGACCTGACATCTGACGACTTGCCGGGTGATGACCTTGTCAGCCCGGAGGTAATCGCTGCGAGCTGAAGATGCTGGCCAGGCTTTCATCGCTGCAAATTGCTTTGGTCTTGTCGTTGGGCCTGCATGCAGCACTGCTGACGCTGCGCTTGGTCGACCCGGAAGGTTTCAACCGGGTTTTCCAGGTGCAATCGCTGGAAGTGGTGCTGGTCAATTCGCGCAGCAAGGAACTGCCAACGAAAGCCATGGCGCTTGCGCAAGCCAATCTGGCCGGCGGTGGCGAACTTGAAAAAGGTCGGTCAAGCTCGCCCTTGCCGCCATCTCCGTTGATGGAGATCGGCGAATCAATTGAGTCGCAACGAGCCGAGATCGACCAACTGAAGGAAGAACAGCAGCAACTGCTGGCGGTCGTGCGGCGCGAACTGGCCTTGTTGACACCATCAGGGCCGCAAATCGACAAGGGTGCGCTGGCTGCGCGCGAGCAAGTGGAGCAGCGGCGGCAACTGGTGCAGTTGCTCGCCGAAATCGAGAAGCGTGTCAGTGACGAATCGGCCAGGCCGCGCAAACGCTATGTCAGCCCGGCCACGCGCGAAGTGGTTTACGCCAAGTATTACGATCACTTGCGCCGGCGCGTCGAAGATCGCGGCACGCGCTTTTTCCCCGAACATGAGGGTCGCAAGCTGTATGGCGAACTGACGATGAATATTCATGTCGATCTGCACGGCCAGGTGATAGAAACCGACCTCGTTGCACCTTCTGGCGACCGTAACCTCGATCGCCGAGCCGTCGCTATCGTTCTCGCCGCGGCGCCTTTCGGTGAATTCAGCAGCGCGATGCGCCAGGGCGCAGAAGTGCTGGTGATCACCTCGCGCTTTCGTTTTACCCGCGAAGACGGTCTGGAAACCAGTTTGAGTGCACCCCGATGACACCTGATATTTACGCAGTTGCCGGCAATCCCGTCGCGCACAGTCAGTCACCTTTCATCCATGCACAGTTTGCCCGGCAGACGGGCCAGCTGATCAGCTACGAGCGTCTGCAATGCCCCCTCGACGGCTTTTCGGCCACTGTGCAGGCTTTTGCTGCGGCAGGCGGGCGCGGCTGCAATGTCACCGTACCGTTCAAGTTCGAGGCCTGCCGGCTGGCCCGGACATTGAGCCCTCGCGCTGCGCTGGCCGCTGCGGTCAACACCTTGCGCTTTGATCAGGATGGCTGGTTCGGCGACAACACCGATGGCGCCGGGTTGGTACGGGACATCGAAGGCAATGCCGGAATCCCTCTGTCTGGCCAACGCATCCTGCTGCTCGGCGCTGGCGGCGCCGCAGCCGGCGTGCTCGGCAGCCTGATCGGCACAGACCCGGCCGCGATCACGGTGGCCAACCGCAATCCCGACAAGGCTCGCGCTCTGGTCGAGTCGCACCAGGAACTGGCGCAAGCCCGTGGCGTTCAACTGCTGGCTTGCGGGTTGACCGATTGCGGTCGCAGCTACGACATCCTGCTCAACGGCACCAGCGCGAGCCTGGCTGGAGCCGGCGTGCCGGTATCGGCTGAAGTACTCAAACCCGGTGCGCTGGCGCTGGATATGATGTATGGCCCGCCCGCTGCAAATTTCCTGGCCTGGGCAGGCAGCCACGGCGCGCAAGCGCGCGATGGTCTGGGCATGCTGGTCGAGCAGGCGGCCGAAGCCTTCGAGGTCTGGCGCGGATTGCGCCCCGACACCAAGCCGGTCTTGGCTGCTTTGATCGAGCGACTGGCATGAAGAGGACAGCCGCCGCGCTGCTGCGCCTGGGCTTGTTGCTTGTCATCGGCCTGCTGGCATTGCAGATCTATTTCGGCTTGCGGATCATGTTGATGAACTGGGTGGCACCGCAGTCGAGCAGTTTTCAGCGGTCGGAAATCTGGCGCCTGGCTGTCGACAAACAACAGCTCCTGTGGAGTCAGCAATGGGTCGATGCCGCAATGCTCGGCAATCAGCTCAAGCGTGCGGTCATTGCCAGCGAAGACGCCGGCTTCGTCGACCATGGCGGCGTCGAATGGGACGCCATGGAGAAGGCCTGGGAGCGCAACCAGCGTGAAGCCGCAAGGGCGGTAAAGCGCTCACAAGCCAAGCCCGCGGCTGCGGCCAAGCCGCCGCCCGCAGCCAAAGTCGTTGGGGGTTCGACCATCACCCAGCAATTGGCCAAGAACATGTTTCTCAGCGGCGAGCGCAATTTCGCCCGCAAAGCCCAGGAGTTCGCCATCACGCTGATGCTGGAAGCTGCGCTGAGCAAGCGCCGCATTCTGGAAATCTACCTGAACAATGTCGAATGGGGCGAGGGCCTGTTTGGAGCACAGGCAGCGGCGCGCCATTATTTCCGCATCGACGCAAGGCAACTCAATGCCGAGCAAGCGGCTCGCCTCGCCGTCATGTTGCCGGCCCCGAAACGCTTCGAGAAGCGTCCTGCTTCGCCCTACTTGCTGTCCCGCGCTGCCACCATCGAAGCGCGCATGGGCGGGGT
This sequence comes from Roseateles sp., assembly GCA_044357665.1. Lineage (GTDB taxonomy): Bacteria > Pseudomonadota > Gammaproteobacteria > Burkholderiales > Burkholderiaceae_C > Paucibacter_A. The sequence goes on along the minus strand of JBIKPD010000001.1, from coordinate 7,264 downwards.
CGAGGTCCCCTGATATGCCGATCGAGAATCAAATCACAGCTGAGATTGCCGCCACTGCCGCCCGCATGGTGGTTGAAGAAGGGCTTGAATATGGCCCGGCCAAGCAACATGCGCTGAAGGCCTTGGGCCTGCAACGCAGCGGTCGCAACCGTCTGCCGGACAATAATCAGCTGGAAGACGAGGTGCGCGACTACCTGGCCCTGTTCTGTGCTGACACCCAGCCTGCTGAACTGAGCGCCCTGCGCGAACTGGCAGCAATCTGGATGGCGCGTCTGGAAGAATTCCGTCCTCATCTATGTGGAGCGGTATGGCGCGGGACGGCCACGCGGCTGTCCAACATTCACTTGCAGCTCTATTGCGACGACAGCAAATCGGCTGAGATCGCGCTGATCAATCAGGGCGTCGACTATGAAGTCGGTGCCATGACAGGCCCGAGGAACCGGCAGATCGATGTGCTTTCGCTGGCAACTCGCTGCCCCACGCTCGGGGAACTGGTGACCGTTCACTTGAGCATTCTCGACTTCGATGACTTGCGCGGCGCGCTCAAACCCGACGCCCACGGGCGCAGTGAACGCGGCGACCTCGCCGCTTTGCGAAAACTGATGGAGATTACGACATGACGATGCTCAATCGACGCCGCAACTGGTTGATCACCGGTGCCGGCTTGGCTGCCTTGGGCCTGGGTTTGACCTGGCGACAGCAGACCGAACCGACGCTATCAGCCGAAGCCCTAGCCTTCTGGTCGTCGCGTTTTGATCGGCCTGAGGGAGGCGAGTTGGTCACAGCCGGCATGAAAGGCAGGCCCTTGCTGCTGAATTTCTGGGCCACCTGGTGTCCACCTTGCGTGCAGGAGTTGCCTGAATTGGCTCAATTCCAGCGGGAGTTCAAGGCGCAGGGATGGCAAGTTCTGGGCTTGGCGGTTGACTCGCCAACACCGGTGCGTGAATTTTTGCAGAAGCTGCCACTCGAATTTGACATTGGCATGGCTGGCCTGACAGGCACGGACCTGGCCCGCAAGCTCGGCAATACCCAAGGCGGCTTGCCCTTCAGCGTGGCCTTCGGAGCCAACGGCGAAGTCATCTGGCGCAAGCTGGGAGCCACCCACCTTGACGAATTGCGTCAACTTGCGACGGGTCTGGCATAAATCGATTTATTTGAGTCAATCTTTATCGATCGGGTCCTAAAAAGCGTAAAGTTCAAGCCATCGCGCTTTTACGGCTCGAACTACAGACGACATCGACGCCTCTTTTAGCTCAAAATGCAAATTCTTGTACTTCACGGCCCCAACCTCAACCTGCTCGGCAGCCGCGAGCCGACGGTCTACGGCTCGACAACTTTGGCGCAGATCGACGCCAATCTTGCAGAAATAGCAGCGAAAGCCGGATTTTCGCTTGAATCCTTTCAAAGCAATCACGAGGGCGCCTTGGTCGACCGGATTCAGACAGCGGCTCGCGAAGGCTGCCGCTTCATCATCATCAACCCGGCCGCATACACCCATACCAGCGTTGCAATGCGGGATGCTTTGGCCGCCGTCGATCTGCCCTTCATTGAAGTTCATCTGTCGAATATCCACAAACGCGAAACTTTTCGCCACCACAGCTTTTTCTCCGAACTCGCCCTTGGTGTGATTTGCGGACTCGGTGCCCAAGGCTACCAACTCGCCTTGGCTTGTGCCATCGAGCAGCTCGGCAACCCTGTACCACCGCCTGCTTGACAGGCCGGCAGGGCGCGTTCATCGCTGCCCCGCCAATCTATGTAAACAATTTCGTTGGAGAAAAAAATGGATTTGCGCAAGCTGAAAACCTTGATCGACCTGGTGTCCGAGTCGAATATTTCCGAACTTGAAATCACCGAAGCCGAAGGCAAGGTCAGAATCGTCAAGTCGCCCGTCGGCTTCGGCCAGGTGGCAGTGCCGATGGCTGCGGCTCCCGTTGCAGCAGTTGCAGCCGCGCCGGTCGCAGAAGCACCTTCCGCGACGCCAGCGGCCGAACCAGGTCATGAGGTGAAGTCCCCGATGGTGGGTACTTTCTACCGCGCAGCCAATCCAAATGCCAAGCCTTTTGCCGAAGTCGGTCAACAGATCAAGGAAGGTGAAGCAATTTGCATCATCGAGGCGATGAAGATCATGAATGAGATCGACGCCGACAAGAGCGGCACCATCACCCGCGTCTTCTGCGAAAACGGACAACCGGTCGAATTCGGTCAACCGCTTTTCATCATCGAGTAAGCCTATTGACCGGATCGGCTCTGGCTCGATGAGCCAGGCGACGGCGATGGAACCGAGTACCTATGTTCAAAAAAATACTGATTGCTAATCGAGGCGACAAGGCTTCCAGCCTTGCGGCGAAGCCAAATTGCCCTCCGGGCGCAGCCCGCATGGGCGATTGAGCCGAGGACCTATGTTCAAGAAAATACTGATTGCTAATCGAGGCGACAAGGCTTCCAGCCTTGCGGCGAAGCCAAATTGCCCTCCGGGCGCAGCCCGCATGGGCGATTGAGCCGAGGACCTATGTTCAAGAAAATACTGATTGCTAATCGAGGCGACAAGGCTTCCAGCCTTGCGGCGGAGCCAAATTGCCCTCAGGGCGCAGCCCGCAAGGGCGATTGAGCCGAGGATCTATGTTCAAGAAAATACTGATTGCTAATCGAGGCGAAATCGCCCTCCGGATCCAGCGCGCCTGTCGTGAAATGGGCATCAAGTCGGTGGTGGTTTATTCCGAAGCCGACCGCGATGCCAAGTATGTGAAGCTGGCCGATGAGGCGGTCTGCATCGGACCGGCCGCATCGGCTCAGAGCTATCTGAGCATGCCTGCGATCATCGCGACTGCCGAGGTGACCGACGCCGAGGCGATCCATCCCGGCTACGGCTTCCTGAGCGAAAACGCTGACTTTGCCGAGCGCGTCGAGCGCAGCGGCTTTACCTTTATCGGCCCGACACCCGAATCGATCCGGATGATGGGTGACAAGGTGTCGGCCAAGCAGGCGATGATCCGCGCCGGCGTACCTTGCGTGCCAGGATCTGAAGGCGCCTTGCCTGAGGATCCAAAAGAAATCATCAAGATCGCCCGCTCGGTCGGTTATCCGGTGATCATCAAGGCCGCTGGCGGTGGTGGCGGGCGCGGCATGCGGGTTGTCCACACCGAGGCTGCCTTGGTCAATGCCGTACAGACCACGCGCGCTGAAGCCGGAGCGGCTTTCGGTAATCCGCAGGTCTATCTGGAAAAATTCCTGGAGAACCCTCGCCATATTGAAATCCAGGTGCTGGCCGACGAACACAAGAATGCGGTCTGGTTGGGTGAGCGCGACTGCTCGATGCAGCGGCGCCACCAGAAGATCCTCGAAGAAGCTCCGGCACCGGGTATTGCGCGGCGCGTGATCGAGAAGATCGGCGACCGCTGCTCGGCGGCTTGCCGCAAGATGGGCTATCGCGGCGCCGGCACATTCGAGTTCCTGTTCGAGAACGGCGAGTTCTATTTCATCGAGATGAACACGCGCGTGCAGGTCGAACACCCGGTCACTGAAATGGTCACCGGCATCGACATCGTGCAGATGCAGATCAGGATCGCAGCTGGCGAGAAGCTGCCATTCACGCAGCGCGCTATCAGCCTGCGCGGACATGCGATCGAATGCCGGATCAACGCCGAGGATCCATACAAGTTCACGCCGTCGCCGGGCCGCATCACGATGTGGCATGCGCCGGGAGGACCGGGCGTGCGGGTCGATTCTCACGTCTATACCAACTACTTCGTGCCGCCCCATTACGACTCGATGATCGGCAAGATCATCGTCCATGGAGATACGCGCGAACAGGCCTTGGCACGCATGCGCATTGCCCTCTCAGAAACGGTGGTCGAAGGTATTCTGACCAATATCCCCTTGCATCGCGAGCTGATGGTCGATGCCAAATTCGTCGAGGGTGGCACCAATATTCATTACCTCGAGGGCTGGATGAGCCAGCACAAACGTTGACCAATCCCAGCACCCTGCATGAACTGGTTCTGATCTGCGGTGAGGATGTGGTCGAGACCGTCAGCGATGCGCTGATGGAACTCGAAGCGCTTTCAGTCTCGGTCGAAGATGCCGACGCCGATACGCCGATTGAACAAGCGCTATTTGGTGAGCCCGGCATGCCGGCACCACGCGGCGGCTGGCAACGCTCGGTCGTTCGCGCACTATTCCCTGACGAGAACGCGGCGACTGAATGCGCGACGCTGATCCTGAGCCAGGATTGGGCTGAGGATGTGCATGTTCAGTCGGTGCAACCCGTGCCTGAACAGGACTGGGTCCGTCTGACCCAATCGCAATTTGCACCCGTCGACATCACGCCTGAATTCTGGATCGTGCCTTCATGGCACCAGGCACCCGAGCAGGCGCGCCTGGTGATGCGCCTGGATCCTGGGCTGGCTTTTGGCACCGGCACTCATCCCACGACTCGCATGTGTCTGCGCTGGATCGCGCAGCATGCGGCGCTTGGCAGCAGTTGGAACCGGGTCCTCGACTATGGCTGTGGCTCTGGCATCCTGGCAATCGGCGCTGCACTGCATGGCGCCAGCAATATCGATGCAGTCGACATCGACCCGGCCGCCATCCAGGCTTGTCGGGCCAATGCCTTGGCCAACAAGGTGTCACTGCACGCCGCCTTGCCCGAGGCTGCGAACGGTGAATACCCGCTGGTGCTGGCCAATATCCTGGCCTCACCGTTGAAACTGCTGGCGCCGCTGCTTTGTGATCACATGGCACCCCGCGGACAACTGATTCTGGCCGGGATTCTGGCGCGTCAGGCCGATGAGTTAAAACTGGCCTATGCCCCCTGGGTCAAACTGGCAGTCAGCGACGAGCAAGAGGGCTGGATCTTGATGACCGCACAGCGGGCTTGACTGCACCTGCCGGCATGCAGTGGCATGATCGCGATATGAGACTTGCCACCCGCTGTTTTGCCTGTGGCACCATCTTCCGGGTGGTGCAGGATCAACTCCGGGTCTCTGAGGGCTGGGTGCGCTGTGGCCGTTGCGCTGAAATATTCGATGCCGGCAAGCAGCTTTTTGACCCTGACCGGGAGCCGCCGCCTGCATGGTCACTAGCCATTCCGACCGCAATACTGGTTCCCGCGGTGGTCGAGCCGCAGCCAGTTGACGAGTTGCCGCCACCACTGTTTGCGCCGGAATCCAGCAGCCTCCTGAAAGCTGAAATCGTTGCCGGCGTATCGACACCCCCCGCCGACCTCATGGTGGCGGACCGCTCTGTCAAGCCAGACTCCCGTCAAGAACCACATTGGACTGATAGGACAAGCAGCGCTGCCGAGCCAGCAGCGGACCTGATCGAGTTCGACATGTCGGCTACTGTCCCTTTGGCCGTCGTACATACGGACAACCTGCAGCCTTTGCCCGGCTTCATGCGGAAACCGGCGGGCGATCGGTGGAGCAAGCCCGGCGTGAAAGCCAGCTTGAGTCTGCTCGCCTTGTTGCTGTTGTTGATGCTCTGCGCGCAGGCAGTCGATCATTTTCATGATGCCATTGCGGCCAAGTACCCTGCGACCCGGCAGGCATTGCGGCTCCTGTGCGAAGTACGCGCTTGTGAGTTACAGCCTTGGCGGCGGATTGATGCGCTCAGCGTCGAGAGCAGTTCACTCAGCAAAGCTGCAGCCGGCAATCAATATCTGCTCGCCTTGACCCTGCATAACAAGGCAGATACTGCGGTGGCCATGCCATCGATCGAACTGACGCTGACCGACCAGGCTGGTGCGTTGCTGGCAAGACGAATACTCGCACCCGCTGATTTCGATGCCGGAGCACCCCTCATCGCGGCGAACGCAGATCTGCCGCTGAAAAAATTGCTATCAACCGGTGAACAAAGCGTTGCCGGCTACAGCATTGAAATTTTCAACCACTGAGGTCTTTCGGACTGCCCAAGGTTCAGCCGAATATCAAACCTTGCGCGAGCAGGCCTGAACGAACGGTCGGGCAAGCTTGCCCGACCTTCCCTGGGTTCCCGGTAGACCTGGCAAGGTGCAATTCAAATGCACCTTGCCCAAGTCTTAAGGCTTGTTGCCAGTCGGGAAAGGCCAAGCCGCTTGCGGGCTCAAAGTCGTCTTGGCTGAGGGTGCCGCAGCAACTGGCTTGGCGGCGACCTTCTTGGCTGCAGGCTTTGCAGGTGCGGCAGCCTTGGCAGGAGCAGCGGCCTTCTTTGCCGGTGCGGCAGCCTTGGCAGGAGCAGCAGCCTTCTTCGCAGGTGCAGCGGCCTTCTTGGCCGGAGCAGCAGCCTTCTTCGCCGGTGCAGCAGCCTTCTTCGCAGGTGCAGCAGCCTTCTTCGCAGGTGCAGCAGCCTTCTTCGCAGGTGCAGCAGCCTTCTTCACAGGTGCGGCAGCCTTCTTGGCCGGAGCAGCGGCCTTCTTCGCAGGTGCGGCAGCCTTCTTGGCAGGTGCAGCAGCCTTCTTGGCCGGAGCAGCGGCCTTCTTCGCAGGTGCGGCAGCCTTCTTGGCAGGTGCAGCAGCCTTCTTGGCCGGAGCAGCGGCCTTCTTCGCTGGCGCCGCAGCCTTCGCAGGCGCAGCGGCCTTCTTCGCAGGTGCAGCAGCCTTCTTGGCCGGAACAGCGGCCTTCTTCGCAGGCGCCGCAGCCTTCGCAGGCGCAGCGGCCTTCTTCGCTGGAGCGGCTGTTTTCGCGGGTGCGGCCTTCTTGGCCGAAGCCTTTGTTGCAGTTGCCATTCAAGTTCTCCTTGATCAAGTGGAAAGAGCACTGCCCGCAAGCGGACATGCCGCTGCAGCGCAGCAATTCACCGTTCTAAGTCGCCCAGGAGGAGCGCTCTGCTACGGCGAATCGGGTTGCGAGCCACCAGCAATGCCTTCCAGCAAATGGTCCTGGTGCTCGCCAAACTTGACCTTACAAAAATCCGCGACTGGCAGTGTTACAAACTCAGCCGAAGCGTTTCATCACGCTTTGACTTGCCCCGGGCAATCCCACGGGCTGAGACGCTGGTCAGTCTAATTTAGGACTTCGGCAAAAATTCCTGTTACGTTGGGCGTTAAATTGACAAGGCGCAAGCCATGTCGAACTTCATCCAGCTTTCGGGGTCAGCCCAAGCGCTTGCAAGCGCTCGGGCCTGCCCCAGGCACATGACAAGCCGCAGGACTTGTCGAACTCCATCCTACTTTCGGGGTCAGCCCAAGCGCTTGCAAGCGCTCGGGCCTGTCCCAGGCACATGACAAGCCGCAGGGCTTGTCATGTGTCCGGGGTCAGTCCCATGACAAGGCGCCGCCGGATTGGTATTC
>JBIKPD010000223.1:0-6539 GCA_044357665.1 Roseateles sp. | reverse complement strand
GAGCCGAAATTTTCCAACTCAGTCAGCCTGTTGCTTGCTTCAAGCGTTGTAGTTGAACTTCAGGAGTAAATCGGATGAATCTTGCTGTCCTGCATCGAACCATTGGCCGGCTCGCCTTGGCTTGGCTTTCGTTGCTGTTCTCGCTATGGCTGCAGCCTGCGCTGGCACAGCCCAGCAATGCCGTCGATCCACCGACCAGGGCGGGCCGCGTCGCTGATGTGATCGGAGATGCTTGGCTGTTTGATGCCGAGACCAAGGAATGGTTGAAGCTTTTGCGCAACCAGACGGTGGCCGAGGGTGACCGTTTGCGCACTGACGACCGGGCGCGGGTGGCGCTGCGTATCGGTTCAACCAGCTTGTGGCTTGACGAGCGCAGCAACCTCGAGTTCAACCGGCTCGACGACAGCCAGGTACTGCTCATACTCGACAAAGGCGATCTGGGGCTGCGTTTGCGCTCGCAGGAAGCTGTCAGCGAGTTCAAGGTGCAGACGCGCGAGGGTCGGGTCAGTGCTGAAAACCCGGGCCAATACAGGGTCGAGCAAATTGATCGGGGCAGCTTGGCTTATGTCTATCAAGGGCGTTTGCGTTTCGAATCCGGCCGCGCTAGCGATGTGCCGCCGGTCTGGCTGCAAGCCGGTGAGCAGGCCGAATTCTGGTGGGCTGGAGGACCGCGCACCGAGCGCCAGCGCTTGCAAAACGACAGTTTTAGTGACTGGATGCAGGCGCAAAGCCGGCAGGAAGGCGACAACCTCGGCAGCAGCCAGCGTTATGTCTCGCCCGAAATGACCGGTGCCGAGGATCTGGACCGTTATGGCCAATGGTCGCAATCGCCTGAATACGGCAATGTCTGGATTCCTTCGCAGGTCGGATCGGACTGGGCGCCTTATCGTGACGGGCGCTGGGTCTGGACCCGTCAATGGGGCTGGAGTTGGGTCGATGCTTCACCCTGGGGCTTTGCTCCCTTCCATTACGGCCGCTGGATCAATTGGCAAGGGCGCTGGGCTTGGTCGCCGGGCAGCTATGTGGCCAGGCCGGTCTACGCGCCGGCTCTGGTGGCCTGGGGCGGCGGTTCGGGCGTGACCATCGGCATCAACATCGGCTCGCGCTCAACGCCACCGCGCCATGGATGGTATCCGCTGGCACCGCGCGAAGTCTATATGCCGAGTCATCGACATAGCCCGGCCTATGTCGAGCGCATCAATATCGGTCATAAGCCCGAACTGGTGCAGCGACCTCATCTGAACCGTGACTTCGGTGCCGTGATCAGCAGTCCGGCCGGGCAGGGTGGTACCTTGCGTTCCGAAAACCGGCCCGAGCGTCAGACGGGACCGGCCCGCATCGAGCAAGGCCTGCAGCAGCCCGCACAGCGGCCGGCTGTTGACGCCCAGCGCGCAGCAGATTTGCCATGGCGCAGCGACAACCGGCGTGAACGCGACACCCAGCGTCCGCCGCAGCAAGCTGTACCGCCGGCCGCACCGGTGACTGAATCGTCGCGCTTGGTGCCGCCGTTGCAGCAGTTGCAGCCGCCGCAGTTGCAACAGATACAGCCACAGCGTCCGGCTGAGCCGCGTGTCGAGACCCTGCCCAGGGCGGTCGAGCAGAACAACAACGAGCGCGGCATCGAGCGGAATTTCCCGATCCGTGCACCGGCGCAGGATCGGCCGATCGAGCAGCGTCAAATCGAGCGTCAGCCTGAACGGGTGCGGACGCCGGAGATGCCGCAAGCGCGTCCACCGGCCGATTTCCGGGTCGCACCGCAGCAGCCAGCGACTCAGCAGCAACCGCAGCGGGTCGAAGACAAGCGGCGCAAGCCGGATGTTCCGGGCCGGGGCGATAAGCGCGACAAGGAAGTCGAACGCTGAGGCCGCGGTGGCTCAAGCCGTGAGGCTTGTTCAGAGCATCCCTCAGGCTCAGAGCAAGGGCTTCAGCTCTTGCCAGACCAGTTCCAGCATCAGCGGATGTGCCCGCGCCAGCGGGTGGATCCGGTCGGGCTGGAACCAGGCCTGTGCATCGGCCTGGTCGCCAAAGCCTTTGAGCAAGAAGGGCACCAGCCTGGTTCTTTCTTCCCTGGCCACCTGTTCGAACATGGCGCTGAATTCGCGCTGGTAGCTGGCGCCGTAATTGGGTGGCACCTGCATGCCAAGCAGCAGCACCTTGGCACCTGCTGACTTGGCGGCTTGCACCATCGCCTTCAAGTTGGCACGCGAGTTGGCCAGCGGCAGGCCGCGCAAGGCATCATTGCCGCCGAGTTCGATGATGACGACCGCTGGCTTGTACTGCTGCAGCAGCGCGGGCAGTCGTGCCAAGCCACCCGAAGTGGTGTCGCCGCTGATGCTGGCGTTCTGGACCTGCTGCGCCAATTTTTTCTCAGTCAGTCGTTGGGCCAGCAAAGCCACCCAGCCCTGGCCGCGAGCCAGACCATATTCGGCCGAAATGCTGTCACCAACAACCAGGATCAGCGGTGCCGTTTGGGCCGCAGCCATTGCGGGCAAGCCCCACAAGCTACAGTGGCAGGCAGTCAACAGGCAATCGCGCCTTCTCATCATCACAAATCAGTCCATGTCAGCAAATCTTGTAGAAGTCGAAGGCATCAGCAAACAGGTGCAGGACGCCAGCGGCGAGCTCACCATTCTCCACGACATCAGCTTCAGCCTTGGCGCCAGCGAGTCAGTGGCCATCGTCGGAGCCTCGGGCTCGGGCAAGAGTACCCTGCTGGCGATCCTGGCCGGGCTCGATACGCCCAGCAGCGGCAAGGTCAGGCTGCGTGGTCAGGATTTGTTCGCGCTCGACGAGGATCAGCGCGCTGCCTTGCGCGGCGCCGAGATCGGCTTTGTGTTCCAGAGCTTTCAACTGCTGCCCAATCTGAACGCGCTGGAGAACGTCATGCTGCCGCTCGAGTTGCGTGGTGAGCGCGAGGCGAAGGCGCTGGCGACGCAGATGCTCGGCCGCGTCGGTCTGGCGCAGCGGCTGTTCCATTACCCGCGGGTGCTGTCAGGTGGCGAGCAGCAGCGCGTGGCTTTGGCGCGCGCCTTTGTGCAAAAGCCGGCCTTGCTGCTGGCGGATGAGCCCACCGGCAGTCTCGACTTCGCGACCGGTGCGCAGGTGATGGCGCTGATGTTCGAGATGAACCAGGAAGCCGGCACGACCTTGGTGCTGGTCACCCATGATCAGGCGATTGCCGAGCGCTGCCAGCGCCAGTTGCGCATCGAGGCCGGGTGCCTGGTCTGAAAACGATCAACAATGAAAAAACCCGCTGAACCGAAACGGTCGAGCGGGTTTGATTGAAGCGACCGCGCGGCGGCCGCCTGCTTGATCAGTTCGGCTGGCCTGCGAACTTGTAATCGGTCTTGGCCTTGCTCTTGAGTTGCTGCTGGAAGGCGCCGGTTTTTTGCTGGCCCAGGCGCTGCACGATCTGCGCCTTCACCTCGTCGAAACCCGGGAAGGTCGCTTCACGCAGGTCATCGAGCTTGATGATGTGGAAACCGAATTGCGACTTGACCGGCTCGTCGGTCATTTCGCCCTTCTTCAGCTTGGCCAGCGCCTGGCTGAACTCGGGCACATAGCTGTTGCCGTTGGCCCAGTCGAGGTCACCACCCTTGGCAGCACTGCCCGAGTCCTTGGAGTTCTGGGTCGCCAGATCCTCGAACTTGGCGCCTGCCTTGAGCTTTGCGATCAAGGCCTTGGCCTCGTCTTCCTTCTCCACCAGGATATGGCGAGCGCGGAATTCCTGACCACTGCTCTGCGCCTTGAACTTCTCGTACTCGGCCTTGGCTTCGGCATCGGTGACCGGATTCTTCTTCGCGAAATCGGTGAACAACTCGCGGATCAGGATGCTCTGGCGCGCCAGGTCCATCTGCGCCTTGTAGTCGGCGCTGGCTGGAATGCCGCGTCTTTCAGCTTCCTGAAGGAAGATCTCGCGCAACACGACTTCATCCTTGACCTGAGCTTCGAGCTCAGGGGTGCGTGGCTGCTGACCGCTCTTGGTGACCTGGTCGAGCAACAGGTCAGCACGTGCCTTGGGCACCGCCTTGCCGTTCACGGTGGCGATGTTCTGCGCGTTGGCTGACAGGGGCAGCAGCGCGGCCGACAAGGCAGCGACAGTGGCTAGGAGCACAAACTTTTTCATCATGGACATGTGGGGCTAGGTTGGAAGGTGGGGCCGCAGTGGCACCCGGCAAAGGGATTGGATTGCGGGAGTTGCTCAGGTTTCGTCGGGTGCACGGGCATCAATTGCCAATGCATGGATGCCGTTCTGCATCAACTCACCCAGGGAATGATATACGAGCCGGTGGCGGGCGACCCGGTTGAGGCCTGCAAAGCGATCGCTGATGATGCGCACGCTGTAATGCCCACCTTCCTTGGCGCCGGCATGGCCGGCATGTTGATGGCTGTCGTCCTGCACGCTCAGGCTTTGCGGCGCGAGCGCTTGCTGCAGCCGGGTTTCGATCGTGGCGCTGCCCGGGCGCGTGCTCATGGCTTGGGCGCCTCATCAGCCGCTACGTCGTTGTTCGGCATATGGCGGCTCATGTACAAGCCCTGGGCCAGCGTGAACAGCAGGATCAGCCCGGTGGCACCGAAGACCTTGAAATTGGCCCAGGTTGAGGTCGAGTAATTGAAGGCGACGTAGAGGTTGAGCAAGCCCATCGCGGCAAAGAACAGCACCCAGGCGCGGTTCAAATGCAACCAGGCAATGGCCGGCAATTTCAGCTCGGCGCCGAGCATGCTCTGGATCAGGTTCTTGTCGAAGAAAGCCCGCGAAGCCCAGAACACCAGCGCCATCGCCCAGTAAAGGCCGGTCGGTTTCCACTTGATGAAGGTCTCGTTGTGAAACCAGACCGTGGCGCCGCCCAGGATCACGACCAGTGCCAGGCTGATCCAGAGCATCAGGTCGATCTTCTTGCCGCGCAGCTTCAGGACCATGGCCTGGGTCAGCGTCGCCAGCATCACCACCAGGGTAGCCAGCAAGACCGGCGCCTCGGCCGTACCGACCACGCCGCCCGAGACCATGAAGCCGAAATGCTCGGAGGCAAAAGCGGCCGCCCAATCCTTGCTTGATTCAGCGTATTTGAAAGTGGCAAAGAACAGGATCAGCGGCAGGAAATCGAAAAAAATCTTCATGCGGCGGACCCATTGAAATCGATCGATGCCGAGTTGATGCAGAAACGCTCGCCGGTTGGCTCAGGCCCATCGGGGAATACATGACCCAGGTGCGAGCCGCATTTGTTGCAGCGAACTTCGACCCGCACCATGCCATGCTGGCGGTCGACGACGCGCTCGATCACCTCGCTGTTGACCGGTGCAAAGTAGCTCGGCCAGCCGCAACCGGCATCGAACTTGGTGTCAGCCTCGAACAGCGTCGTGCCGCAACCGATGCAGCGGTATTGACCCGGCACGAAATGGTCCCAGTACTTGCCGGTGAATGCGCGCTCGGTGGCGGCATGGCGTGCCACCTGATATTGCATCGGGTCGAGTTGGTCACGCCACTCGGCGTCAGTCTTTTCGACCGGGTAATGCTTGTCGGCTTGATCGCTCATGATGAACAGGATATTTCGAGTGATTGGGCCCAGTCGGGCGGGATTTCGGCATCGCTGGCGCGTGCCGGCAGATCGAAAGGATGTTGCAGAACTTTCAGCAGCCGCTCGGTCTCGCTGAAGTCGCCGGCCTGAGCCAGGCGGATCGCCCCTTCGGCCAGATGGTTGCGCAGCACGACCGCCGGATTGACTGCGTTCATCCGCAGGGCTCGCTCGGCGTCGACGCTGCCCTCGGCCTGGCAGCGCGCCAGGTAACGAGCCGCCCAGGCGCCGAATAGCTCGCGGTCGATGAAAAGATCGAGCAGCCTTTGAGCATCACCGGCCTGGGTCAATGCCGCCAGACGCCTGAAGCTGATGGTGAAGTCGGCGCGCGAACCCGCCATCAACTTGAGCCAGTCGTCGACCAGTTCTTTGTCACCTTCCATCACCGTTGCGAGGCCCAGTTTGGCGCGCATGCGCTTCAGCATCGCCTCGGCAAAGATCGACTTGTACCCTTCCAGGACGACCAGCAAATCTTCGCCCGCAGCTTCGGCAGGCTTGTCGATCAAGGGCAGCAAGGCCTGCGCCAGCGCATGCAGGTTCCAGAAGCCAATGTTCGGCTGGCGCGCATAGGCATAGCGGCCCTGATCATCTGAATGGTTGCAGATATGGCCGGGGTCGAATCCGTCCATGAAGCCAAAAGGCCCGTAGTCCAGCGTCAGTCCCAGCATCGACATATTGTCGGTATTCATCACGCCATGACAAAACCCGACCGCCTGCCAATCGGCCATCAGCGTGGCAGTCTGGCGCGTCACGCGTTCGAGCAGGGCGACATAGGGGTTGGCTGCATCCAGGCATTCAGGCGCATGGTGGCTGATGAAGAAATCAGCCAATTGGCGCAGCGCCAGAAGCTGGCCGGTATGAGCGAAATGTTCGAAATGTCCGAAACGGATGAAGCTCGGCGCGATGCGGGTCACGACCGCCGCAGTTTCGGGAGTTTCCCGCCAAACCGGCAGGCTGGAGCCGGTG
>JBIKPD010000222.1:0-6549 GCA_044357665.1 Roseateles sp. | reverse complement strand
GTAGCCGCGGTCGAATTGCATGCCTTCGACGACGTCGAGTTCGTTGTCCAGCGACTTGCCGTCTTCGACGGTGATGACGCCTTCTTTACCAACCTTGTCCATCGCGTCAGCAATGATCTTGCCGATCGACTCGTCGCTATTGGCCGAGATCGAGCCGACTTGGGCGATTTCCTTGGTCGTCGTGGTGGCTTTCGAAGCCTTCTTCAGCTCGACGATCAGGGCAGCAACTGCCTTGTCGATACCGCGCTTGAGGTCCATCGGGTTCATGCCGGCGGCCACGTACTTCATGCCTTCGCGCACGATGGCCTGGGCCAGCACGGTGGCGGTGGTGGTGCCGTCGCCAGCGATGTCAGAGGTCTTGGAAGCAACTTCCTTGACCATCTGGGCACCCATGTTCTGCAGCTTGTCCTTGAGTTCGATTTCCTTGGCCACGGACACACCGTCCTTGGTCACGGTAGGGGCGCCATACGAGCGCTCCAACACGACATTGCGACCCTTGGGGCCCAGCGTGACCTTGACCGCGTTGGCCAGGATGTTCACGCCTTCAACCATGCGGGCACGTGCTTCGCCGCCGAAAATTACGTCTTTTGATGCCATGAGAAATTCTCCAATTCTTGAATGGGAACCACGCCGTCTTCAACAACCCGTGGTTGAGAAAGAAAGCGTAGCGAGCAGTCGTCAGGCTAGGCGGGCGAAGCGCAGGAACCGGAACGTGCTAATTGCACGTGAGGACTCCGAGCATTCGACCAACAACGCATGGCGACTGCGCAGTAGCTTTACTTCTCGACCACAGCGAAGAGGTCTTCTTCGCGCATGACCAAAAGCTCATCGCCGTCGACCTTGACGGTCTGGCCCGAATATTTGCCGAACAAAACGCGGTCACCGACCTTGACGTTCAGGGCGATCAGGTCGCCCTTGTCATTGCGCTTGCCAACACCAACGGCCAGCACTTCACCCTGATCGGGCTTTTCTGCGGCGTTGTCCGGAATGACGATGCCTGAGGCAGTCTTGGTTTCTTGTTCGAGGCGCTTGACGATCACGCGATCGTGCAGAGGACGAAGGTTCATCTTATCTCCTTGAGATTTTGCATTGCTTGAAACAAGGTGCCCGACATGCTGGTTGCCCATTCACGCCGGAAACCCACAGGATTCGATCCGTTTGGTTCGTTAGCACTCAACGGCGTCGAGTGCTAGCAATTGATTATATGGGCGAGTCCTGGCGATTCAAGAGCAGCTGATGTCTAAAGTCGAAGGAGATGATGGATTGCACGCCCGCCAGCCGCTACTTCAAGCCCAGCGCCCGCCAGCCTTCGAGCCCGAGCTTTTCCAGCGTCAGCAGATTGGCCTCGTAGATGGCATCGGTGTCTTCCATGCTGGCGATCGCGCGCTCGATGCTGCTTTCGCGCAGCAGATGCAGGGTCGGGTAGGGAGAGCGGTTCGAATAGTTGCTGATGTCGTCGACTTCGGTGCCGGCGAACTGGTAATCGGGATGGAAGCTGGCGATCTGCAATTCGCCGGTCAACTCCAGGTCTTCCAGCAGCGCATCAGCAGCGCCGAGGAAATCATTGAAGTCAAGGAAGTCGGTCAAGACCAGCGGATGGATCAGCAGCGTCGTTTCCAGCTCATCCGGGTCAGCGCGTTGCAGCGACAGCAACTCATGGGCCAGGTCTTTCAGCAGCAATTCCGGCGTGGCCGCCGCACTGACGAGGTAGCGAATTCGCCCATTGACATGAACACTCTTGGCAAATGGGCAGAGGTTCAGGCCGATGACGGCGCGCTCCAGCCATTGCTGGGTGTCTTGTTGCGCCGTTTCGCTGTTGCCCAGCTCAGCCATTGGCCTGGGGCGAATTGAGCCAGGCTTCGGCCAGGCGCACCCACATCGAGCCGCCCAGTGGAATCAACTCGTCGTTGAAGTCATAGCTCGGGTTGTGCAGCATGCATGGGCCCATGCCATGGCCGCCTTGGCGGTGCGTGCCGTCGCCATTGCCGATCAGGAAATAGCAGCCGGGAATCTTCTGCAGGAAAAAGCTGAAGTCTTCGGCGCCCATCGTCGGTTCGAAGTCGTGCACATTGGCGGCGCCGACCATTTCGGTCAGTTGCTGGCGCGCGAAACCGGTTTCGGCATCATGGTTGATCGTTGGCGGGTAATTGCGCTTGAAGCTGAATTCGCAGCTCACCTCAAACGCCTCGGCGGTCGCTTCGGTGATCTGCTGCATGCGGCGCTCGATCAGATCGAGCACCTCGAGCGTGAAGGTGCGCACCGTGCCCTGGATCTCGCAGGAATCGGGCACCACGTTGGTGGCCTCGCCGGCGTGGATCATCGTGACCGAAATCACGCCAGCGTCGATCGGACGTTTGTTGCGGGTGATGATGGTCTGGAAGGCCTGCACCAGCTGGCAGGCCGCAGGGATCGGGTCGATGCCGTTGTGTGGCATCGCCGCATGGGCGCCCTTGCCGCGCAGGGTGATCTTGAATTCGTTGCTCGAGGCGAACACCGGGCCGCTCTTCAGCGCGAACTGACCTGCGGCCATGCCGGGCCAGTTGTGGGCGCCGAAGATCGCCTCCATCGGGAACTGCTCGAACAGCCCGTCCTTGATCATCTCGCGGGCGCCGCCGCCGCCTTCTTCGGCCGGCTGGAAGACCAGGTAGACGGTGCCGTCGAAATCGCGGTGCTTGGCCAAATGCTGGGCCGCCGACAGCAGCATGGCGGTGTGGCCGTCATGGCCGCAGGCGTGCATCTTGCCCGCATGGACGCTGGCATGGGCGAACTTGTTGTGCTCGGTCATCGGCAGCGCGTCGATGTCGGCGCGCAGACCCACCGCGCGCTTGCTGGTGCCGTTCTTGACAATGCCGACGACCCCGGTCTTGCCCAGCCCCCGGTGCACCGGAATACCCCAGTCGGTCAACTGCTTGGCAATCAACTCCGAGGTGCGGTCCTCCTGGAAACACAGCTCGGGATGGGCGTGAATGTCACGCCTGAGGGTGGCGATGCTCTGGGCATCGGCAAGGATCGACTCGATCAATTTCATTCTTGGCACTCTGTTGCGGGCGGCATCCCGGTAGGTCGCAGTTTAGACCGAGGCGCTAGTCCTTGCAGCCAAAGCGGCTTGCCAGCTTGTATGTCGGCATTGGGCCCCGGGTTTTCGTCGTCCGCACGAACAGGTTTCCCGCATGGGGCCTGGTGGGCCTTCCATGTGTATATGGACGCCCCCGGTTTGCCAAGCGCTCAATTCATGATGACTGGAAGGAAAAGATTGCACCCCTACATTCGGACTTTGATTCAGCCTTGCGGCTGATGTCCCTGATGGGATTTGCTGGCTGACTCCCAATCGGGCTATCGCACTTCGATGCGCGCCGCCACAGTACGGGTTTGGTCAGCCACGGTCTTACCTGTTTTGCCATCATTTCATGATTGCCTGTGCAATCGTCGGAAGCCTGTTGTCTTGCTCTCCTTGCGGGTGTTCTTGCCTTCGCGGGATCCCTCTGGCCGGCTTTAGATCAAGCTACACCGGCGCCACATCTCGCTTGTAGTCCTTGCGGTAATCCCGGTCATGCGCCAACAAGGCCCACATGATCCGCACGTTCTTGTTGGCCACGGCCACCGCTGCGACGTTCTTGTTGCGTCGGTTCACCAGGCTCGAAATCCACAAGCCGTGAGGGGTTATGCAGAGCATCCCTCAAGACAGCGGGCGTACCTCGAAAGGGTGGGCTTTCAACTCAACCCCGTGTGGTCGGCCCTATGAAAACGTCCGCCTTTAGTTCTGCTTCTTGAGCGGTTGATCGCGCGCTTTCGCTCGGACCAAGCGAATTGCAGCACGTGGCGCGTAGCTACATTTTGAAGCGATTTCAAAGGGCGCAATGAGTGGCCTTTTTTTCTTCCTCAACGAATCGTTTTTTGTATACTTCGCCGAATAAATGAAATTAACATTTCGTATTGATTTAATGTAATATTTTGTCAATTAAATAGTTATGAACGTGCCGCTCGGTGCGATCCAAGGAGCAAAGATGAGCAATTCAGTGACCGGTACTTCAGGCGCAGACACCTTGTTTGGCGGAGCAGGCGACGACGTTTTGTCTGGTGGCGATGGCAACGATAGTTTGTATGACCAGACCTCGGGCAATGACACGCTGCTGGGTGGAGCAGGCGACGACGAGCTTTCGACCTACACAAGTACAGGCAATGGCAGCCTGGACGGCGGTGTCGGCAATGACACCCTGTCAGGCGGACTCGGTGACGACACCTTGATCGGAGACGATGGCAACGATCATCTGCAAGGCGATGCGGGCAACAACAGCTTGGACGGCGGCGCCGGGCTCGACACCTTGTTCGGCGGTACAGGCAATGACATCTTGTCCGGTGGCGATGGCAACGACAGTCTGTATGACCAGACTTCGGGCAATGACACGCTGCTGGGTGGAGCAGGCGACGACTACCTTTCGACCTCTGGCAGTACCGGAGGCGACAGCCTGGACGGCGGCGCCGGGCTCGACACCTTGTATGGCGGAGCAGGCGACGACATTTTGTCCGGTGGCGATGGCAACGACAGTCTGTATGAACAGACTTCGGGCAATGACACGCTGCTGGGTGGAGCAGGCGACGACGAGCTTTCGACCTACACAAGTACAGGCAATGACAGCCTGGATGGCGGTGTCGGAAATGACACGCTGTCAGGAGGAATCGGCAACGACACCTTGATCGGAGGAGGTGATAACGACAGCCTTTCCGGCCACGAGGGCAATGACAGTTTTGACGGCGGAGCCGGGAACGATTCCCTTTACGGCGGCGCCGGCAATGACACTCTGGATGGGGGGGCCGGCACAGACTTTCTGTGGGGCGGCGATGGCAACGATCTCTACAAAATCTCCAATCGGGATTTCTACATCTACGATACTGGTGGCACCGACGCAGCCATCGTCAGCGTCAGTTTCGTCAAGTTGCCGACCAGCATCGAAAGCGTCACATATATCGACGGCGCTCAGGCGCTGCCCTATTGGATCGACGACTTGTTGGGTGGTGATGCGGCCCAATTCGCTTCGTTGCTAGGGTCGACCAAGACCTTTTCATATGCCTACCCGACCGCATTGCCGGCCTACGACGAGAGTGCGGATAATGCGCTGGGCTTCCTGGCTTTCAACGCGCAGCAAAAGGCATTTTCTGCGCTGGCGATGAGCTATGTGTCGACGGTGGTCGACCTGAACTTTGTCGAAACCAGCAATGTATCGGCGCGGAACACCATCACATTTGCCAATAACACGCAGACCGACAGTGCCGGCTATGCCTATCTCCCTTCGGACACCCTGGGTGCCAGCGATGTGTTTCTGGATCGCGGTGACGCAGAAAATCTCGCACCGGTGGATGGCAGCTACGCGGCGTTGACGCTGATCCATGAACTGGGACACGCGATCGGGCTCAAGCATCCGTTCCTGAGCGATGTGAATGAAGCGCCTTATCTGCCGACGTCTGAAGACAACACGACCTTTACGGTCATGTCGTACAAGCAAAATGAGGCTCAATTTCATCTTGCTTTCAGCCCCCTGGATATTGCCGCGCTGCAATACGTGTACGGGCCCAGTCTGACTTCTCGCACCGGCAATGATGTCTACAGCGTCAGTGCGACCGGGGCCAATTTCATCTGGGACGGCGTCGGCAGCGACACGCTCAGCGCCAGCACGATTTCGCAAGCCGTGACGCTCTACCTGGAACCTGGCTATTGGGGTTACGTGGGCAGCAAGGCGGCCACGATCACATCAGACGGCCAGGTGACGGTGAATTTTGGCAGCGTGATCGAGAACCTCATCGGTGGATCCGGCAGCGATAGCCTGTTCGGCAACGCTGTGGCCAACACCCTATCGGGAGGCCTTGGCGATGACAGCTTGGACGGGGCCGCCGGGAACGACACGCTCGACGGCGGCGCTGGCACCGACATGCTCGACGGCGGCGCTGGCACCGACCTTGGGGCCTACAACTTTGGCCAAGCCTCGATGGCAGGTTTGGCTTTGACTGGGGATGCGGTCTCGGGTTGGACGCTCAGCGCCACAAGCGGCACATTGCTCAAAATTCTGGCCAACACAGCTACGGGCAACTGGACGGTCACCGATTTGCGCGCCGCCGTGGGAGTCAACAGCTCAGCCTTTGGCAGCGACACGCTCAGCACCATCGAGTCGATCGGACTGGATGTTCAGGACAGCACGGGCGCTGGCAGTCGTGCCGCTACTTTGTACCTCGGCGGCACGCAGGCCGCGCCGACGCTTCAGTTGGTCGCTACCGTCACAATTGGTAACGACACGCTCATCGGCACAAGTGGGAATGATGTGATCAATGCCTTGACTGGCGCCGACAACATCCAGTCGTTGGGAGGCGGTGACTACATCAGCGTCACCGACAACGGCTTGGACGACACGATCGACGGCGGGGAGGGTTACGACACGCTGAGTCTGCGTGTCGACGGCACGGCGCTGGCGTTGGGAGCGAGTGGCAATATCAAGGGCATCGAAGGGTTCAGTCTCGACGGCAATTACTTTACCGGCACCCAGTCGGTGACGCTTTCCG
>JBIKPD010000221.1:0-6573 GCA_044357665.1 Roseateles sp. | reverse complement strand
TGAGTAAATATCAAGAGCAGGCCAAAGACAAGAATTATCCTGTTGTTCCGGTTGAATTCGCCTTTGAAGTCGTCCATCGGAGTGATCGCCAGCAGGGTCCACTTCTTCTCGAACTCCTCTGGCATCGAGGAGAAAACTGCAACATATTCCTTCCCGGTTTCGGGGTGTTTGAAAATCATTAGCGGGTCGGGGTTGATGGTATGTAGCGCAATGACATAGGCGGGTAAATTGGAAGATAGGGTCGATATATTATTCAGTTCGACTTTATTGTTTATTTTTTTGAAAATGTCTTTTTGTACTGAGCTTGCAATAACTATTCCGGAGGAATCATAAATAATGCCGAGTGAGCTCTCGCTGATCGCCTGTGAAACGAGAAATTTTGATATCGTGTCCAGGGAAATATCTGCCGCGACCACCCCTGCAATTTCGCTCTTGCTGTAGAAGGGCGCCGCTACTGTAACCCCAGGGAGTCCGGTGGTGGAGAAAATATACGGTTCAGTTAGAATAAGTTTCTTCTTTGCTGCGGCCTCTTTATACCAGGGGCGTGTCCTTGCGTCATAGTCTGTCGCTTTTGTCGACGTATCAACTTTTTCTCCCTTGTCATTGACGAAAATGTAACTGTCGAGAGTCCTTTCTTTGGAAATCCAGCGGAATCCATATGCCATTTCACTGGTTATTGTCTTGTCTTGTATTTTTGTATCTGCGTAAACCCGGCGAACCTGTCGGAAGGAGCCATCTTGGCTGCCTACATACGCGGAAAGACTGCTTTCCTGTTGGCTTAGAATTGATTTTAGATAGTCCCAGGATTTTTCATTATTGAAGAAATCGCTATTGACATTGGCCAATGATGAGGCTGAATTAACCAGTCGACGCGTTGGATTTATCAGTTCCCGAACGCTCAATGTCGTTTCAATCTTGAATCTTTCAATCAAATTTTTGGATATTGAATCGGCAATCTTATTGTTGGCTATATATACAAAAACCAGTAGTCCAATAAAAGCCGGGATTATTAAAACCAGAAAAATAAATATAATGCTTGGGCTGAATTTAAATTCGGTTTTTAGCATGATCCAATCTCTATTTATCTACTTGAGTTCAAGGTTTGAGTCTGACGCGAGCTTGACCTTGGCGCTGATGCTTATCACGGCGCCAGCGACAATTGGTCGCTGAGAATCGGACTGTCCGGAATTAAACAGCACCCGTTTGAAAACCACTCACCTGCAATTCGGCGGATTCTGTCTTTGAAACAGTGAAAAAAAATCAGTATTTACCCAATGTTTGAGCCGTGGAGGGAGTCAGGTGGTTCGGGCGGCCTGGTTCACACGGCGCAATGGCCTTATCGCAGCGCTGGTTGCTATTCGCGCTTCAGGCCTAACGCAGTTCTGAATTGGGCGGTATTGACGGCTTCATCCAACAACATTGCAAGTGCAGCAGGCGCTGTGGCACTTTCATTCCGGCAGGTTGCCACAAGCCATGTAGAAAGCACTTCGGCTGAGATCGAACCCATGCTTCTGGGCCAATTTACAAGTCGCCGTCAGTGGTCCAGTTTTCGACGCTGAGGCCGGGGTAGTCCTTGAAATCAACTTGGTTATTGGTCACGAGCGTGACGCCAACGCTGACCGCGTGGGCAGCGATCAGTTGGTCCATGGTGTCGCGGCGCCGGTCACGCACGGCGGTTCGCATGACCCCGAAACTCTCCGCATTGGATTCAGTGAATGGCAGCACGGGGATGCGACTGATCAGCAGCGCTAGCACGCGTGCGTCCTGCTCACGGTGCACCGATTGAATCTCCAGCCCTGCGCACAGTTCGGCGTAACTCACCACCGACATCGCCGCACTGCCTTGTGCCAAGGTCGCCCGCGCGGCGCAAGACTTGAGGCGGCTGGCGCTTGTTGATGTAGGTGCAGATGTTGGTATCGAGCATGTAGCGCATGGCTCAACCCTGCGCCTTGTCCATTCCGGAGTCGACAGCAGGGCCCTATTTGCTACCGCCACTGCAGTCGCGGTCGCGTTGCTCATGAAACTCCCGGCCTTCAGCCATGAAATCGGGGCTGAACATGGCCAGGATGTGGGTCAGGTCACCGATGGTTTCCTGTGCCACCCGACGCAGCACCAAGGTGTTGCCCACGCATTCGATCTCGAGGTCTTGCGCAGCATCGACAAAGCCGAGTTCCTTGGGGATGCGCACGGCCAGGGAATTGCCGCTTTTGAAGACACGGGTCAACATCATGTTTCTCTTTAGTTGAATGTACAGGCAGGAAATACGTTGTTGTGCCGCAAGGCAACCGGGCCGGTCTGTATTCGCGAGGAAGCAGAAGGACCCCTTCGCATTGAAATCTGACCCAATTCAATCTTGTTTTTGAGGTGATCCTGGGCTGTGCCTTCTCGCCACCATCCCGACCAAGGCAGAAATCCCGGTATGGCGAGCGCCTTCGCTCAGCTCGGCGTCGTATTCAGTCAGCAGGGTGATGTCGAGCTCGGCCAGTTCTTCGCGCAGCAGGTCGGCGGTGTACAGATGCGACAGCACGCCCGGGCCGCCGGTCTTGTACTCGAGCTGCTTCGGGCCATAGCCTTGCAACAGCAGGATGCCGCCGGGTTTGAGGCTTTGCACGATGTTGTCGAACATGCGCTGGCGCATCAACGGTTCGGCGAACTGCACAAAGATCGCCACCACGCCGTCATAGGTTTCCGGCAGCCACGCATGGGCGTCGCAGTCGCTGACCTGGTAGTTGACCGTCACGCCATGAGCGGCAGCCAAGCGCTGCGCCTTGGCCACGCCAACTTCAGCCACGTCGAAAGCGTCGACTTGCAGACCCTGGCGCGCCAGCCAGACGCTGTTGCGGCCTTCGCCGTCGGCAACGCAGAGCACGCGGCCACCTTCGCGCAACTGCCCGGCCTGCGCGCGCAGGAATTCATTCGGCTCGCGGCCAAACAGGTAGTCCTCGCCGGCAAAGCGTTTGTTCCAGGTGCCGGCGCCGTCGGCGAATGGGTTGGGAGTCATGTGAAGGCCTTTGGGTTGTGGGGCGGACCGCTTGCAGCGCGCTGCGTGGGCTACTCAAACGCCGGCAGGGCGGGTTTGACGATTGGTTTGCCTGCGGCGATCCAGGCGTCGATGCCACCGGCGATGGATTTCACATTCAAGTAGCCCATGTCGTGCATTGCGCAGGCCGCCAATGCTGCACGGCCACTGGTCTTGCAATACAAGACGATCTTGAGATCGCGTGAGCTCAGCGCCGGGCTGCTGCTGAGTTTGAATTCCAGCATGCCGCGCGAGGCATGGATAGCGCCGGGCAGATGGCCGGCCGCGAACTCGTCCTGCTCGCGAACGTCGATCAATACATCGGCCTCGAGAACCGCTTGGTCGGCGTCGCTGAGGGCGACTTCCTGGATGCGAGCTTTGGCCGCGGCCACTAGATCATGGGCTGTTTTCATCGGGTACTCCTTGCCTTCAATGCATCGGTTTGTCTTGGCGCCAAGAGGATATGGTCAGAGCTCCCAATCGAGCAAGCTGAGTCCATCGATCCGGCTGAACTCACGGGTGTTGTGTGTCACCACCGTCAGCCCATGCGCGAGGCCGGTGGCGGCGATCAGCATATCGTTGGCGCCGATCGCAGCGCCTTTGGCGCTGAGCATTGCCCGCAATTGGCCATAGGTCTGCGCACAGCTGTCGTCAAAGGGCAGACTGCGCAGCGCCTCGAAAAAGGTCTGCAAGCGCTGCAGGTTTGCGGGGACGCGAGCGCTGCGGTAGGCCCCATAAAGCAGTTCCGCCTTGACGATGCTGCAAAGCGCCAAGTCAGAGGGAAGGTGCGAAAAAAATCTCCTTCTGACCTCCGGGTGACTGTCGTTGAGCAACTGGATACAGGTATTGCTGTCGAGTAGAAACTTCATGCCAGTTCGATCCGCTCTTCAGCCATGCCGGCTGGCTCAAACTCGATGGGCGAACGCAAGGCCAGCGGACCAAACAAGGACGCTTCGAATCCTTCGGGCCAGCCCGCATCAACATCGCGCTTGACCAGTTCCGCCAGATAGGCTGACACACTCAACCCGGCCCGTTCTGCCTGGCGCTGCACCTGGCGGGCGGTGGTTTCCGGCACATAGCAGTGAAGTTGTGGCATGGCAGACTCCTTATATGTGGCAAATATACCGTCATGCATGTTGCGGGGTCAAGTTGTGTTGCGTGCCTGAGCGCTTGCCCCACCCCTGCCGCTTGATCTGGCCAAAATGCTAAGCTCGGTCAGCTTCAAAGACCCCGAATCATGCAAATCACCCGCATCGATCACATCGTCCTCACCGTTGCCGACATCGCTGCGACCTGCGAGTTCTACAGCCGCGCGTTGAATATGCAGGTCCTTACCTTTGGTGCCGGGCGAACCGCGCTTTCGTTTGGTCAGCAGAAGATCAACCTGCACCAGGCCGGCAAAGAGTTTGAACCGAAGGCCATGCGCCCGACGCCCGGTTCAGCGGATCTTTGCCTGATCACCGAGACACCGATCAGCCAGGTCATGCTGCATCTGCAGGCTTGCGGGGTGGATGTGCTCGAAGGGCCGGTGCGCAGGACCGGTGCGACGGGTCCGCTGCTGTCGGTCTACTGCAGGGATCCGGACGACAATTTGATTGAAATCTCGAACTACGTCGACGCCTGAAGTCGATCGACTTCGTGACCAATCGGAGCAGCGCATGAGCCAGCCAGAACGCTTCAAGACCTTTGCCGAGTTTTATCCTTTTTACCTCGAAGAGCATGCCAACCGGACTTCGCGCCGGCTGCATTTCATCGGTACCAGCATCGCCTTGGCGCTGCTGATTGCTGCGCTGGTTTTGCAGATCGGCTGGTTGGTCGCGCTGGCTATCGTGCAGGGCTATGCTTTTGCCTGGGTCGGCCATTTCTTCTTCGAGCACAACAAGCCGGCGACCTTCAAATATCCGCGCTTCAGCTTCATCGGCGACTGGCGCCTCTGGTGGGAAATCCTCAGCCGGAAGATTCCGTTCTAGACGTTGACCAGATGCTCGGCCATGTCGGCGAAGGCGCGCAGCATGCCGGCGCGCAGGCCTTCGTCAGCCACCTGCTCGGTCAGCGCCTGGTGCATGCACAGCATCCATTGGTCGCGCTCAGCCGGGCCGATCGCAAAAGCGGCATGGCGCATGCGCAGGCGTGGATGACCACGTTCACGAATATAGAGTGGCGGGCCACCGAACCAGCCGCTGAGGAATTTGTAGAGGCTGTCGCTGCTGCCGGCCAGGTTTGGGGGATGCAGGCGCCGCACGCCGTAGGCCTCGGGCAGTTCATCCATCAGGGCATAAAAGCGTTCGACCAGGGCCAGGATGGCAGGCGCGCCGCCCAATCTGGCATAGACGCTGTCGGCCGGGATCGACGGGTCTTGCGGGGTTTCGTTCATCGCTTGAATTGATTCCTGGGTCGGGTTGGAGTTCAGTTGCTGATCCAGCCCATGCCGCGCGCCAGCATCAGCAGGGCCACCACTGCGCTCAGTGCGGCGAAGCCGCGCTGCAGCAGGGCTGGCGGCAAGCTTTTGGCGAAGCGCCTGCCGACCCAGAGCGCGAGCACTGCCGACGCAGCGAAACTGCCGGCCAGTGACCAGTCGAGCTGACCCTGGCCATGGCTGGCGAGCAGCCCCGAGGTCGATGCCATCGCGATCACTGCCAGCGAGGTTGCAGCAATGCTGCGGACGTCAAGGTCGGTGTAGCGCGTCAAGGCGGGGACGATGATGAAGCCGCCGCCGACGCCGAGCAGGCCTGACAGCAGTCCGGCGACGATGCCGGTGCTGCCGAGCACTCGAGCGCAGGGCGCGGTCCATTGGATCCTGCCATCCGCCGGGTCGATATTGCAGGGGTGATGATGCGTCGGTCTTGGCTGGCCGGCGCTGGAAGCCGCCGCAAGGCTGATTTTGACCATGCGCCAGGAAGTCCAGGCCAGGATGAGGGCGAATGCCAGCATCAGGCTGCGGCTCGGCAGGCGCTGTGCGAGCCAGACGCCCAGTGGCGCGGTCAGCATTGCCAGCGTACCGATCAGCGCTGCCGCCCGGTAGCGGACGATGCCTTCGCGCAGACCCAGCAAGGCTCCAAAAATCGCCGCGCAGGCGACAGCCAGCAAGGCGATAGGTGCGGCCTGCTGCACGCTCAAGTGCAGAACAAAGATCAGCAAGGGCACCGCCAGCACGCCGCCGCCAGCCCCGGTCAGCGCCATGACCAGGCCGACAAAGCCGCCGAGCATGCCGCTGATCAGCAATTGAGATGACAGGTTCAGCAGCATTGGCGGGGATTGTCTTGCATGGTCGGCATTATTGACTGCTCAGCACCGGTAAAGACGGAATCAGCAGCGCCCGATCGCCGTCTGCAGATCGTCGCGCAGGCGTCGCAGCGTCAGCAGTTCATGCGCGGGTGCTTGCAAGGCCGGCCAGAGCAGTGCAACCAGGTCATCGGCGCTGCTCTCGATGTCGACCTGGCGCTGGGTGATGATGGCTTCCCACAGCATATGTTCCATCGGGCCGAATACCAGTGAGCGCAACAGGCGCAGCGGGATGTCCTGGCGCAACTCGCCGCTGGCCTGTCCGCGCGCCA
>JBIKPD010000220.1:0-6591 GCA_044357665.1 Roseateles sp. | reverse complement strand
GGTTTGCGCCTGCAACTGCGCAGCCTTTGGGTCGCCACGCTGTGCACAGCCGCCATCAATGGGGCCCTGATCCTGACCACCAGCGCGCTGCAGGTCTACGTGCTGTTCGGCGTGATGATCATGTGTCTGGCTCTCGCCGGCATGCTGTACGTGACGGCGCTGCAGAGCCTGGCCACCGGTGGCCTGCGCGCCCGGGTGGTCGCCGTACAGACCGTCATCAACAGCGTCGCCGGCGCGTTGGCGGTGCCGCTGGTGGGGCTGTTGTCCGACCAACTCCATCACCTGCACAACGGCTTGATGGTGGCGGCCACCGCGCTGGCCACGCCTGCACTGTTGGCCTCGGCGTGGCTGCTGGCCAGGGGCGAGCGCCCGTACGCCGAAACCGCCGCCGCCAATGCGCGTGTGGATGCGGCTGCTGCTGCCAGCCCATCCTGATTCCCAGTACCGCCTCCGGAACCACAATGACCACCAAACCCAAAGCGCCACCGACTCCTGCATCACTCGACATGCTTGACGTGCGTCTGCGTTTGGTGTGCGACGCGTACTTTAGCGCTGCAAAGGTGCCAGGCGCGTCGATTGCCGTGATTGCCGCAGACAAGGCCTATCACTACGCCTACGGCATCAAAGCCCTGAGCGCACCGCAGTCGGTGACACACGACACGGGCTTCAACATCGGTTCTTGCTCGAAGGCCTTCGCATCGGCCACGCTGGCCAGCCTGGTGGGCGAAGGTCTGGTCAGCTGGGACGACCCACTGTCGCGCTGGGTCCCCGAGTTCCAGCTGTATGACCCCGCCATCACGGCCATGGTCACGCTGCGCGACGTTTGCGGCAACCGCCTGGGCCTGCCGCGTGCCGGCTTCACCGAGTACGGGTTCCGAGCCGACGTGCCCGTCGAGCGCATCTTTCGGGGCCTGCAATACACGCAGCCCTTGCACCCCATTCGCCAGCGCTTCACTTACGTCAACGCAGGGCATACCGCAGCCGCAGTGGCCGCCGGCCGCATCACCGGCAGAGGCTTCGTAGCCACTTTGCGCGAGCGCCTGCTCGAGCCGCTGGGCATGAGCACCACGTCGGGCGGCGTCGCCGCCGAGACCGACGTGCCAGACCAGGCCGGCTGGCACGTGCCCGATGGCGAACACGTGGCCGAACTGCAGCGCGTGTACACAGACAACTACCTGGGCTCGGGTGGCATGGTGGTCAGCGGCGCCGATGCGCTGCAGTGGCTGCGATTGCATCTGGGCGGCGGTACAGTGGCAGGCCGCGAGATCGTGGCCCGCGGGGCCCTGCTTGAAACGCACCGACCGCAGGCGGTTGCCACGCCGGGCAAGGACATCTTGAGCCTCTTCAACCCTGAAGCGCACCTGGGTGCCTACGCGCTGGGTTGGGCGGTGTCCGAATTGGCAGGTGAGCCGATGGTGTGCCACTCTGGCAGCGATCAAGGCGTGTGCGCGATGACGATGCTGCTGCCGCGCAAGGGCATCGGCATCGCGGTCTATCTGAACCTGTACACCGGCACCGTGGTGCCGCTGGCCTATGCGTTGGCCGCAACCCTGATCGGCGTGCAACCCCCGCGCGACTGGTCGGCCGTGTTTGCCGCCGCCGGCAAGGCCCTCGCCCCGCCGCAGCCATGCGAACCGGCACCCGATGTGATGCCGCAGCAGCCCGTGCGGGCCTACAGCGGCGTGTACGAACACCCAGCCGATGGTGAACTGCACATCGAAGCCGATGACCAGGGCCTGTTCGGCGATGTGGTGGACGGGCATGCCATGACCTTCCGCCTCGCCCCATTGGGCGACAACGAGTTCGCCATCCAGTTCAACCAGTTGCCCACGCGCGTCGCGATGCTCGGTCTGCGCATGGTGTTCGAAATCGATGCCGACAGCGGTCGCGCCCAAACTGCCGTGATGCATCTGCACACCGAAGCGACACGGGTGTTCAGGCTGAGGCAGCCCTAGAGAGTGTCGCCTCGGCATCAATGCCCCAGCCCCGCAGCTTATCGGCAATGGTCTCGCGCCAGCGCTGCGGGTCGGCCTTGCGCAGATTCAGGCAACGACCCTGCCTGAACTCGGCCCGCATGCTCGGGTGCACATGCGGATTCGCCTGATGGTTGTGCAGCACCATCACATATTTGTGATCGGGCAGCTCGGTCTACGCGAACTCACGCACGGCGCGCAGTAAAAGTTGCGCATCGGTGCCACGCGGCATCAACTCCTGGCGGGACTTGCACCCGCAGGTGTACGCCCATGCTGGGCGCACAAAAAAAAGGTATTTAGAGCAACGCACCAGTTGCCGCCGGAGTCGCTCGCCGGGGTGGGCGCCGATGGTCACCCGTTGAATCTCGATAATTGACTGTTTACCAGATAACAAATAACATCTGTCTCATGGCGATTCAATCTTTCGCATGCACGGACACCGAGACGCTGTTTACGACAGGCAAGAGCCTTCGCTTCGGGAACATCAGGCGTGTCGCCGAGCGGAAGTTGGCCCAGTTGGATGCAGCGCCTTCAGTGAACTTCATGAAAGCCCCGCCCGGCAACGACTTGAAGGAATATGACGGGGCTTGGCATATCCGGATTAATGATCAGTGGAGGCTGACATTCAAATGGGGAGCGAACGGCCCTTTCGAGGTTTTGATCGAAGATCCCCATTGACCCCAGACCCGCTTGATGCTTTGCAATCACTCAACCAGGCCAAAGGAGCCCAGATGTTCAAGAACGGTATGCGCCCTGTCCATCCGGGCGAAGTCCTGATGGAGGACTACATCAAACCCATGGGTGTCAGCGTGCGCTCTGTGGCGCTTGCCCTGCATGTGCCCTACTCGCGCCTCAGCGAAATCGTGAAATGCGAGCGTGGTGTTTCCGCTGACACTGCCCTGCGGCTGGAGCGTTATTTCGGCAGTGAGGCAAAGGGATGGCTGAATCTGCAAGCGGCTTACGAGCTGCGCGTGGCCGAAATTGGTAGCGGAAAAATGATCGCAAAAGAGATTCGGCCGCTCGCCTTGGCCGTTTGATCGGCGACTGCCGCGGACGCTGTTATCGACAGAGTTAATCCTTCACTGGCCTTTGCTCCGGCGAGGTTTACTGCCATCGGTTGCTCGCGGCGGGCAGCAATTTACGCCAGGCAACAGGTCAGCATGAGTAGCAAATATGCTGAGTCAATGCGCTGCGCAGAAGGCGTTCAAGCATGATCTTGGTGAACACGGGCGCATGGCTGGCGCTGACAGACCAGGACGAGACTTAGGGATGCTCTAGCGCACGCGGTGCGTTACGTTTCTTGCAGCTGTCGATCGACGAGCTCTGCTGTCATCGGTGAAGCGTTCCTATTCTTCGTCAAACCATTGTATTCGACGAATAAATGGAACATACTCCAGACATGCTCCCCGACACCCACACCCAGCGCGTCCTCGGTCTGGCCAGCCAGAAGGGGCTGCTGCGCGCCAGCGATCTGGATGCCATCAATGCGCCCAGGATCGTCCTGACGCGCCTGACGGCCGCTGGCCTGCTGGAGCGGATCGGACGCGGGCTGTACCGCCTGCCACACACCCAAGGATCCGAGCATGAAAGTCTGGTGACCGTCGCTACCAAGGTGCCGCAAGCCGTGTTCTGCCTGTTCTCAGCGCTGCAGTTCCACGAGTTGACGACCCAAATGCCGCGCCAGGTCTGGATTGCCATGCCACGTGGCAGCCATGGCCCGCGGTTCGACTATCCGCCCATCAAAATGGTGCAATTCACCGGGGAAGCCTACACGGCAGGCGTTGAGGAGGTTGAACGCGATGGCGTCAAGCTCCGCGTGTACGGCGTAGCCAAGACCGTGGCGGACTGCTTCAAGCACCGCAACAAGATCGGCTTGGACGTAGCGC
Source organism: Roseateles sp. (assembly GCA_044357665.1). GTDB lineage: Bacteria > Pseudomonadota > Gammaproteobacteria > Burkholderiales > Burkholderiaceae_C > Paucibacter_A. Next base: position 2,732 of record JBIKPD010000220.1, on the reverse strand, counting down.
TGGAGGCCCTCAAGGACGCCCGGGCCCGCACCAAGGTATCCATCGATGACATCTGGCGCTTCGCCAAGGTTTGCCGCGTGGCCAACGTGATGCGGCCCTACCTGGAGAGCATCGGATGAACCCCGCCCATCGACACGGCGCCGCATCCGTCCGTGCGCGCCTGCTCAACGTTGCCAAAGCGCAGGGTGTCGATTTCAATCAGGTGCTGGTGCGATTCGCGCTGGAACGTATCCTCTACCGCCTGACAAAGTCGCCGTACGCGGACCGCTTTCTGCTCAAGGGCGCGCTGCTGTTCACGCTCTGGTACGACATGCCGCACCGGGCCACGCGCGATGCCGACCTGCTCGGCTTCGGCCCGAGCGATCTGGCTTCGGTGACTGAAACCTTCCGCGACATCGCCGGAGTGGCTGTTGACGACGGCATGGCCTTTGACCCTGCCTCGGTTACGGTCGAGGAAATCCGCAAAGAATCTGGCTACGGCGGCGTCCGCGTGATCATCGCCGGCGAGTTGGCCAAGGCACGCTGCAAAACGCAGATCGACGTTGGCTTTGGCGACGCTGTCACACCTGCGCCGGTGGATTCGGTCTATCCGGTGCTGCTGAATGATCTGCCCGCGCCCAGGTTGCGGGCCTACCCAACATACACGGTCGTCGCGGAAAAACTCCACGCCATCGCCCTGCTGGGCATGACCAACAGCCGCCTGAAGGACTACTTCGATCTGTCGGTGCTGCTGGAACGAGAAACCCTAGACGCCGATTTACTAACCCAAGCGATCAAAGCCACATTCGAGCGGCGCAGTACGCCCTTGTCCGACGCAGTGCCGATTGGGCTGACGGACGAGTTCGCCCATGATTCCTCGCGGCAGTCGCTGTGGCTGGCGTTTCTCAAGAAGAACGAGCTTCCCCCCGAGCCCCTGCCTGCCGTCGTAGATCGGTTGCGATCTGCCCTGGCACCCGCGTTGAACCGAGCCGCTGTTTGACAACCGATTCGTCGAGCAGGATCCAGCCCGACTCCGACGCTCGGTCAGCACCCGTTTGCAATTTAGTGATCAGCTTTCGTATCGCCAAAGCAGTCACTCACCAGCGTCGATAGATGGCCTTGAGGGGGCGGCAGCCGAACGCCAACTCTCTGGAAATTAGCGAATGACGGCATTTGTGCCCGCAAGACCACGCCGCAGCATTGCCGGCGAAGTCGGCCATACGTCCCGCGACCTTGCAATAGCCACTACACGGTGGTTCCACGGATTTTGGAGGTTCCCTCACCCATCATTAATGATCAAGGGCGAGTCCAAGAACATGCGGATTTCCAACAACACTTAAGCAGTTGACCGCTTCCCACCGCCGCGAAGGCTTCATGCCTGTTGAGATTTTTCTCTCCGCCAGCCTTGCCCAATCGACTGCGTCCAACTACCGCATCTGGGCTTATCCGTACTATTCCCCTGCAGACGAAAAAAAGCACCTAGCGTTTCCGCCAAGTGCTTGTTTTACCTACCAATTTTGGTAGGCGCGATTGGACTCGAACCAACGACCCCCACCATGTCAAGGTGGTGCTCTAACCAGCTGAGCTACGCGCCTAAAGAGGCCGAACTATAGCATGAGAAAGCGGGCTGCCTGACGCGTTTCAGCGGCGGCGGGCGCTGCGAACACCACTGACTTGGGCGAGGCTGCGCAGCACCTGCGCCAGGCGCCCGGAATCTGCCACTTCAACCGTGATGCTCATCCAGGCGGTGTCGCCCTTGCTGGCTTTGCCGAACTTGACCGACTGGGTATTGACCGCGATGACGTTCATTTTTTCCTTGGCCAGCACCTCCAGCAGGTCGCGCAGCAGGCCTTGGCGGTCGCTCGATTCGAGGATCACATCGACCGGGTATTGCGCGCCCTTGGCCGCACCGTCGCGCGTGCCGCCCCAAGCGACGGCGATGACGCGTTCGGGCGTGCGCTGCGCCATCTGGCAGAAGTTGCTGCAATCGGCGCGGTGGATCGCCACACCCTTGCCACGGGTGACATAGCCGCCAATCGGGTCGGGCGGCGCGGGCCGGCAGCAGCGCGCCAGATTGGTCAGCAGCGAGTCGACGCCGACCACCAGCACGCCGCCGCTCGTGGCGCCGGACTTGGCTGAGCTGCGGCTGCGGCGCTGCGCCAGCAGTTCATCGCTGTCGTTGACCGGCGGCGGCGGACGCAGCAACTGCTCGATATTGCGCAGCGAAAATTCGTCCTTGCCGACCACCTCGAACAGCCCCTCGGCATTCTTGAAGCCGAGCCGCCCGGCCAGGTCTTCGAGCCTGATCGCGGTGCGACCTTCGCGCTGCAGCAGCTTTTCAACCAGTTCGCGGCCGCGCGCGACGGTTTGCTCGATCTCGCGCGCATTGAACCAGGCCCTGACCTTGGTGCGCGAACGCTGGCTTTTCAGAAAACCCAGATCGGCATTGAGCCAATCAAGCGACGGGCCGCCCTCCTTCAGCGCAGTCACTTCGACGGTCTGGCCGCTCTGCAGCGGGGTGTTCAGCGAGACCATCGCGCCGTCGACCTTGGCGCCGCGGCAGCGGTGGCCGAGATCGGTGTGGACGGCGTAGGCAAAGTCAATCGGGGTGGAGCCCGCTGCGAGCTCGATCACCGCGGCCTGCGGCGTGAACACATAGATGCGCTCGTCGAAGAGCTTTTGTTCACCATCGGGCTGGGCGTCAGAAAAATCGCGCTCCCAGGCCAGCAACTGGCGCAGCACGGCTTTGCGCG
>JBIKPD010000219.1:0-6637 GCA_044357665.1 Roseateles sp. | reverse complement strand
GCCGCTCGGGGTCATGCTGGAGAAAGCGGTGGCGCTCGCGCGTGTCGACCCAGAAGCGCTTCAGCGCCTCGTCGACATTGCCATGCAGCACCAGCGCCACCTGCTCGCCGAGGAAGTCAAAGATCGTCGCGGTCTGCTCAAAGAAGATCGGCAGGTAATACTCGATGCCACCGGTGGCGATGCCCGAGGCCATGTCCTTGTAGATGCGCGAGCGGGTCGGGTCGCCCTCCATCTTCTCGCGCCAGCGCGACCTGAAGGCCTGGCGCGCGGCTTCGTCCATCGGGAATTCATGGCCCGGCAGCAGCCGCACCTGCGGCACCGGGTAGAGACTGCGCTGGCTGTCAGGGTCGAAGGTGCGGATCGAATCGACCTCGTCGCCGAACAGGTCGACCCGGAAAGGCACCAGCGAGCCCATCGGGAACAGATCGATCAGGCCGCCGCGCACCGCATATTCGCCTGGCGACACCACCTGGCTGACATGGGCATAGCCGCCCAGCGTCAACTGCGCTTTCAGGCTGGCTTCGTCGAGCCGCTGCTTTTGTTTGAAATTGAAGGTCGTGGCGGCCAGAAAGGAAGGCGGCGCCAATCGGGTCAAGGCCGTGGTGGCCGGCAGCAGCACGACGTCGACATCGCGCTGTTCAGCCGCCTTGCCCTGGCTCTGCAGCAGCCCCCAGAGCGTGGCCAGGCGCTCGGAGATCAGGTCCTGATGCGGCGAAAAATTGTCGTAGGGCAGGGTTTCCCAATCAGGGAAGACCGCCACGCGCAACTGCGGCGCAAAGAATTTCAGCTCATCCTCGAGCCTTTGCGTGTCGCCTGGATCGGCGGTAATGATCGCGGTGATGCGGCCGGCGGCCATTTGCTGCAGCGCGAATTGCGCCAGCAGCAAGGCGTCGGCTGAGCCGGTTGGGCGGGGCTGGTTGAATTTTTTGCCAGGGGCGATGAGGGGAAGCAGCATTCTTGATCTCAGGACTTACCTTGGCGTCTGCATTCGCAAACGTCGGGCTGATTCTTCGTCGCGGGCGTCGTCGATCTCGCGCATCACGCTGTTGATATTGACCACGCCGGCCTTGCGGACAAAGCGGCCGGTCAGTGGCTGGTCCGGGTGCAGGGCGCCGCGCTGGTAGAGGTCCCAGATTTCTTCACCATATTCACTCTTCAGCAACTCGGGTGCGAAACGGCCGAAAAAGCCGCGCAGATTGTCGACATCGCGCAGCAGCATCCGCTTGGCGTGGTTGTTGCCAGCAGCGTCAACCGCTTGCGGCAAGTCGATGATCACCGGGCCGTCATCCGCCAGCAGGATATTGAATTCGGACAAGTCGCCGTGGATCACGCCGGCGCTGAGCATGCGCACGACTTCCTGCAGCAGCGACTGATGGTGGCGGCGCGCGTCCTCGGGGCTGAAGTCGACATCGTTCAGGCGCGGTGCGGCATCGCCCCCGGCGTCGCAGACCAACTCCATCAAGAGCACACCGTCGCAGAAGTTATAGGGCTTGGGTACGCGCACGCCGGCTGCAGCCAGGCGATACAAGGCATCGACCTCGGCACTCTGCCAAGCCGCTTCCTGGGCCTGGCGGCCAAAGCGCGTGCCCTTGGCCATCGCGCGGGCCTGGCGGCTGTTCTTGACCTTGCGGTTCTCGGTGTAGTCGACTGCCTGCCTGAAGCTGCGTTGATCGGCTTCCTTGTAGACCTTGGCGCAGCGCGTGTCTTCGCCGCAGCGGACCACGTAAACCATGGCCTCTTTGCCGCTCATCAACTGGCGCACAACGCTGTCGATCAGGCCTTCCTCAAGCAGCGGTTGCAGTCTCTTCGGTGTTTTCATGGGTCACATTGTGCCGGGCGCGGCGCTGGCGGGGCGGTGCAGGGTGATCGGTTGCAGCGCTGAAGCCTCGGTCGAGCGGACCCGCAACTGGCCGCAACCGGCATCGACGTCCTGGCCGGCCGAGTCGCGCAGCTTGGTCAGCACGCCGCGCTGGTGCAACTCAACCGCGATCGCGCGCGCCCTCGATCCGTCGGGTCGTTTGAAGTTGAGACCATCGACCGCGTTGTACGGAATCATGTTCAGCAGCGCGTATTTGCCTTTCAGCAACCGCACGATGCCGTCGAGTTCGTCGGCGCCATCGTTGATGCCTTCCAGCAGCGTCCATTGGTACTGGATCGGGTAGCCGGTGGCGCGCGCATAGCGTTCGCCCAGGTCAACCAACTCGTCCGGTGTCATCCTTGGCGCGCGCGGCAGCAGGCGCTCGCGCAATGCCGGCTTGCTGCTGTGCAGCGACAGGGCCAGCGCCGGTTTCACCAGGCCTTGCTGCAGACGCTCGAACAAGCGCGGGTCGCCGACGCTGGAGAAAACCAGGTTTTTGTGGCCGATATTGCCCTGCGTGCCGAGCAGCTCGATCGCTGCCATCACGTTCTCGAGGTTGTGCGCCGGCTCGCCCATGCCCATGAAAACGACCTTGTTGACCGGTCGCAATTGGCGTGCCAGCGCCACCTGGGCGATGATTTCGCCGCTGCTCAACTGGCGCAGCAAGCCGTCGCGCCCGGTCATGCAGAACAGGCAACCGACTGCGCAGCCGACCTGGCTCGAGACGCACAGACCACCGCGCGGCAGCAGCACGCTCTCGACGGTTTGCCCGTCCTGCAGTCCGACCAGCAGCCGCATTGAGCCGTCTTCGCCCGGGTGGCTCGAGATCAGCCTGGCCAGGCCCTGCAGCATGTCGTCGATCGCCGGCAAACCGTCGCGCAATGTTTTGGGCAGATAGTTCTCCGGGCGCCTGCGGCCCTGATCGCGCGGACGGCATTGCACCCAGTCGCGCAGCAAGCGCTGTTGATGCTCGGTTCTGGCGCCGAGTGCGCGCAGGCCTTGCTGGATGTCTTCGATGCGCATGGGGGCAGGGTCGGGCAGGGTCGGGCAGGGGAGCCGCGATTATCCCTGCTGGCGCGCAGCGGGCCGCCCCGTGCCTTGAAGCCACAGCCCGGAAAAAACGCTGTGCTTGGGCGCTTTCACTCTATAGTCGGCTCACACCGCAGCAAGCGGGAACCCGAGGAGACAAAAAATGTTGAAACGCAGAACCTTCGCGCTGGCCGCTGCGGCCAGCCTTGCCCCGCTGCCGCTGTTTGCACAGTCCAACCTGCCGGTGCGCATCATCGTGGGCTTCCCGCCGGGTGGCGGCACCGACATCCTGGCGCGGGTGCTGGCGCAAAAGCTGACGGTGATGTGGAACGTCCAGGTGCTGGTTGAAAACCGGGCTGGCGCGACCGGCGTGATCGCTGCCGACTATCTGTCCAAGCAGGCGCCCGATGGCACGACGCTGATGATGGCCCATATCAACAGCCATGCAATCGCGCCAGCGCTGTTCCCGAAAATTCCTTATCAGGTCGAGCGTGACTTCACGCCGGCGGTGCTGGTCGGTGTGACACCGAATTTGCTGATCTGCGGTGAGCAGCAGACAGCGCGCACGGTCAAGGATTTGGTCGAGTTGTGCCGCAAGAACCCCGGGCGCATCACTTTCGGTTCGGCCGGCAACGGCTCGGCCCAGCATCTGGCGCTGGAAATGTTCAAGCTGGGCGCCGGTATTGATGCGATCCATGTGCCTTACAAGGGCTCCGGCCCGATGCTGACCGACCTGATGGGTGGCCAGATCCAGTACAGCTTCGACACCATGACAGCGGCCACGCCGCATGTAAAAAGCGGCAAGGTGTTTGGGATCGCGCAGACCCGGTTGCAGCGCAGCGCGGCCCATCCGACGGTGCCGACGATGGCCGAATCGGGCTTTCCCGGCTTCGAGGCCACCACCTGGTACGGCCTGGCCGGGCCGGCCAAGATGGCGCCCGCCCTGGTTCGCCATATCAATGAAGATGTGAACAAGGTCTTGGCCATGCCCGATGTCCAGGAACGTTTCGCCCAATATGGTGCTGAAGATGGTGGCGGGTCGGCCGAGAAGTTTGCGACCTTCATCCAGGCCGAGATGCGCAAATGGGCCAAGGTGGTGAAAGACGCCAATGTGAAGATGGACGCATGACGGTAGCGCCGAAGCGGCCACAGCCGCTGGCCGGTGTTCGCGTGCTCGATGTCAGCCAGGTGATGGCAGGGCCATACGCCTGCATGCTGCTGGGCGACATGGGTGCCGATGTGATCAAGATCGAGCCGCCCAAGAGCGGCGACCAGACGCGCGGTGCGATGGGCTTCAAGCTCAAGGGCAACGACAGCATGGGCTTCCTCAATATGAACCGCAACAAGCGCAGCGTCACGCTGAACTTGAAGTCTGCGGCCGGGCGGGCACTGCTGTTCAAGCTGGTTGAAAGCGCTGACATCCTGGTCGAGAACTACCGTCCCGGCGTGATGAAGCGTCTGGGCATTGACTATGAGGCTTGCCAGAAAGTCAATCCGCGCCTGGTCTATGTCAGCATCTCGGGCTTTGGCCAGACCGGTCCCTGGGCCGACCGGCCCGGTTTCGACCTGATGGCGCAGGCCATGTCGGGCGTGATGAGCGTCACCGGCTACCCCGACGGCCCGCCGGTAAAAGCCGGTGTGCCGGTGGCTGACATCGGCTGCGCCCTGTTTGCCACCTATGCCGCGCTGTCGGCCCATATCGGTAGCCGTGCGACCGGCCTGGGTCAGTACATCGACGCCTCGCTGTTCGATTCGGCGATGGCTTTCTCGATCTGGGATATGTCCGAATATTGGGGCACTGGGCGCCCGCCCGAGCCGCTCGGAACCGCCAACCGGATGAGCGCGCCTTACCAGGCGATGGCTTGCGCCGACGGCCATTTCGTTATGGGCGCGACCAACCAGAAGCTCTGGCACAAACTCTGCGTGACCTTGCAGCGCAGCGATCTGCTCGACGATGCACGTTTTGGCAGCGTCTCGCTGCGCCTGGCCAACCGCTTGGCGCTGGTGGCCTTGCTGGAGCAAAGTTTTATCCAGCAGCCCAGTGCCTATTGGGTCGACCATTTGCTGGCGGCCGGCATCCCGGCGGGCCCGATCCTCAGCTACCCGGAGGCCTTCGAGGGCGCTCATGGTGTGGCGCGCCAGATGCGCATCGAGATCGACCATCCGGTCGAGGGCAAGGTGCCCAATATCGGTTTTGCCGTCAAGCTGTCGGGCACGCCGCAACAGGTGCGCCGTCACCCGCCGCTGCTGGGCGAACATACCGGCGAGTTGCTCGCTGAACTGGGGCTGGGCGCGGCCGAGATCGCCGCCTTGCAGGAACAAGGAGCTTTTGCCGATGAACATTGAAACGGGCCAGGTTCGCCTGAGCATCTCGCAGGGTGTCGCCGCGCTGATCTTCGATCGTCCGGCAGCACGCAATGCGATGACCTGGACGATGTACGAGCAATTGCAGCAAATCTGCGAGCAACTCGCCGCTGACCGAATCGTTCGCGTCGTCACCCTGCGCGGTGCCGGCGGTCAGGCCTTTGTCGCCGGCACCGACATTGCCCAGTTCAGCGGCTTTCAGACCGGTGAGGACGGCGTCGCTTACGAGCGCCAGATCGACCGCTGCATCGGCCTGCTCGAAGCCTTGCCGATGCCGACCATCGCGGTGATCGAAGGCTGGGCGGTGGGTGGCGGACTGGCGATCGCCACTGCTTGCGATTTCCGCCTTGCCGCCAGCGGCGCCCGCTTTGGCGTGCCGATTGCCCGGACGCTGGGCAACTGCCTGTCGGTTGCCAATCTGGCCCGGATGACGGCCGCCCTGGGTATGCAGCGCGTCAAGCGCATGCTGCTGCGCGCCGAGATGCTGACTGCCGATGAATGCGCCGCCTGCGGCTATCTGCAGCAGGTCTGCGCGCCGGCCGATCTCGATGCTTGTCTGGCCGCGCTTTGTGCCGAACTGGCGGCGCTGGCGCCGGTCACGCAAGCGGTTTCCAAGGAAGCGCTGCGGCGCCTGGCATTGGCCGCGCTGCCCGAAGGCGAAGACCTGATCCGGCGCAGCTACGGCAGCGACGATTTCCACGAAGGCGTCAACGCCTTTGTGCAGCGCAGGCCGCCGCAATGGCAGGGCCGTTGAAGGGCGACTTCTAGAATGCCGGCATGACCGATTCCGTTTCTGGCTCGTCGCCCCGCTGTTATGCCCTGGTACCGGCCGCTGGTGCCGGTGTTCGTTCCGGGGCCGAGGGGCCAAAGCAATATGTGCAATTGGCCGGGCGCGCAATGCTGGCCCATACGCTGGACGCGCTGCTGCAGGTGCCGGGTCTGAGCGCGACCCTGGTGGTGCTGGCGCCCGATGACGATCAATTCGAAACGGCGCTGCCCGATCTTCAAGGCCGGGCCGTCTGGGTGGCGCGCTGTGGCGGAGCGACCCGTGCGCAAAGCGTCGCCAAGGGTCTGGATCAGCTGCTGGCAAGCGGCGCGCAGCCGCAGGACTGGGTGCTGGTGCATGACGCGGCGCGCTGCCTGTTGCGGCCCGAATGGGTCACGGACTTGATCGAGGCCTGTCTGGATGATCCGGTCGGCGGTCTGCTGGCCTGTCCGCTGCCGGATACCTTGAAAGCCTCGCAGGCGGGCCGGATCACCGCCACCATCGATCGGCAGCACAAATGGGCTGCGCAGACGCCGCAGATGTTCCGTCTGGGGCAGTTGCAAGCGGCGCTGGCACAGGCCGTCAGCGACGGCATCGCGGTCACCGACGAAGCCAGCGCG
>JBIKPD010000030.1:0-21546 GCA_044357665.1 Roseateles sp. | reverse complement strand
GTCACCAGGTTCTCGTTCGACACCGCCAAGCCAGCCGCTGCGTTGGCCATATAGGTCGCAGGGTCGCGCCAACGCACCTGGCGCAGCACCCGGTGCGGGAAGCTCAGCTTGCTGTGCGCGCCGGCGCCGATGCCGAGGTAATCACCGAACTGCCAATAGTTCAGGTTGTGCGCACAGCGCTGGCCGGAGCTGGCATAGGCCGAGACTTCGTAGCGATCCATGCCCATCGCGCCGCTGCGCGCGGTGATCAGGTCAAGCATCTCGCTGGCCAGATCGCTATCGGGCAGATTCGCCGGCGGCGCCTTGGCGAAGCGGGTGTTGGGCTCGATCGTCAGGTGATAGACCGACAGATGCGGCGGTTTGAAAGCCAGCGCATGGCTCAACTCCAGGTCCAGTTGTTCCAGCGTCTGCCCGGGCAAGGCATACATCAGGTCAATATTGAAGGTCTCGAAAGCCTGCGCGGCTTCGGCGATCGCCGCGCTGGCCTGAGCAGCGTCATGCACGCGGCCCAGCAACTGCAGCTTGGCATCGTCAAAGCTCTGCACGCCGATCGACAAGCGCGTCACACCGGCGGCACGAAAGCCCTTGAAACGGTCGGTCTCGAAGGTGCCGGGGTTGGCTTCCAGCGTGATCTCGCAGCCCGGCGCCAGCGGCAAGCGTGCGCGCAGGTCAGAGATCAACTCGCCGATCTGTTCGGGAGCAAACAAGCTGGGCGTGCCGCCGCCGATGAAGATGCTGACAACCGGCCTTCCCCAGATCAGAGGCAAGGCCGCTTCAAGGTCCGCGCGCAAGGCCTCCAGATAGGCGCGCGCAGTTTCCAACGGCAACTCTTTGCCCATTGCCGGCAACTGGTGCGAGTTGAAATCGCAATAAGGGCATTTGCGCAGACACCAGGGCAGGTGCACATAGAGCGCCAGCGGCGGCAGCGCGGGCAGACTCAGGGTGCCGGCGCGCATCATCTGCTGCAATTCAGCCAAGATGCCAGACCTCGCGCATCTGCTGCACCAGCGCCGCTGCAGCGATCGCCCGGTGGCTGCAGCGGTTCTTCTCCTCGGCGCTCATCTGCGCCACGCTGCGATCCATCGCCGGGATGAACATCAAGGGGTCATAGCCGAAGCCGCCCTCGCCCAGCGGCGCCGGCAAGATCCGGCCTTGCCAGCGCCCCATCGCGATCAGCGGCTCGGGGTCGGCAGCGCTTTTTACCGCGACCAGGGCGCAGACGAAACGGCCAACGCGCTGCGTGGGCAAATTGAATGCGGCCAGTTGTTCGAGCAGCACGCGGTTGTTGTCGGCATCGGTCTTGGGCTGGCCGAACAGCGTCGCATAGCGCGCCGACAGCACACCCGGCGCACCGGCCAAGGCTTCCACCACCAGGCCGGAATCGTCTGCCAACGCAGGCAGGCCGCTCAGCGCCGCCGCGTGGCGCGCCTTGGTCAAGGCGTTTTCGATAAAGCTGCCGAAAGGCTCCTCGGCCTCGGCGATGCCTAGCGAGCCTTGCGTCACCAGGCTGACGCCCAGCGGCGCAAACAAGGCTTGCAACTCGGCCAGCTTCTTCGCATTGTTGGAGGCCAGCACGACCGTCGTCGGCAAGCCCATGCTCAAAGTCCCAACGCTTCGCGCTGCGCGCTGAACAGCTCGCCGATGCCTTTTTCGGCCAGGTCCAGCAAGGCGTTCATTTCGGCACGGCTGAATGCCTGGCCTTCGGCCGTGCCCTGCAGTTCGACAAAACCGCCACCTGCGGTCATCACCACATTCATGTCGGTGTCACAGCTGGAGTCTTCGGTGTATTCAAGGTCCAGCAAGGGCACGCCGCCGAGCATGCCGACCGAAATCGCCGCCACCGCGCCGCGGATCGGCGACTGCGTGATCTTGCCCTGAGCCAGCAGCCAGCTGACCGCGTCATGCGCCGCGACGAAAGCGCCGGTGATCGCTGCCGTGCGGGTGCCGCCATCAGCCTGCAACACATCGCAGTCGAGCGCGATCGTGCGCTCGCCGAGCAAGCCCAGGTCAAAGACACAGCGCAGCGAGCGACCGATCAAGCGCTGGATTTCCTGCGTGCGGCCACTCTGCTTGCCGCGCGCGGCTTCACGGTCGCTGCGTGTATGGGTGGCGCGGGGCAACATGCCATATTCAGCCGTCACCCAACCCTGGCCGGAGCCGCGCTTGTGCGGTGGCACTTTTTCTTCGACCGAAGCGGTGCACAGGACCTTGGTCCCGCCAAACGCGACCAGTACCGAACCTTCGGCATGGCAGGTGTAATGGCGCTGGATCGTCACCGGGCGCATCGCATTGGCAGCGCGGCCGGAGGCGCGCAGCATTGTTGTTTCAGCAGTCATCATTACCTTTGTTGCATGGGCTTGCGGCGCGGATCGCGCCTGACCAAGGCCGCATTGTCGCAGCGCTGCTTGCCCGGACTGCCGGGACTCGGACAACCGGCTCAGGCCGGCAATTGCTGACCTTCAATCGGCTTGCTGCCGCGCAGCGCAGATCTCTGACGCAAGGCCTGCTGCAATTCAGCCACGTTCTGCGGCCTTGCCAAGGGGTCGAGCGCCATGCACCAGCGGGTGATTTCGAGCAGATTGTCAGAGTAAACCTGGCGCAGTCGCGACAAGCTCTGGTCCAGGCGGTCATGATCAAGACGCTGCGGCACATCGCTCGGTGGATAGCCCTGCATGCAGGCATAGATGCAGGCGCCGAGCGCATAGAGATCGGTCCAGGGACCTAGCAAGGCGCCGCGCTGGTACATCTCGGGTGCAGCGAACCCCGGCGTGTACATCGGTCGGACGAAATTGGCCTCCTGGTTGAAGACCTCGCGCGCTGCGCCAAAATCCAGCAGCACCGCCCGGTTGTCGTCGGTGATGAAGACATTGGCCGGTTTGATGTCCAGATGCAGCATGCCATGAGCGTGCACGCTGGCCAGGCCGGCCAAGATCTCCTCGAGCAGGCTGCGGATCGTCGCCTCGCGCAACACCCGGGCGCCTTTGATCTCGCGCGCAGCAACGATGAATTCCTGCAAGGTGTCACCTTGCAGATAGTTCATCACCATGTAGACGGTGTCGTTCTCGCGCAGAAAATTCAGCACCGAGACCACGCCAGGATGAGTGATCTGCGCCAAGGCGCGGGCCTCTTCAAAGAAACTTTTCAAGCCGAGGCGGTAAAGCGGAAGCTTGTCGGGGGCCACCTGCGGCGTCAATTCGCCGGGCGCGCGCACCGCCAGCGATGCGGGCAGGTATTCCTTCAAGGCGACCTGCTTTTGCGTAGCGTGTTCGGCCAGATAAACGATGCCGAAGCCGCCGGTCGCAAGCCGCCTGACGATCTGATAATCGCCAACCCAGGTGCCCGGCGGCAAGGGCGCTGGCTTTGACATAATCTGGCCTTGTTCTCTTCACCGGACGCTCGATGCCAGTCTACAGCATGACGGGATATGCCAGCGCCAGCTCGCAAGCCCAAGCCCCCATTGACGCCAATACGGTGCCCCAGGCCAACGTCACGGTCGAGCTGCGCTCGGTCAACAGCCGTTTTCTTGATATCAGCTTTCGCATGCCCGACGAATTGCGCAGCCTGGAGCCTGCGCTGCGCGAACTGCTGAGCGCCAAACTGAAGCGCGGCAAGATCGAGTTGCGCATCAACACCCACAAGGACAGCGAAAACAACTGGCCGCAGCCGCAGGCCGAGCAGTTGAGCCGACTGTCCAGACTCGAAGGTCAGGTGCAGAGCTGGTTGCCCAAGGCCCAGCCCTTGTCGGTCCATGAAGCGCTGCAATGGTGCAAAGGCGGTGGCAATACGGTTGAAAAACTCGATGAAGCCACGCTGGCAGCAGCCAGGGCCTGCCTCGGCGGCCTGCTCGAAGCGCGCGAAAGAGAGGGCGAAAAGCTCGTCGCCGTGCTGCTCGAGAGGATCCAGCGCTTGCGCGAATTGGCCAGCGCGGCTGAGCCGATGGTGCCTGCCGTGGTGGCACGCCAGCAGCAGCGTTTCCTGGAGCGTTGGCAGGAGGCCCTGGCTGCCAGCGGCGCCGGGCAGTCGATCCCCCAGGAGAGCCTGCGCGAGCGCGCGCTCAACGAAGCGGCAGCTTATTCGATCCGCATCGACGTGGCCGAAGAGCTGGCGCGGCTGCGTGCCCATCTGGAAGAAATCGCCCGGCTGCTGCAAAAAGGCGGCGAGCTCGGCAAACGCCTGGACTTCCTGATCCAGGAGCTGGCACGTGAAGCCAACACGCTGGGGTCGAAAGCAGCAGCGCTGGAGTTGACCAATATCGCGGTGGAGATGAAAGTCGCCGTCGAGCAATTGCGCGAACAAGTGCAAAACATCGAATAAGGGCGTCCATGGAATATCCCGGCAATCTTTTCGTCGTCGCCGCCCCCAGCGGAGCGGGCAAGTCGAGCCTGGTCATGGCATTGCTTGAACTTGACGCCAGGCTCGCGGTGTCGGTTTCGCATACCTCGCGCAAGCCGCGCGGCCAGGAGCAGGATGGGCGCGAATATATTTTCGTCAGCGCAGATGAATTCCGCGCGATGGCGAGCCGCAGTGAATTCTTCGAATGGGCCGAAGTCCATGGCAACCTCTACGGCACCTCGCGCAGCGCGATCGAAGCGCGCATGCTCAATGGCGAGGATGTGGTGCTGGAAATCGATTTCCAGGGCGCCTTGCAAATCAAGCAACTGTTTGCCTATGCGGTGCTGGTCTTCATCCTGCCGCCGAGCTGGGAAGAATTGGCGCAGCGCCTGGAGCGTCGCGGCGACACCGCGGCCGAGGTGATCGAGCAAAGGATGGCCAACGCAAGGATCGAGGTGGCGCAGGCGCGGCATTTCGATTTTGTCGTTGTCAATGCCGTGTTTGACACGGCTGTTTTCGACCTCAAAGCAATAGTTCATGCGCAGCGGTTAAAATATGCGACTCAGCGCAGAAACCGCTCGGCTGTTTTTCGCGCTCTCGATCTACCCTGAACACAAATACTGGAACTCCACATGGCCCGCATCACTGTCGAAGACTGCCTGATCAAGATCCCCAATCGCTTCCAGTTGGTGCTTGCCGCAACTTACCGCGCCCGCATGCTGAGCCAGGGTCACACAGCCAAGATCGAAAGCAAGAACAAGCCAGGCGTGACCGCGCTGCGCGAAATCGCTGCCGGTGAAATCGGCATCGAGATGCTGCGCAAGGTACCGGTCTGAGCCCGGAAAATCCGGTTTCGATCAAGGCAAAGGACGCTGCAGGCGTCCTTTTTCACGTCTCGGGATTGCTGCTGCCAGGCCATGATTGGTGCGATCGGTTAAATTCGGGCCATGGGCCTTAGAAATTTCGCTGTCACACATCTGCCTGCGGCCCTGACGGGACTGCCGGGCCTGCGCAGGACGAGCGATCCGACAGCGGCCGAGGCGGCATCGTTTGACGCCCTGGTGCACAGGCTGGATTACTTATCCAAATCGGACATCAAACGCGTCCGCGACGCCTACAAATTCGCCGACGAAGCCCATCTGGGACAGTTCCGCGCCAGCGGCGAGCCCTACATCACCCACCCGCTTGCAGTCGCTGGTTTGTGTGCCGATTGGCGACTCGACGCCCAGGCCATCATGGCCGCCTTGATGCACGACGCGATGGAAGACTGCGGCATCACCAAGACCGAGCTGATCTCGCGCTTCGAAGCGCCAACGGCAGAACTGGTCGACGGGTTGACCAAACTCGACAAGTTGCAGTTCTCCACCAAAGTGGAGTCGCAGGCCGAGAATTTCCGCAAGATGCTGCTGGCGATGGCGCGCGATGTCCGTGTCATCCTGATCAAGCTGGCCGACCGTTTGCACAATATGCGCACGATGGAAGCGATGGCGCCGTCCAAACGCCAGCGCATCGCCAGGGAAACGCTGGACATCTATGCGCCGATCGCACATCGGCTGGGTCTGAACCAGATCTATCGCGAATTGCAGGAGTTGTCGTTTTGCTATCTCAGCCCCTGGCGCCATGCGGCCCTTTCCAAAGCCATCTCCAGAGCGCGGGGCAATCGCCGGGATCTGGTGCAAAGGATCGAGCGCGATGTCGTCAAGGCTTTCAGTTCAGCCGGGGTGAAAGTCGAAGTCGAGGGCCGTGAAAAGACGCTCTACTCGATCTACCAGAAGATGCGCGAAAAACACCTGAGTTTTGCCCAGGTCAGTGACATCTTCGGCTTTCGCATCGTCGTGGCCGATCTGCCCAATTGCTATATGAGCTTGGGTGTATTGCATCAGCTCTACAAGCCGCAACCGGGCCGCTTCAAGGATTACATCGCGATCCCCAAACCCAACGGCTACCAATCGTTGCACACGACCTTGGTCAGCCCTCTGGGCACTGCCGTCGAGTTCCAGATCCGCACCCAAGCCATGAATCTGGTGGCAGAAACCGGCGTCGCCGCGCATTGGATGTACAAGAAAAGTGGCAGCGCCAAGAACGCACAGCCCCTGGGCCCGGGGTGGCTGCAGTCCTTGATCGACATCCAGGATGAGACGCGCGACGCGAATGAATTTCTGGAGCATGTCAAGATCGACCTGTTTCCCGACGCGGTCTATGTTTTCACGCCGAAGTCCAAGATCATGGCCCTGCCCAAGGGCGCGACGCCGGTCGATTTTGCCTACGCGATCCACTCCGATGTCGGCGACCATTGCGTCGCGGCCAAGGTCAATGGCGAGTCCGTGCCCTTGCGCACCACGCTGCGCAGCGGCGATGTGATCGAGGTCGTCACAGCCACCGGTGCAAGACCCAACCCGGCCTGGCTGAGCTTCGTCAGCACCGGAAGAGCGCGCTCAAAGATCCGCCATTTCCTGAAGAACCTCGAACAAGGTGAATCACGCGATCTGGGTGAGAAGATGTTGTCGCAAGCCTTGCGTGCCGAAGGCATGATGCTGCCAAGCCTCGACGACGAGGACGACGATGCTGCCAGGGTCTGGCAGCGGCTCGCACTATGGGCAGGCTGCGACCATGCCGACGAATTGCTGGTCGAAGTCGGCCTGGGTCGCAAGATCGCCACCATCGTGGCGAAAAAATTATCACGCCTGCTGACCGAACAAGGCCAGCGACCCGATGCGGTGCTGCTGAGCATGGGACGCTTCGCTGTCGACAACCCGATGGCGCAAGGCCAGGTCACGCTCGACGGCAGCGAAGGCGCCTCGGTGCGGCTGGCGACCTGCTGCAGGCCGATTCCGGGCGACGCCATCAAGGCCTATCTTGGGCGCGGCGAGGGCCTCCTGGTGCACACCGCCGAATGCCAGGTCGGGCGCAAATTATTCCAGCGCGACAGCGAGCATTGGATCGCGGTCAACTGGGCTGAGGAGCCTGTCCGCAGCTTCGAAGCCGCCGTCGCGCTGCTGCTGACCAATGGCAAGGGCGTGCTCAGCCAGGTGGCTTCAGCCGTCAGCTCGGCCGAAGCCGACATCACCCATATCTCGATGAGCGATGAGTCTCAGTTGCGTGAAACGGTCGAAATTGACTTGCTGCTGTCGGTGCGCGATCGCCTGCATCTGGCCGATGTGCTGCGTACCTTGAAGCGCGCACCGTCAGTGCTGCGGGTCGGCCGCGTCAAGGCCTGATGCTGGGCGCAGGGTAAGTCACCGCCAGCACGTCGATATGCTCGACGCCACCCGGTGTCAGTAACTGCACCTCATCGCCGACGCGGGCTTTGAGCAGCGCACGCGCCATCGGCGCGATCCAACTGACCTCGCCAGCCAGACTGTCCGACTCGTCGATGCCCTTGATCGTGATGGTTCGCTGCTCATCGCGTGAATTGACATAGGTGACCGTCGCGCCGAAGAAAATCTGCTCGCTGCCATGGTGGATGCTCGGGTCGACGACCTCGGCGATGTCCAGCCGCTTGGTCAGAAAGCGCAGCCGCCGGTCGATTTCACGCAGTCTCTTTTTGCCATACAGGTAGTCGCCGTTCTCGGATCGATCGCCATTCTTGGCTGCCCAGGAAACGATCTCGACGATTTTCGGCCGTTCCTCGTCAAGCAAGCTCATGAATTCCCCGCGCAGGCAGGCATAGCCTTCGGGCGTCATATAGTTGCGCGTGCCAGCAGGTATGGCGGGAACCGCCAGTTCCTCGTCGTCGTCGGCGTCGCTTTCCTTGGTGAATGCTTTGCTCATGCCGGTATTGTCTCGCCATCACCGGATCAGGATATGAACGATAGCAATTCAAGCGGTCCCTTGCAGGGTCTGCGCGTGATCGAGATGGCCGGCATCGGGCCCGGACCCTTCTGCGGCATGTTGCTGGCCGACATGGGCGCCGAAGTGATCGTCATCGAACGTCCGGCGGCAATGCGCAGCCTGGGCGCCGGCGAGGCGATGAACCGCGGCAAGCGTTCGATCTGCCTGGACCTGAAAGACCCGCTGGCCCTGAAGGCAGCGCAAGGTCTGATCAACAGCGCCGACGCCTTGATCGAAGGCTATCGGCCCGGCGTGATGGAACGACTGGGTCTGGGCCCGGCTGTGTTCGTCAACAGCAACCCCAAGCTGGTCTACGGTCGCGTCACCGGCTGGGGCCAAACCGGCCCGCTGGCCAAGGCCGCCGGCCATGACATCAACTATGTGGCGCTGACCGGTGCGCTGTCGATCGCCGGCCGCGAAGGCGCGGCGCCCAGCCTGCCGGCAACATTGCTCGGCGACATGGCGGGTGGGGCGATGTTTCTGGCCTTCGGACTGGTCTGCGCCTTGCTGGAGACCCGGCAATCAGGCCGTGGCCAGGTGATCGACGCCGCCATGATCGACGGCGTTGGTCTGCTGACTGCATTGATCCATTCAATGCGCGCCACCCAGCAATGGCGCGAGCAGCCGGCGCAGAACTTCTTTCTGCACAGCTCACCCTTTTACGACAGCTTTGAATGCGCTGATGGCCGCCATCTGACGCTGGGTGCGATCGAGCCTCAGTTCTACCGCGAGTTGCTGCTGCGACTCGACCTGAGCGACGTCGACCCGGGGCAGCAGTACGACAGCCAACAATGGCCGGCACTGCGCTTGCGCGTGGCCGAGCGCATCAAGAGCCGCAGCCTTGACGAATGGCGCTTGCTGCTCGAAGGCAGCGATGTCTGCTTCGCACCGGTGCTGACCCTGGCAGAAGCCGCCCAACATCCGCATCAGCAGGCCAGAGGCAATTTCGTCACGGTCGACGGCCATTTGCAACCCAGTCCGGCGCCACGCTTTTCGCGCAGCCAACTGCGCTCACCCCAAGCCGGTCCGGCACCAGGTGCAGATACACGGGCTTTGCTCGAGTCGCTGGGCATGAGCGCGCAGCAGATCGAGTTGCTGACCCAACCGGATCAGACCAGATAAAGGAAACGGAATCGCACAATGGAAAAGGGCCGCTGCTCGCGCATCGGCCCTTCGCTTTACTTGTTGGTCTTGGTGCGGCTGGCAGGAATCGAACCCACGACCCCTTGGTTCGTAGCCAAGTACTCTATCCAGCTGAGCTACAGCCGCATCAAGCCGATCAGTATAGCACTGATCAAGCCATCAATCTCATTGGGCCTTGTGCAAGCCCGCGGACTTCACGACCAGCCGCCATTTCTCGATCTCGCTCTGCAGAAAAGCCTTGAATTCCTCGGGTTTGCCGCCGACCAGATCGATCCCTTCGTCGGAAAAAATCTGCTGCAGTTCGCTCTCGCGCAGAATAGCGACGATCTCGCTGTGCAGTCGGCGCAGCACTGCGGGTGGCGTGGCTGCTGGCGCGACGATGCCATACCAGGTCGAGGAGGCATAACCCTTGATGCCCGCTTCGACCATCGTCGGCACGTCAGGCAACATGGCGGAGCGCCTGTCGCCGGTCACTGCGATCGCCTTGAGCTTCTTTGATTTCACCAAAGGCAAGGCGGTAGCAATGCTGGCAAAGGCCATCGGCACCTGCCCGCTGATGACGTCCATCGCCGCCGGCGACATGCCCTTGTAGGCCACATGGATCAATTCGATTCCACTCAGTTGACTCAGCAACTCGCCCGAAAGGTGGCTGCCGGTACCCATGCCGGCTGACGCATAAGCCATGCTCGCCGGCTTGGCCTTGGCCATCTCGACCAGTTCCTTCACCGATCGAATAGGCAGGCCGGGATTCAGGCAGAACACGAAGTCCTGGGTGCCGACCAAGGTGATCGGAGCGAAGTCCCGCAGCGGGTCGTAACGGAGTTTTTCCAGGCTGACATTGGTCGCCAGCCCGGCAATCGTGCCGATCAACAGCGTATAGCCATCGGCCTTGGCATTGGCTGCCGCCTCGGTCGCGATGATGCCACCGGCGCCGCCGCGGTTGTCGACCACGACCGGCTGGCCGAGGCGCTCCGACAAGCGCCGCCCGATCGCACGCGCGAGTTTGTCAACACTGCCGCCAGGCGCCGAGGGCACGATCAAGCGGATCGCCCGGTCCGGGTAGGTTTGTGCCTGAACTGGCGTCTGAGCCATGGCGAGCAGCAAAGTCATTGCGATAAAACGGAACATGGTCGGATTCGCTTTCGATTAGTCTTGCAGGAGTTGGCTGAACAGATGTTCGCAAGCCCGGTTGATGTGGGCGCGCATCAGGGACTCGGCGAGTTCACCGTCTCTGGCGCGCAAGGCACGGATGATCTGCCAATGCTCATCAAACGCCACCTCCTTGCGCTCGGGCACCGCGCCCGATTTGCGCCGGTAGATGCGCAGCAAATGATAAAGGTCACCGCATAGCGCAGCGTGGATCATCGTGTTCTGGCAACCTTCAACCAGTCGCGCATGGAAATCGAAGGCATCCAGCGGTGCCTCACCCGACAAAGCCTGCTGCCGCTCGCCTTCAAGCGCGACCAGCAGGGCCTCGATGTCGGCATCGGTCATGCGCGAAGCCGCCAAGCGGCAGGCCATGCCCTCGAGCGCAGCCCTCATTTCAAACAACTCGCGGGCAGTTTCGGCGCTCAGGCTGAGCACCCGGCTGCGCCTATAAGGCTCACGGGTCACCAGGCGTATGCCTTGCAGGCGCCGGATCGCCTCGCGCACCGGACCGCGGCTGATCTGGAATTCCTCGGCCAATGCTGCCTCATTGACGACAACGCCGGGGGCGAGTTCGCCGGCGTAAATCCGCGCGAGCAGGGTTTCAAACACCCACTCCGCCAGGGGCACGGCCTTGTCATCGAGATCTCCAAGCATGCTTGCAGCGTAATCAGCACCGAGAAAACTGTCAACAGTTACAAATACTTCAATGCGCGCTTCAACTAAAAACGGCAAAATTCCGTTTTTTCTTGACGGTTTCCAGGCAACTGTCGACACTCCAGCGATGAACCGGGCCAAGCAAATCATTCGAACCTTCGACCTGCCAAGGCCTGAAGGCCAGGTTCGCTGCATTGATCTCGAGGCCACGGCCGCCGAAGCCTGTGTCGACCTGCAGGCCATGCCCTATGTGATCCGCGTGCTGCTGGAGAACCTCTGCCGGCACCAGTTATGGAGCGAAGGCAAGGCCGTCAGCGCCACAGAACTCGACGCCATCCTGCATTGGCAGCAGCATGTCGGCGGCGAGTTGCCGCTGCATCTGTCGAGGGTGATCCTGCCCGATTCAAGTGGCATTCCGGTGCTGCAGGATCTTGCCGCGCTACGCGATGCGGTGGCCTCGGCTGGCGGAGATCCACAAGAAATCGACCTGAAGCTGCCGCTGCACCTGATCGTCGATCATTCCTTGCAGGTCGACGACTGGGGCTCGTCCGCTTCGATGCTGCGCAATCTGCAGCATGAATTTGCCCGCAATGAAGAGCGCTATGCCTTCATCAAATGGGCTGCACAGGCCTTCCCCAGCCTGCGCGTCTCTCCCCCGGGGACCGGCATCATCCATCAGGTCAACCTGGAGCAGATCGCCGAAGTCGTGATGCAAGCTGAAAGGGCCGGTAGCCACTGGGCCTTTCCGGACTTCGTCATCGGTGGCGATTCGCACACGCCGATGGTCAACGCGCTCGGCGTGCTCGGCTGGGGGGTCGGTGGCATCGACGCCGAAGCCGCGCTGCTGGGCCGGGCTTACACCTTCCCGGTGCCTGATGTCGTCGGCGTGCGCTTGCATGGATTGATGCCAGCAGGCGCTTTCACCACCGACCTGGCCTTGCGGGTGACCGAAGTCCTCAGGGGCGAAGGTGTGGTCAACCTCGGTGTCGAATTCTTCGGCCCGGCGGTCGACTCGCTGTCAGTGCCGGAGCGGGCGACCTTGTCGAATATGGCGCCCGAATATGGCGCGACCTGCGCCTTCTTTCCGGTCGACCAGCGGACCATCGACTACCTGCGCATGACCGGCCGCGCAGAAGATCAGGTCACCCTGGTCGAAGCCTATTGCCGGCGCAATCGGCTGTTCAGGGATGCTTCCAGCATGACGCCGGCCTATGGCCGCATCATCGACATCGACCTGGCCCAGGCAAAGCCATGCATGGCCGGCCCTCGGCGGCCGCAGGAGCGTCAGGATCTGGCCGCCATCGCTGCCGATTTTCGCCAGCGTCTGACTCATACGACGCAGCAAGGCGGTTTCAACGCCGAAGTTTCATTGACTGCCGAAGCCAGCGACGCCGAGCTGATGCCGCGGCATGGCGCGGTCGTGATCGCGGCAATCACCTCCTGCACCAACACCTCGAATCCGCAAGTGATGCTGGCCGCCGGCATCGTCGCGAAAAAGGCCGCGCAGCGCGGGCTGAAGCCGCCGCCCTGGGTCAAGACTTCGCTGGCTCCCGGTTCACGCGCAGTCACAAGCTATCTCGAAGCGGCCGGCCTGCTGGCGCCGCTGGCAGACATCGGCTTTCACCTGATCGGCTATGGCTGCACGACCTGCGGCGGCAAGTCAGGCCCGCTGGACAGTGAAATCGCAGCCAGCATCGAGAGCCGCAACTCGGTCGCCGTCGCGGTGCTGTCAGGCAACCGGAATTTCGAAGGCCGTATCCACAAACTGGTCCGCGCCAACTACATCGGCGCGCCGCCGCTGGTGGTGATCTATGCCTTGGCCGGGCGCATCAACATCGACCTTGAGCGCGAACCGCTGGGCCTCGACCGGGATGGCGTCCCGGTCTATATGCAAGAGCTGATGCCAGATGCCCAGGAGTTGCAGGCCGCCATGATTCACGCGGCCAACCCGGCCCGATTCAAGCGGCAGGACCAGGCATTCGACCCGGCGCAAGCCGCCTGGGCGTCGATCGCCGCCGCTGCCGGCCCACGCTTCGCCTGGAATCCGCAGTCGGGCTATCTGGTCGAGCCGCCCTTCTTTGCCGCTGCACAGCGCAGCGCAGGCAGCGAGGCCGGTCGGTTCAGCAACACCCGCGTGCTGGCAGCCTTCGGTGACTCGCTGACCACCGACCATATCTCACCCGGTGGCGAGATCCCGCTCGACACGCCGGCAGGCCGTTATCTGCAACAACAAGGCATAGCACAGAAGGATTTCAACAGCTATGTCGCCAGGCGCGGCAATCATCATGTAATGGCCCGGGCGACCTTCGCCAACATCAGGCTGCGCAACGCCTTGCTGAGCGATGTCGAAGGCGGCTTCACCCGGCATTTCCCTGACGATTGCCGGATGACGATCTTCGCAGCCGCGCAGCGCTACCAGGCCGAGGGGGTCTCGACCATCGTGCTGGCAGGCCGGGATTACGGCACCGGCAGCAGCCGTGATTGGGCCGCCAAGGGCACAGCGCTGCTGGGCATCACCGCGGTCATCGCCGAATCGTACGAGCGCATCCACCGCGCCAACCTGGTCGGCATGGGCGTGCTGCCGCTGCTCTTTGGTGCCGGCCAGGGCTGGCGCCAACTGGGCCTGAGCGGCGAAGAAAGTTTCAGTTTCACAGGCATTGCCGAAGCGATGGCCAGCGGCAGCCTGGTCCGCGTGACGGCCAGCAAGGCCGACGGCAGCGTGACCGGGTTTGATGTCGCCCCAGCCGTCCTGACAGCGTCGGAGCGGGCCTTGATGGCCGAAGGTGGCATCCCCCAGAGCGTCCTGCGCGAATTCACCCAAGCCGGATTCAGTCCGGCCAACAAAAAGCCCTTATGAACACAATAGAAAATTCCCCCGGTGCACAGTTGAAAGCCTTGATCAATGCGCCTGAAATCACCATCGCCCCCGGTGTCTATGACGGTTTCACCGCCAGGCTGATCGAGAAAATGGGATTCAAGACTGCGTCAATCTCGGGGGCTGGCACCTCGGAGAGCCGCCTCGGCTGGGCCGACCGGGGGTTGATGGGGCTGGAAGAAAACCTCTCCAATGCGCGCCGCATCGCCGACTTCAGCGGCCTGCTGCTGCAGGCGGATGCCGACACCGGCTATGGCAATGCGATGAATGTCTATTTCGTCGTCCGTGCCTTCGAAAAGGCCGGCATGGCCGCGGTGATGATCGAAGATCAGGTCTGGCCCAAACGTTGCGGCCATATGGCCGGCAAGAGCGTCGTACCGGCCGAAGAAATGGTGGCCAAGATCAAGGCCGCGGTCGATGCCCGGCATAACCAGAGCTTTGTCATCAAGGCGCGCACCGATGCGGCCGGTCCGCTCGGCCTGGAAGAGGCCATCAGGCGCTTGAATCTCTATGCCGAAGCCGGCGCCGATTGCCTGTTCGCCGATGCCCTGACTTCAAAAGAAGACATCCAGCGCGTTGCAGCCAGCGTGCCCAAACCGCTCTCGGTGAATATGGGCTTGGGCATCAGGTCACGCAAGACCACGCCCTTGATCAGCCCGCTCGAGTTGCAGGGCTTCGGTGTCGCGCAGGTGTCCTACCCGAGACTGCTGTCAGCCGCCGCGATGAAGGGCATGACCAACGCACTGGAAGTCTTCGTCAGCGAAGTGATCGGCAAGAACCACAATATCGACCGGCCAGATCTGGCCGCGTCATTCGACGAAATCAACGACCTGATGGGTATGGACGTGCTGGACGAGTTGGAGGCGCGCTTCGCGACCTGAACCATCAGCGCGCCGCGCCGGCGAATTTCATGGCCTGATGAGCGCAAGATCTTCGGCAAAGTCGTCAGCAATCAGGGTGAACATGCGGCGGAAATCGCCCACCTGCATATCGCCGAACCTCGGGTCATCGTTGCTGGCAAAGCCGGCAGCGACCTCAGCCCAATCCTGGGCGGTCAAACGGCTGCGGGCCAGCGGCAGGATATTGCGCTCTTCAAAGCCGATGTGATGAAACACATGGGTGGCCAAGGCATTCACCGCATCGCAAAGTGCCCGGGCCTGGGCTGGTGACGTCCGGCCACGCAGCACCACGCAGGCTGACACCTGCTCGATCAGACCTTTCTCGCTCTGATGTTGCGCTTCTACATCGGTCAACATCAGCTCGCATTCCGGCACCCGCAGGCGCAGCAAGCGGTGCAAATGAAGTTCTTCCTTCGGATGGTGGATCTGGCCGGGGAACTCGCGCAAATAGGTCAGCAAGCGAGCCAGATTGACTCGGTCCGGCGCATGGGCTTTGGTCAAGCCCTGCTGCGCCAGATCACGCATCGCCTGCACCACCACCGCAATCGACCGATGCTCGTCCTGGATGATGCCCAGCGCGCTTTCCTCATCGGTCATCGGGCGACCCGCCGCTACCCTGGTCACCAGCAGCGCCACCGGTGCATTGCGCAGCACCATTTCGGTTTGCGAACTGTGCAGCCAACCACCTGTAAAACCTTTGCCGCGCGACGCCATCACGATCAGATCACAACCATGGGTCTGCACCGCCTCGATGATCGCTTCGGCCGGTTTGTCGCTGCTTTGCGCTGCGGCATGGCTGGGAACATTGGCAGCCTTGGCGCTTGCCATCGCCTTGGTCAACAAGGCGTTTGTCAGGCCGACTGCCGGTTCGGTAAACAAGCCAGGCTCGAGCATCCTGAAAATGGCGTTGCCATCGGTCAAGCTCCAGTCCGGTGCGGCATAGAAAAAAGTGATGCGCGCGCCCAATCCTTGCGCCAAGTCCACCGCGGACAGGACATTGGCCGCCGACAAGGCCGAGTCGTCAATCGGAACGAGCAGATGCTGATACATGGATGACCTTGCGCTGAGCTGCATAAAGACGCGGATTCTCTATGCAGGGCCGGATGTGAGTCTTGATGTATGACAAGCAAGCTGCGGCCTTGAATGCCGAATGCGTTCGAGGCATTTTTCTCAGCAGCGGCAACTTCAAAAAGCGAGGGTCTGAACTTGTCCAAGTCCAGACCCTCCGATGCAGCAAGCTGTCCGGCTTGCCGGCGTTTCAGCTTAGAAGCGGTGGCGCAGGCCGACCGAGTAGGCATTGCCGGTGGAAACACCGGTCTTGGCATCGTTCATATAGACCGCATACAGATCGCTGCGCTTGGACAGGTTGTAGTCATAACCGAAGCTGAACGTCTTCAGCTCGGCGCCAGTGTTGGGCTTCATGTCGCTGTACTGAGCAATGACCTTGCCCGCGCCGACCGGCACCGCGATACCGAAGGAGGTGATCTTGTAGCTGTTGATGACGGTGTTGTTGTCGATCTTGCTGTATTGGCCGAACAGCTTGGCCGCACCCAGGTCATAGGAAGCCCCGACTTGCATGGTGTTGGTCGCCTGGACCGCACCGACGGTGTTCTTGCCGACCTTCTGGTAGACCGCAGTCATCGCCAAGGGGCCACCGAAGTACAGCGCGCTGATGCCGGTGCTGTTGTCGCCGGTGCCTTCAGCAGCTGCTGCAAACAGGCTGACCGAAGCGCCGCCCATGTTCGAGGTCGTGTAGAGGACCGAGTTGTTCCAGCCCGAGTCGCCGCTGACAGTGCCGCTGGTGAAGACATGACGGATGCTCGGCGAATAGCCGAACGAGTCGCCGAAGGCATTGAAGATCAAGGTCGAAACGAACAGTGGCGTGGTGTTGCGGCCGAGCTTGATGTCGCCGAGATCCTTGCTGGTCAGGCTGACATAGGCGTTCCGGGCCCAGTAGGCGTCGCCATTGAAACGGCCGGACGACCCGTTGTCGCCGCGCAGGAATGATTCGAGCGCAAAGGAAGCGCTCAGGCCACCGCCGAGGTCTTCCTTGCCTGAAACGCCGAAATGGCTGGTGCTCATATTGCCGCTGGAAACGTTGTTGACCGATGAACTGCTGCCTGGCGCCTTGCTGGCGCCGAGGCTGAGGTCCAGCAGACCGTACAGGCTCACGGTTGATTGGGCTTGCACCGCACCGGCGATGCTCAGCACTGCTGCCGCAGCCAACATTGCTTTTTTATTCACTTTCATTTTCAGTTCCTTTTATGGTTGGTAATGATTTGATTGACGGGTATTGTCCACGTCAATGGGCTTGACCCGTTTTGGCTGCTTCGATTGAGCCCTCGGCATCGCCGTTGGCACCGTTGAAAAAGATATTCAGCACCACGGCAGCCACTGCGGTCAGCAGAATGCCGGAATCGAGCAAGGGGTGCAGGCCGGCAGCCATCTGCTGGCTCCAGCGCGGCGCCACCAGCGGAATCAGACCGAAGCCGACAGCCAGCGCAACGATGTAGAGATTGTTGCGGTTGCCTTTGTAGTCGACCGTAGCCAGGATGCGGATGCCGGTGGCAGCGACCATACCGAACATCACCAGACCAGCACCGCCCAGCACGAACTGCGGAATCGCCTCGACGAAAGCCGCCATCTTGGGGATCAAGCCGAGGATCACCATGATCACGCCACCAGCGACGCAGACCCAGCGGCTCTTCACGCCGGTCACACCGACCAGACCGACATTCTGCGAGAAGCTGGTGTAGGGGAAGGTATTGAAAACGCCGCCGATCAGCGTACCCAGGCCGTCAGTGCGCAGCCCGGCAGAGAGTTCAGCCTGGCTGATCTTCTTGCCGGTGAGGTCCGACAGGGCCAGGAACATGCCGGTCGACTCGATCATCACCACGATCATCACGACCACCATGGTCAGGATCATCAGGATGTCAAAAGTCGGCATACCAAAGGCAAACGGCGTCACCAGATCGAACCAGGCCGCTTTGCCGACCTTGTCGAAGTTCATCTTGCCCATCGCGATGGCGACCGCACAGCCACCGACGATGCCCAGCAGCACCGAGATGTTGGCGATAAAGCCCTTCGTGTACTTGACCAGCAGCAGGATGAACAAGAGCACGGTCGCAGCGATGGCCAGGTTGTCCAGCGCGCCGTAATTCATGTTGTTGACCATCGGGATCGGGCCGGGCAACTTCAGCGCCGGGGCCACTGCGCTGGCCGCCGCAGCGGAGGCAGCAGCAACTGCTCCACCGGCCTTCACGCCATCGACCATGCGATCAGTTTGGGCACATCGACACTCTGCGCCAGATTGGCCGGTCCGCCCATGGCCCAACCGACACCCACGCGCATCAGGCTGATGCCGATGATGGCGATGATCGTACCGGTGACCACCGGCGGGAAGAAGCGCAGCAACTTGCTGACGATCGGCGCGATGATCATCGAGATCAAGCCGGCGCCAATGATCGCGCCGAATATCGCGCGGGCCCCGTCAACACCAGGCACCGCATTGGCGAAGGCGACCATCGGGCCGACGGCAGCAAAGGTCACGCCCATCATCACCGGCAGCTTGATGCCGAACCATTTGGTCATGCCAAAACTCTGGATCAGGGTGACGACGCCGCAGGCGAACAGGTCGGCCGAAATCAGCATAGCCACCTGTTCGGGGCTGAGCTTGAGTGCCCGCCCGACGATCAGCGGCACCGCGATCGCGCCGGCATACATCACCAGCACATGCTGCAGCCCCAGGGCTGCCAGGCGCCCGGCGGGCAGTTTTTCGTCCACAGGGTGAACTGTCGATTGATTCATGTTTGTCTCCTCGATCTTTCTTGCAGTCAACAGGGTTACAGGGGTCAATTCAAAGCCGCACCGGCTTCGAACCAGCGCTTGATCAGCGCCCTTTCTTCATCGGTGATCTGGGTGGCGTTGTTCATCGGCATCAGCTTCAACACAGCCGCCTGCTGGTAAACCGCCAGCGCATGCTGCTTGATCAACCCGGGCTGGTGCAGGGCCACATTCTTGTTGGCCAGTCCGGCGTTGTGGCAGAGCACACAACGCTGCTGGATCACCGCATTGACCTCAGCAAAGCTGGCCGGTCTGGCTGCGGACAAGCGCTCTGGGGCGGTCGGTGGCGGTGGTGCCAGCCAGATCGCAAGCCCAAGCAGGACGGCAGTCCCGATCACCGCATGTTCCCAGGGCACACGCCGACCTTGCACCAGGGCCTTGTGGCGAGCCACGAAGCTGTGGCGAATCAAGGCGCCGGCGAGCATCAACAGCACCAGCACCAGCCAGTTCTGTCTGCCCGTATAAAGCCAGCCGTAATGGTTGGACATCATCGCCACCAGTACCGGCAGGGTGAAATAGGTGTTGTGAACGCTGCGCTGTTTGGCACGCCAGCCGTGAATCTTGTCGACCGGCTGGCCCGCTTTCAACTGGGCGACCACGGTGCGCTGGCCAGGGATGATCCAGAAGAAGACATTGGCGCTCATCGTGGTGGCGAGCATCGCGCCGACCAGCAAAAAGGCCGCGCGCCCGGCGAACAACTGGCAGGCCAGCCAGGAAGCGACCACCACCACCAACAGCACGCCAACGCCGACGATCAAATCGCCGTTCTTTTTCTGTCCAAACACGCGGCAGATGCCGTCGTAGATCAACCAGCAGAACAACAAGAAGCCGAGTGATGCAACGATGGCTGCGCCAGCTGACCAGTCGTACACGCTCTTGTCGACCAGGTAAGTCCCGGCGTTGAACAGGTAAAGAGAAGTGAAGAGCGCAAAGCCGGTCAGCCAGGTGGCATAGCTCTCCCAGTAGAACCAATGCAGATGCTCGGGCATCCTGGCCGGTGCGACCAGGTACTTCTGCGGATGATAGAAACCACCCCCATGGACGGCCCAGAGTTCGCCATCGACGCCCTTTTCTCGCAGCGCCGGATCTTCCGGACGGGTCAGGTTATTGTCGAGAAAGACGAAATAGAACGATGCGCCGATCCAGGCAATCGCGACGACGACATGGGCCCAGCGCAGGAGCAGGTTCACCCAGTCAAGCAGATATGCTTCCAAACAGCGACTCCAATGGCTCGAGGAGGCCCAGCGCCAAGCGCTGCACCCTCCTCTCACCACAGCGGGCTCTGTGAGAAGCAAATGTCGCAAACCCGGGGGTCAAACTGGTTCGACTGACCTTGGGGCGCCGCGGCGACGAAAAAATTGTATACGGTTTGGTTTACATTGAAATTCGGCGTAAACCCTGATCCGGGTCAGGAACCCCGGTAGGTCGAATAAGCCCAGGGCGAGACCAGCAGCGGCACATGGTAACGGGCGGTGGGGTCGGCAATACCAAAATCAAGCGGCACCTCGTCGATGAAAGCCGGCTCGGGCAGCACCGCCCCGCGCGTCCGGAAATAGGCCCCAACCTTGAACAGCAAGCGGTAACGCCCCACAGCCATCGACTGCGCATCAAGCAGCGGGCCGCCATCGTTGCGACCATCTGCATTCAGCCGGAATGACTGCAGCGTCACAGGTTGCGGCCCATCGACCCGTTGCAGCATGACTTCCATGCCGGCCGCCGGGCAGCCGTTCATCAGGTCGAGCACATGGGTGCTGAGTTGTCCCATAAAAGTCCTTGGTTTCGGTTTGAGGATTGACGCCGGTTCAGCACCTAAGGCTTGACAGCGAACAAAGTTGTATACACTATAGTGCACATGATCAGTCATTTCTAGTCCCGCCATGAGCCGAATCCGAACTCTGCCGAAGATCCTGCCTGCGCCTGTCGCTGCCAGGACGGTACCAGCGGGCGCGACCGAGCGCATCGTCGAGTCGATCACCACAGCGATCGTCGAGCGCCGCTTGATGCCGGGCACCAAGTTGTCGGAGCAGAAGATCGCCGACATCTTCCAGGTCTCGCGCACCCTGGTGCGGCAGGCACTCAACCAGCTCAGCCGCGACCGTCTGGTGACGCTGGAACCTGCACGCGGCGCATCGGTCGCCATGCCCAGTGTCGACGAGGCCAAACAGGTTTTCCAGGTCCGCACGATGCTCGAAGGCACGATGGTGCGGCAGCTTTGCGCGCTGATCACCGACCCGCAGATCGCCGAGTTGCGTGCCCATTTGAGCGACGAAGCCGCCGCCGTAATCCGTACCGACGTGCCCGGCCGGACCCGGTTGCTGGCTGATTTTCACGTCGTTCTCGCCCGCATGCTCGGCAACGAGGTGCTGGCGCAACTGCTTTCCGATCTGCTGAGCCGGTCTTCGCTGATTGCGCTGATGTACCAATCCTCGCATTCGGCCGCCCATTCGCAGGAAGAGCATGTGCTGATCGTCGACGCCCTGCAAGCGCGTGATGCTGCGACTGCGGCCAGGCTGATGGAACAACATATCTCCGCCGTCGAGCAGAACCTGCGACTCGACCCGCATACCACTGACCTCTTTTCCGCCCTGCGCCCGCGAGGCTGATCAAGCATGAAGCACAGTCCAACATCGCCTTCGCCCTATCCACGCGACCTGCGCGGCCATGGCCGCGAGCCGCCATTGGCGCAATGGCCCGGCAAGGCCCGCGTCGCGCTGCAGTTCGTCCTCAATTTTGAAGAAGGTGGAGAAAACTCGGTGCTGCATGGAGACGCCGGCAGCGAGCAGTTCCTGTCCGAGATGTTCAACCCGCCGGCTTTCGCTG
>JBIKPD010000218.1:0-6689 GCA_044357665.1 Roseateles sp. | reverse complement strand
GACAAGGCTCAGCTTCCAGGTCAGCAGCAAGATCGACAGCCGTACGATCCTGGACCAGATGGGCGCCGAAGCGCTGCTGGGCATGGGAGACATGCTCTATATGCCTTCGGGCACTGGGCTGCCGATACGCGTGCATGGCGCCTTTGTCAGCGACGACGAGGTGCACCGCGTGGTGCAATATCTGAAGTCCAAGGGCGAGCCGAACTATATCGAGGGCATGCTCGAAGGTGGCGTGCTCGAAGGTGAGGGTGGTGAGGCGATGGCGCCAGGTGAAGCCGATGGCGAGGCTGATCCGATGTATGACCAGGCGGTCGGCATCGTGCTGCAGCACCGCCGCGCTTCGATTTCGCTGGTACAGCGGCATCTGCGCATTGGCTACAACCGGGCGGCAAGGCTGCTCGAGCAGATGGAAAAGTCGGGACTGGTGTCGAGCATGGGCACCAATGGCAACCGCGATCTGCTGCTGCCCAAGCGCGAAGAGTGATGCGGGCCAGGATTCTTTGCCTGCTGGCTATTTGCTGCTCCGTCAGCTTGGCCAGGGCCGACGCGGTCGAGGCGCTGCAGAATTTCGTTCGCGACGTCAGGAGCGGCAGCGCGCAGTTCACCCAGACCGTGTCTTCGCCCGACGGCGCAAAAAAGAAAAGCAGCTCGGGCAGCTTCGAATTCCAGCGGCCCGATCGCTTCCGTTTCGAGTACAGCAAGCCGTTCGAACAATTGATCGTCGCCGATGGGCAGAAGGTCTGGATCTACGACCCCGATCTGCAACAGGCCAGCTCGCGCCGCATGAACCAGGCCCTCGGCGCCACGCCGGCGGCCTTGCTGGCGGGCAACAAGCTGGAGCGTGATTTCACGCTGAAAAGCCTGGCTTCGGAAGGCCGTATCGACTGGGTGCAGGCGCTGCCGCGGCAGGCTGACAGCAGTTTCCAGTCGCTGAAGATCGGCTTCAAGGGCAGCGAGCTGGCAGCGCTTGAAATCGTCGACGGCTTCGGCCAACGTTCACGCCTCGACTTCAGCGCTGTCAACGCCAACCCACAGCTGCCAGCGGGGCGCTTTCGCTTTGTGCTGCCGGCCGGCGCGGATCTGATCGAACAATAGCCGGCATGACCGACTCGCTGTTCCCGGAAACTGATGCGCCACCCAGGGCCGGCTTGCAGCAACCCTTGGCTGAGCGCCTGCGACCAGCCCATCTCGATGAAGTGATTGGCCAGCGCCATCTGCTCGGGCCGGGCATGCCCTTGCGCGCGGCCTTCGATGCCGGACGCCTGCATTCGATGATCCTCTGGGGGCCGCCGGGGGTCGGCAAGACCACGCTGGCGCGGCTGATGGCGCATTCCTTCGATGCCCAGTTCATTGCCATCTCGGCGGTGCTCGGCGGCATCAAGGAGATCCGCGAGGCGGTCGAACGTGCCAGCAGCGTTGCTGCCCAGGGACGGCGCACCGTGGTCTTCGTCGACGAGGTGCATCGCTTCAACAAGGCCCAGCAGGATGCCTTTTTGCCCCATGTCGAATCGGGCCTGTTCACCTTCATCGGCGCGACCACCGAGAACCCTTCGTTTGAAGTCAACTCGGCCTTGCTGTCGCGCGCCACGGTCCATGTATTGAAGTCGCTCGACCTGCTCGAGCTTGAGTTGTTGCTGGCGCGTGCGGTGCAGACACTGGCTTGCCCGCCGTTCAGTGCCGCTGCGGCTCAGCGACTGGCTGCTTATGCCGATGGCGACGCCAGGCGTTTGCTCAATGCAGTCGAAGCGGCTGCCGCAATGGCGCCGGCAGCCGCCACCGAGATCGATGAGCCGGCGTTGGAACGCGCCCTGGGCGAACAGTTGCGCCGTTATGACAAGGGCGGCGAGCAGTTTTATGACGTGATCTCGGCCTTGCATAAATCGGTACGGGGCTCCGACCCTGACGCCGCCTTGTACTGGTTTGCGCGCATGCTCGACGGCGGTGTCGATGCCCGCTATATCGCAAGGCGCTTGATCCGCATGGCCAGCGAGGACATTGGCCTGGCCGACCCGCGCGCGCTGCGCATCTGTCTCGACGCGGCTGAAACCTACGAGCGGCTCGGTTCACCCGAGGGCGAACTGACGCTGGCGCAGGCGGTGGTGTTTCTGGCGGTGGCGCCGAAGTCAAATGCGGTCTACAGCGCCTACAAAGCCGTGCGCGCGCTGATCAAGCAGGACAGCAGCCGGCCGGTGCCGCTGCACTTGCGCAATGCGCCGACAAAGCTGATGACCGATCTCGGTTACGGGCGCGAGTATCGCTACGCCCATGACGAAGCCGGCGGTTTCGCGGCCGGGGTGACCTACCTGCCCGAAGGGCTGGAGCAGCAGCGTTTTTACTTGCCCGTGGCGCGCGGGCTTGAGTTGCGCATCGGCGAGCGTCTGTCCGAATTGCGCCGTTTGAACGAGGAAGCAGCGGGGCTTGTAAAGTCGCCAGCGCCGGAATCAGATTTTTGAATTGAACCAGCCTTCGCCACCCGCGTGGCCAGCGAGACATCATCAATGGATATTTTCTTCCAGCAAGTCATCAACGGTCTGGTGCTCGGCAGCATGTATGCGCTGGTGGCGCTGGGCTACACGATGGTCTACGGCATCATCAACCTGATCAATTTTGCCCATGGCGAGGTGTTGATGGTCGGGGCGATGGTCAGCTGGACCCTGGTCAGCATTCTGGCCGATGCGGGTCTGCCCGGCTGGCTGCTGATGCTGATCGCGCTGGCTGGCTCGGTCGTCGTCTGCACTTTGCTGAACTTCCTGGTCGAGAAAGTCGCTTACCGGCCCTTGCGCAATGCCCCCCGGTTGGCGCCGCTGATCACCGCGATGGGCATGTCGCTGCTGCTGCAGACGCTGGCGATGATCATCTGGAAACCCAATCCCAAGCCTTTTCCGCTGCTGCTGCCGACCTTGCCGATCGATCTGGGCGGGCCGGTGATCACAGTGACGCAATGCCTGATTCTCGGCAGCACGGTGGTGATCCTGGCCACTTTGATGTGGCTG
Source organism: Roseateles sp. (assembly GCA_044357665.1). Lineage (GTDB taxonomy): Bacteria > Pseudomonadota > Gammaproteobacteria > Burkholderiales > Burkholderiaceae_C > Paucibacter_A. The sequence goes on along the minus strand of JBIKPD010000218.1, from coordinate 3,696 downwards.
GTCAATCACACCCGCTTGGGTCGCGCGATGCGGGCGACGGCCGAGAATCCGCAGGTGGCCAGCCTGATGGGCGTCAAGCCCGATTTCATTATCTCGACCACTTTCGTCATCGGCGCAGCGCTGGCTGCTGTTGCCGGGCTGATGTGGGCGGCCAACTACGGCACGGTGCAGCACACGATGGGCTTCATGCCCGGGCTGAAGGCCTTTACCGCAGCGGTGCTGGGCGGCATCGGCAATCTGGCGGGTGCGATGGTCGGCGGTGTCCTGCTCGGCTTGATCGAAGCGATTGGTGCGGGCTATCTGGGGCAGTTGACGGGCGGCGTGCTGGGCAGCCAATATGCCGACATCTTTGCCTTTCTGGCCTTGATCCTGGTGCTGACGCTGCGGCCTTCGGGCTTGCTGGGAGAACGCGTTGCAGATCGCGCCTGAGTCAGCCGAACGAACAACAAGCATGAGCAAATTGTCGGTTTTCCTGCTGTCTGCCCTTGGCCTGTTGCTGTTGCCCTTGCTGGCGCAGCAGTTCGGCAACGGGCCGGTGCGCATCATCGATCTGGCCCTGCTCTATGTCTTGCTGGCCCTGGGGCTGAACATCGTTGTCGGTTACGCCGGCCTGCTCGACCTCGGCTATGTCGCCTTTTATGCAGTCGGCGCTTATATGTTCGCGCTGCTGAACAGCCCGCATTTGATCGAACATTTCGCATCGATCACCGCGCAATTTCCGCAGGGCATGCATTCGCCGCTGTGGCTGGTGATACCGCTGGGCGCCGGTGTGGCCGGATTTTTCGGCGTGCTCCTTGGCGCTCCGACCTTGAAGCTGCGCGGCGATTACCTCGCGATCGTGACGCTGGGATTTGGCGAAATCATCCGGGTTTTTCTCAACAATCTCGAGCAGCCTGCCAATATCACCAATGGGCCGCGCGGCATTGGCCAGATCGATCCGATCCATTTTTTCGGTCTTAATCTCGGCAAGTCGACCGAGCTGTTCGGCTTCACCTTGCCTTCGGTGACGCTGTATTACTACTGGTTTTTGGCGCTGGTGGTGGTCAGTGTGCTGATCTGCTACCGGCTGGAGAACTCGCGCATCGGCCGCGCCTGGATGGCGATCCGCGAGGACGAAATCGCCGCCAAGGCGATGGGCATCAACACGCGCAATCTGAAACTGCTGGCTTTCGGCATGGGCGCCACTTTCGGCGGGGTGTCGGGCACGATGTTCGCGTCGTTCCAGGGCTTTGTCTCGCCTGAATCGTTCAGTTTGCAGGAGTCGGTGATGATCGTGGCGATGGTTGTGCTCGGCGGCATCGGCCATATTCCCGGCGTGATTCTGGGCGCTTTGCTGCTGGCCATGCTGCCCGAGGCGCTGCGCTATGTCGCCGGCCCCTTGCAGGAAATGACCGGCGGCCGGCTCGACGCCTCGATCCTGCGCCAGTTGCTGGTGGCGCTGGCGATGATAGGCATCATGCTGGTGCGACCCCGGGGCTTGTGGCCTTCGCCTGAACATCGCAAGGCGGCGCCCAAAGCCTTGGGCAAGGGGAGCATGCAATGACTGCTGCAGCGCAGACCGTGCTGAAGGTCAAAGGCGTTTCAAAGCGCTTTGGCGGCTTGCAAGCGCTATCGGATGTCGGCATCGAGATCAAGCAGGGCCAGGTCTACGGCCTGATCGGCCCGAACGGTGCCGGAAAGACGACATTTTTCAATGTCATCACCGGCTTGTACCCGCCCGATGGCGGCAGCTTCGCCCTTGGCGGCATCAGCTACCAACCGCAGGCGGTGCACCAGGTGGCCAAGGCCGGCATCGCTCGTACCTTCCAGAACATCCGCCTGTTCGCCGAAATGACTGCGCTCGAGAACGTCATGGTCGGGCGCCATGTGCGCAGCCATTCAGGCCTGCTCGGTGCGGTTTTTCGCACGCCTGGTTTCAAGGCCGAGGAGTTGGCGATCGCCCAGCGCTCGGAGGAGTTGCTCGACTATGTCGGCATCGGCAAATTTGCCCAGTACAAGGCGCGCACGCTCAGCTATGGCGATCAGCGCCGGCTCGAGATCGCCCGCGCCCTGGCCACCGACCCGAAGCTGATTGCGCTTGATGAACCGGCGGCCGGCATGAACGCGACCGAAAAAATCGTGCTGCGCGAGTTGATCGACCGGATTCGCAAGGACGGCAGCACGATCTTGTTGATCGAACATGATGTCAAGCTGGTGATGGGACTATGTGACCGGGTCAGCGTGCTCGATTACGGCAAGCAGATCGCCGAAGGCACGCCTTACGAGGTGCAGCGCGACGCCAAAGTGATCGAAGCCTATCTGGGCGCTGGCCATGTCGCGGCGCAGAACGGAAGCTGACCATGACCAAAGACGATATTTTGCTGAAGATCACCGGCTTGAAAGTCGCTTACGGCGGCATCCAGGCGGTCAAAGGAGTCAGCCTGGAGGTCAGGAAGGGTGAGTTGGTCAGCCTGATCGGCGCCAACGGTGCGGGCAAGACGACCACGCTGAAGGCGATCACCGGGCTGCAAGCGGTGGCTGACGGTGAGGTTTGGTTCATGGGGCAGTCGATCAAGGGGCAGGGCGCCTGGGATCTGGCCCGGCAAGGGCTGGTGATGGTGCCGGAAGGACGCGGCACTTTTGCCCGCATGACCATTGTCGAGAACCTGCAGATGGGCGCTTATCTGCGCAATGACAGCGAAATCGAGGCCGACATCGAGCGGATCTTTGCGATCTTTCCGCGCCTCAAAGAGCGCAGCAAGCAGCTCGCCGGCACCTTGTCGGGGGGTGAGCAGCAGATGCTGGCGATGGGCCGGGGGCTGATGGCCAGGCCCAAATTGCTGTTGCTGGACGAGCCGTCGATGGGCTTGTCGCCGCTGATGGTCGACAAGATCTTCGAAGTCATCAGCGACATCCATAGCCAGGGGGTGACCCTGCTGCTGGTCGAGCAAAACGCCAGCCGCGCCTTGCAACTGGCCAACCGCGGCTATGTGATGGAGTCGGGCGAAGTGACGATCAGCGGTGAGGGCCGGGCGCTGCTGCTCGATCCGCAGGTGCGGGCGGCCTATCTGGGCGAGTGACGTTGTTGCCGAATCTAGGCTCAGTCGGTTGAAGCGCCCGAGGCCTTGACGACCTGTTCATATTTGGCCAGCTCGGCCTTGACAAAGGCCGCGAACTGCTCGGGTGTGCCGGGCGAGCCCTCAGCCATCAAGCTGCTCATGCGGGCCCGCAATTCCGGTGAGGTCATCGCCTCGACAAAGGCCTGGTTGAGTTTTTGCGTGACATCGGCTGGCAGCTTTGCCGGGCCGAACAATCCGAACCAGGTGCCGACATCAAAGCGGCTCAAGCCAATGGCTGCCGGGCTCTCGGCCACGGTCGGCAGATCCGGCAAAGCCTGACTGCGCTGGCTGGTGGTGACGGCCAAGGCTTTCAGCCTTCCGCTCTTGATATTCGCCGATGCGCTGGCCAGATTGTCGAAATTCAGGTCAACCTCACCCGACAGCAAGGCCAGTTGCGCCGGGTTGCCACCGGCATAGGGGATATGGGTCATGAAGACCCCCGCCTGCGCCTTGAACATCTCGCCCGCCAGATGGCCGGCGCTGCCATTGCCGCCCGAGCCGTAGTTGAGTTTGCCCGGGTTCTTCTTCGCATAAGCGACCAGGTCGGCGACGCTGTCGATGCCCAGTCGCCTGGCGGTGGCTTCATTCATCACCAGCA
>JBIKPD010000217.1:0-6711 GCA_044357665.1 Roseateles sp. | reverse complement strand
GAAAAATCAGTGTACAGGTGTGAAAGTCAATGTTCAAGCGGCCTTGCGGCCTGCCGGGTGCGCGGAGTTATGGAGACTGGTCGCCGACAAAAACGGCAAAACAGTCGCCAGATATCAATAGTTAGGCAGCGCAATTCGCCTCATGCATGTATCAGCAGCTTCGGGAGCAGCGCGGCGTATGTAGTGCGCGGCTTCGAGCTTCTCGTGCATCGCGGCCCGCACGCACCACCGCACGCGAGGTCGCCTTCATAGTCAGTTCAACGAGCCCGCCGCATTGCCTGTTGCGCGCCCGCCTAAGGGCAGCTCACCAGCGTCACGTGCGGCGGGTACACACCCCAGCAGCGGCAGCCGCGGAGCGGGCAGCACTGGAACGGCGCTGCCTAACCCTTCGCTCAAGCCGAGCCCCAACGGCGGGCCACGCGGGCCAGGTCGGCGGCACGTTGTACATTCTCGCCAACCCGGCCCGCGCGTCCCACCGTCGGTGCCGGCTTAGCTCAAACGTTAGGCTGCATGAACACCGTCCGTACAAATCGCTGCGTACTTGAACCCCAAGTCGAGGCGCACGCACCGGCGATGTACGAAGTGCTGTCGGACCCAGCCATTTATGAGTTCGAGGGTGTACCGCCTCCGTCGGTTGAGCGTCTGGCCGCTGGGTACCGCCGAAGGGAATCACGCGTTTCACCGGACGGAAGCGAGCAGTGGCTCAATTGGATCGTGCGGCTACCATCTTCAGAACCTGCAGGCTACGTGCAAGCAACCGTGCTCAAAACCGGCGTCTCGTACGTGGCATACGAGTTCTCAAGCAAGTACTGGCGGCAAGGCATCGGCAGCGCATCAGTGAGCGTCATGATGCAGGAGCTAGCTCAAAGCTATGGCGTCACCATGTTCGTGGCCGTGCTCAAGACTGCCAACTTCAGGTCAATGGGCCTCCTGCGTCATCTCGGTTTCTCGCCGGGAGGTCCAGCAGATGCAGAGAAGTACGAAGCTGAGCAAGATGAAGTTGTCATGGTCAAAGCCGCGCCAGAAGGTTGGTCTCGCCCACCGGCCACCGCGAATGCAGCCTAACCCCTCGCTCAAGCGGAGCGCCAACGGCAGGCCACCAGGCCCGGTCTGGCGGTACGCGGTACATTTTCGCCAGCCCGGGCCTGGCGTCCTGCCGTCGTCGCCCGCTTAGCTCGAACGTTAGGCCTTCGTGACCTGGCAAATTTCAAGAACCCAGCAGTAGAAAGCTAAAGGAGAACAACTGTGAAGCAAATAATTAAACGGACAGTAATTATTTCCCTGTTGGTTTCTGTCACATTGCTGCCGACTCGGTTGGTCGTTGCGCAAACAGGAATTACTGATGGCGAAGTCAAAAGCATTCTGCAAGACCGGATTGACCGTGCAAAGAAGAGCGTCGGCATTGTTGTAGGTCTGGTGGATGAAAAAGGTACGCGCGTCATTAGCTATGGGAAGCCATCCCAGGAAAGCACTCAAATAGTCAATGGCGATTCGGTATTTGAAATCGGTTCAGTAACCAAAGTTTTCACCGCAATTCTGCTCGCCGATATGGTCGAACGCGGCGAGGTGAACTTGAACGATCCAATCTCAAAATACTTGCCGAAATCGGTGAAAACGCCGACACGCGATGGCAAAGAGATTACGCTACTGCATCTGTCCAGCCATACTTCGGGCTTGCCGCGTATGCCGAACAATTTCGCTCCGAAGGATAATCAGAACCCATATGCCGATTACTCGGTCGAGCAAATGTATGCGTTTTTGTCGGGCTACACGCTACCACGTGACATCGGTGCAAAAGCCGAGTATTCGAATTATGGCGTTGGCTTGCTAGGCCATATTCTCGCGCTTCGTGCCGGCATGGATTATGAAACCCTCGTCCGCACACGCATCTGTCAGCCGCTCAAGATGGACAGCACTCGCATCAAGTTAACGCCCGAGATGCAAGCGCGTCTCGCAAAGGGACACAATCCAGCACTTAAACCTGTTGCGAATTGGGATTTGCCGACCTTTGCCGGTGCTGGTGCGTTGCGTTCAACAACAAAAGAGATGTTGAAGTTCGTCGCAGCCAATCTGGGTTTGAGTAACTCGCCGCTACTAACTGCGATGCAGAAGACCCATCAACCACAACATGACATGGGCACACCTGACGTGGAAGTTGGTCTGGGCTGGATCATCCAAAAGAAGTTCGACACTGAAATCGTATGGCATAACGGTGGTACAGGCGGATATCACTCATTCATCGGCTTTGACAAGAAGAAACGCAGAGGCGTCGTCGTACTCTCGAACTCGACTAACGATATTGACGACATTGGACTCCATTTGCTCGAAAGCCAATATCCGTTAGCCAAAATTGAAACGCCGAAAGAGCGCAAAGCAATCAAACTTGATCCAAAGATTTTTGACGCTTATGTTGGCGAATATCAGCTTACGCCAGCTTTCATACTCACGTTTAGCCGCGAAGGCGATAAGTTTTTCACGCAAGCAACCGGCCAGCAAAAGTTTGAGCTATTCGCTCAAACCGAAACGGACTTTTTCATAGAAGTGGTGGATGCTCAAGTGACTTTTGTCAAAGACGACAAAGGCCAGGTAACACATGTAGTGCTTCACCAGAACGGCAGGGATCAGCCGGCCAGGAAGATTAAGTAGGCATTTTGATTTAGAGGAATTGGGTTGATCTGAAGCCTGGCCTGACATCTATACAACCGTAGCCGCGCCAACGAGGGTTGTATTTGACTTCCAATGTAACAGGCGCGGCACTGTTAACGTGGTGTTAGGCCGCACGAGCGACGCGCTCTGCCCGTTCGTTGCGGCAGGAGAATCCAATGCCAAGTACCGCGAGCGCTGGCGTGCTGATCTACGCCAAGCACCTTGAAGAAGTCTCAACGTTCTACGAGCGGGTCCTGGGAGCTCGCGTCCTACACGCAGACAACGAGCACAAGGTTCTTCAGGCGCAAGATGCCCAGATCATCATTCACGCCATCCCGGCGCAGTACGCCGAGTCAATCGTGATCGCCAAACCTCCAGTGGCGCGGGAAGAACAAGCGATCAAGCCGTTCTTCACTGTCGAGAGCCTGACCGCGGCCGAGAAAGTGGCTGAGGAATGTGGTGGCTTGGTCTGGGGTCCAATCTGGCCTGGGCCTCGAATGAGAGTCCGGAACATCTGCGACCCCGAGGGCAACATCGTGCACTTTCGAGAAAATGTGGCCTAACCCCTCTACAAGGACTTCCCACAAAGTCAACTCTCGGCAATAGGCGATCCCCTTTGCTTGGCATTCATTTATCCATCAAGATCAGAGTTCCACCGAGTGGCATCGCGACGAAGGAACAGACTGAACATCTACAAACGGGCTTGTTGCAGCGCATTGGCTGCGGCCCCAGATACGAACCGCTCAGCTGGGCCCCATTCGCTCGTCGTTGTCAGCCCACCGTGATGGACATGCAAGAGACAGGTTATCGGGTTCACCAACTGCCGGTCTGACCTGTGCGTTGCCTCTACGAACTCGGGTCTGCTTTTTTGATTGGGTGGCGCTCTCAGGCCGGCTGCAGCGCCTGCGGGACTACAGGCGCAGGCTGTTTGCATGACGGCTTGGGCGGTATGTGCTCCGGGTCGTAGTTCAGCTCACGTGTGAGCACCGCCCACAGAATCCGCGCATTCTTGTTGGCCATCGCCACCAGCGCCTTCTGCCAGCCCACGCGCTCTTTGAGCTGCAACAGCCAGCGCGACATTCGGTCATCGCGTTTGGATGCGCTCAGCAAGGCCGACTTGGCGCCTTGGATCAGCAAGGTTCGCAAGTAGTCGTCACCGCGCTTGGTGATGCGGCCCAGCCGCTGCTTGCCGCCGCTGGAGTTCTGGCTGGGCACCAGGCCGAGCCAGGCACCGAACTGCCGTGCGCTCTTGAACTGGCGCATATCGCCAACTGCCGCGACCAGGGCCGAGGCCGTGAGATCGCCCACGCCCCAGAGCTGCGCCGCCCGGCGCGCCGCATCGTTCTCACGGGCATGCTGCTTGACGCGCGCGTCGCACCAGGCGATCTCCTCCTCCAAGGTCCGCCAATGCGCCTGCGCGCGCTGCAGGCCCAGGCGCAACACGCCCGGCAGCTCGTTGCTGGCGTCTTCGAGTACGTCACTGAGCACCCCGCGCAGCGCATCAGGGCTTTGCGGGAACACCAGGCCGAACTCGGCCAGCAGGCCACGGATGCGGTTGATGCAAGCGGTGCGTTCGGCCTTGTAGCCCTCGCGCAGGCGGTGGATGCCCAGCCAACCCTGCTGCTCGGGCGACTTCACCGGCACGAAGCGCATCTGCGGGCGGGCGGCGGCTTCACAAATTGCGGCGGCGTCGTTGGCGTCGTTCTTGCCGCTGCCGCCCTGCATGCGGTAGGCCGCCACGAACTGGCCGGCGATCAGCCGTGCATCCAAGCCCATCAGGCGCAGCCGCCGCGCCACGTGATGGGCGCCACTGCATGTCTCCATCGCGACCACGCAACCAGGCGGCAGCGAGGCGGCCCACTCGAAGAAGCGCGCCGGCGAGATCGGCCGCGCCAACACGCGGCGCTCGGCAGCGTCAACGGCGTGAACCTGGTAAACACGCTTGGCCAAATCGACCCCGACTCGGGTAATCTTGTCCATGGACTTCCCCTTTCATATGGCTGCTGATTGATGACTTCGAAAACCACCAATCTTGGCGCATTGACGCCGCTGCCGCGAAGGTGGGAAGTCCCTTCGTATTCGCTCGAGTGGACCTCCGCCAGCTGGCCGCGCTACGCTGCCTGTATATTTTCAGCTCCGCGCGGCCAGCTGGCTGCGGCCCCTCAGCTTCAACGTTGCCATCACAACCGAGCCCCGCCGGCGCTCGTTGCCCTTTTGGCCCTATCTGTGTAGACTGCCGCAACTGGAGCTACACACATGGCCACAAACCTCGCCCTAGACCAAGAGCTTCTTGATCGAGCCTTCCGCGTGAGCGGCGAGCCGACCAAGAAGGCGGCGGTTACTCGCGCTCTACAGGAGTTCATCGCTCGGCGAGAGCAAAAGAGAGTCGCAGAGCTTTTCGGGAAGCTCGAGTGGGACTCTGCCTACGACTACAAGGCCGAACGCGCCCGTAAGCTGTGAGCCTGCTCGTAGACACGAGTGTCTGGTCGCTCGCCTTCCGCCGAGACACCGAGACTGCGGTCGCCGAAGTCAAGACTCTTCAGCACGCACTTGACGGAGCAGATCAAGTCTTTACTACCGGGTTGGTGCTGCAAGAACTACTTCAGGGCTTTGCGGGGCCAAAGGCGCGGGGCCAGCTGATCGAGCGCTTTGCCGCGCTTGGATTTCTACAGCCGGACCGAGAAGACCATATCGAAGCTGCAGAAGTTCGCAATTCGTGCCGTCGCAACGGAGTCCAGATCGGAACCATCGACGCAGTACTCATTCAGCTCTGCCGCAAGCACGATCTGGTCTTGCTCAGCACAGACAACGACTTCCGCTCTGCCGCAAAACACGTCAAGTTCCGCATGTGGAGTGCCCAGTGATGGCTCTCTTAAGAAACACACCGTAAATCGTTGATTTTCAATGATTTATTTTTTGTGTTTTTTCGGCGCGATTTGCGGCACGGGGCCGAATACTTCGCTAACCCCTCGCTCAAGCGGAGCGCCAACGGCAGGCCACCAGGCCCGGGCAGGCGGTACACGGTACATTTTCGCCAGCCCGGGCCTGGCGTCCGGCCGTCGTCGCCAGCTCAGCTCAAACGTTGGCCCCACAAACCGCATTCGGAGCGCGCCACCTTCTCGCAGCTACAAATAAATCTCCCGCGAGTCTCCGGCGTAGCTACAATCAAAGTATGCCGACCTGGGACGAACCAAAGCGTCTTCTCAACATCAAGAGTCACGGACTTGACTTCATTGGTTGCGAAGCTGTTTTCGATGGACCGGTCGTCACCTGGGAAGATGCCCGGGAAGCCTACGGCGAGCAGAGGATCAACTTGCTGGGGTGGCTTGATGGCATCGTCGTGCACATGACTTACACGGAGCGAGGCGATGAGCCGCACATCATCAGTCTTCGCAAGGCAGAGAAGCATGAAATCCGTCGCTACGCGAAAGAAACTACCGGCTACTCCCGCTGACTGGGAAGCAGTCATTGCTGCCGCCCCTGGCAGGGACAGGGCACTCACCGCTGCTGAAGAGAAGAAGATGGCGAACGCAGTTGTCGTACAGGGCGGCGGCTATGCCGCCATTCGTGCCGCGGTCGCCCAGAAGCGCCAGCGCGGGGAACGAGGCCCTCAAGTCGCGCCGACCAAACAACTTGTCAGCGTGCGCTACAGCCCGGAAGTTCTGCAGTACTTCAAGGCAACGGGAAAAGGCTGGCAGACTCGTATGAACGAAGCTCTTCTTGAGTGGGTGAACAAGCGTTCGGCGCGTACCCGCAGTGGGGTCTCTTAAGAAACACACCTTAAATCGTTGATTTTCAAAGATTTATTTTTTGTGTTTTTTCGGCGCGATTTGCGGCACGGGGCCGATTACTTCGCTAACCCCTCGCTCAAGCGGAGCGCCATCGGCAGGGCACCAGTTTCTACCGTTGGTACCGAGCGACTCAACGAAATCGAGAACGTATGACCAATAAAACGGCGGTCCTGTTGGGAGCATCTGGCTCGGTCGGACAGGCTCTGCTAGCCGAAATAGCAGGTAGCAGCTTTGATCGCATCATCGTCATTGCGCGACGGCAGCTCGTCCAGGC
>JBIKPD010000216.1:0-6716 GCA_044357665.1 Roseateles sp. | reverse complement strand
TGATTCGATCCAGATCGCTCCGGCAATGCCCAAGTCGGGGCATATGGCCAATCAGCATGGCAAGACCTGTGCTGCGGCCGTGGTGGCTTTGCTGACGGGACAAAAACCCAATGACAGCCCGATCTACAACAATACTTGTTACAGCTTTGTCAGCGATGAGGACGTGGTCCATGTGGCCAGTGTTCACCGCTATGACCCGGAGAAAAAAACCATGGTGACGGTGCCGGGTTCGGGCGGCGTTTCCAGTGCCGCCAACGAACTTGAAGGGCGTTACGCAATGGCCTGGGCGCGCGGCATTTGGGCCGATACATTGGCTTGATGCAGATTGTTGTCAAGACTGCATTGGCCGCAGGCTTGTGCCTGCTGACAACGGCCATCTGGGCCCAGGCGGATGAAGCACGAGCCAGGAAGATCGTCTCTGGCTCCTGCTTTTTGTGCCACGGCCCCGAAGGTGAGTCGGCCAGCGAGGTCTTCCCCAGGTTGGCAGGACAGCACGCGGAATATATTGCCAAGCAACTGGAGAACTTCAAGTCGGGCAAGCGAAAGAGCACCGCCATGGCCGCTATGGTGTCTCCGTTGAAGCCGGACGAAATGGTGGCAATCGGCAAATACTTTGAAAAAATGACTTTTTCGGCAGAACCCGTCAAACAAGTGGAACTGGCGGCTGTGGGCAAGTACATCTATCACTCAGGCAACAAGTTCAGCGGCTTGGCAGCCTGTGCCAGTTGTCATGGCAAGGAGGCGCTGGGCACCTCGGCGCTGCCGCGCTTGGCGGGCCAATACGCGTCATACATCGAGGCGCAGCTCAAGAGCTTCGAAAAAGGCGAGCGGACCAATGACAACGCCGTGATGCATTCCATTGCGAGCAAAATGACGCCGTTGGAAATGGCTGCCGTGGCCGAATATCTGAGCGGCAAATAGCCTCCGGACAAGGCTTCCCGGTCGGGACTTGCTGGCAGGTTTGGGGATTGGCCGCTGAGATGAGCTTGGTCAGTCGACCAAGAAGTGATTTTTTCGGGTTTTCACCCGATTCCATGGGGCGGCAACTGGCATGATCACAGCGGATTCCCCAGCCCTTGAACCGGAGACAACATGAACATCAAGAACCGGGCAATTGTCGCCATCGCCATTGCCGCTACGCTCACCGCCTTTGGTGCCTTGGCGCAGACCTTTCCAGACCGGTTGCTGACCGTCATCGTGCCCTTCACCCCGGGCGGCGTCTCCGACGTGACGGCCAGGCCCTTGGCGGCCGCGATGGCAGTCAACCTTGGCCAGAGCCTGGTGATCGAGAACAAGGGCGGTGCTGGCGGTGCCATCGGGATGGCCGCAACCGCCAAGGCCAAGCCCGACGGCTACACGCTGATGATGGCCTTGCCCAGCATGATCTCGATCCCGATTTCAGACCGGATCAGCGGGCGGCCCTCATCGTTCCAGGTCAACCAGTTCAAGCCGATCGCCCGCCTGACGGCCGACCCAACGGTGTTGGCGGTGCGCACCGAGAGCCGCTGGAAGACGCTGGCCGACTTCGTCCGCGATGTACGCGCCAAGCCCGGCACCATCTCCTACAGCACCTCAGGCCTTTACGGCACGACCCATGTGGCGATGGAAATCCTCGCCCATGCAGCCAATCTGAGCATGGTCCACGTGCCCTATTCGGGTGGTGGGCAGCAGATCAATGCCTTGATTGCCGGGCATGTGGACGCCACCATGCAGACTCCGGGCGCGATTGCCGGACAGATCGCCGCCGGCAAGCTGCGCATCCTGGCGTCGATGAGCCGCGACCGGGTGCCTTCGCTGCCCGACGTGCCGACCGCCGCCGAGCAGGGCTTCAATGGCGAGTTCTACCTCTGGACCGGCCTGTTCGTTCCAGTCGGCACGCCCGAGCCCATCGTCAACCGTCTGCGCGCCTCCGTCAAGGAAGCCTCAAGCCACAGCATCTTCAAAACCTCGATGGCCGCGCTGAACACGCCGATCCAGTACCTCGACTCGGACGACTTTGCGCGCTTCATCGTCGACGACACCAAACGCCTCGACACCGTGCTCACCAGCATGGGCGAGATCAAATAAGGCGTTCAGTCATCGAAAGGCCTCGGGGCGGCAGCCGAACGGCTGCCCCTTGCTTCAGACGTTGAACAGGAAATGCAGTACGTCGCCATCCTTGACGACGTAATCCTTGCCTTCGGCGCGCATCTTGCCGGCATCCTTGGCGCCTTGCTCACCCTTGTAGGTGATGAAATCCTCGTAGGCGATCGTCTGCGCGCGGATATAGCCGCGCTCGAAATCGGTGTGGATCGCTGACGCGGCTTGCGGGCCGGTGGCGCCGATCGGGATGGTCCAGGCGCGCACTTCCTTGACCCCGGCGGTGAAATAGGTCTGCAAGCCCAGCAGTTTGAATGCGGCGCGGATCAGGCGGTTCAGGCCTGGCTCGGTCTGGCCCATTTCGGCCAGGAACATCAGCCGGTCTTCATCTTCCATGTCGGCGAGTTCAGCCTCGGTCTTGGCGCAGATGGCCACGACCGGTGCGTTCTGCGCCGCGGCATATTCGCGCAGGCGGTCCAGAAACGGGTTGTTCTCGAAACCATCTTCGGCCACATTGCCGACGAACATCGCTGGCTTGGCGGTGATCAGGCACAGCGACTTGACCAGCACCAGTTCCTCCTTGGAAAAATCGACGCCGCGCACCGGCTTGGCTTGATCCAGCGCTTCCTGGCATTTCTCCAGTACCTTGACCAGGGCCATCGCTTCCTTGTCATTGCCCGAGCGCGCCACCTTGTTGTAGCGGTGCAGACTCTTCTCGACCGTGCTCAAGTCGGCCAGGCAGAGCTCGGTCTGGATCACTTCGATGTCGGAGATCGGATCGACCCGGCCGCTGACATGGATCACGTTCGAATCTTCAAAGCAGCGCACGACATTGACGATTGCGTCGGTCTCGCGGATATGCGAGAGGAATTTGTTGCCCAGGCCTTCGCCCTTCGAAGCCCCGGCGACCAGCCCAGCGATGTCGACGAACTCGACCACGGCGGGCAGCACCCGCTCGGGCTTGACGATCACGGCCAGTTCGGCCAGACGTGGATCAGGCAACTCGACGATGCCCACATTGGGTTCGATGGTGCAGAAGGGGTAGTTCTCCGCCGCGATGCCGGCCTTGGTCAGCGCATTGAAAAGCGTGGACTTGCCGACATTGGGCAGGCCGACGATACCGCATTGCAAACTCATGAAAAATCCTTTGAAATCAACCCCTTATGCACCCTCGACCCCAAACTTTGGATTGCGAAAGTACCGGATCCGCACCATGCGAGACCGGACAGGCAAAAAGCGAAACCGGGCATGGATGCATCGGTTTTGTGAGGGTTTTGTCCTCGATTTGCCCAGGGGAAACTGGTGCCGATTGTACTGACCAGCGAATCCTTGCTGCTGCGCAGCGCGGTGACGGACGGGAGCGTCCTGCGTGACCGGGTTCTATGCGGCTTTTGTGTAGGCATGAATACGAGAAAACCAACTTGCCGTTGGCTGGCGGATTGGCGGGCAGGCAATTCAGGCCTGGCAAAGAACCTGTATGTCGGGGACAAGGTTTGAGCTTGCAGTAGCCCGCAAGGAGCGCAGCGGATTGCGGGGGAGCTTTGTGATGCCGATCCCCGCATTCCAGCCTGCGGCTCCATGCGGGCTACAGGCGCAATGTGTCACTGCGGCGAAGTCGAAATCGTCAGCTGAACGATCAAGGCCCACAAGGCGGACACGCCGGGCAGCGCCGCACGCCCATGGCTCAAGCACCGCATCTGGAACTTGACTGCGGCCATCCACCATGACGTTGCCCCTGGCCTGAGCCTTGCCGCCATCGATGACCTGTCAGGCTGTGCTGCGCAGCACAATCGGCTTGATCTTCAGGCGCTGGGCATTGCGGCTCATGACGCCGTCCAGGGTCACGATGCGCTTGGCCCCTGCGGCCTCGGCACATGCCAGGTGCAAGGCATCGCCAGCGCGCAGTCCGCTTGCGGCATCGAGCAATAGCTCGGCTGCTCGATGAAAGTTGGCAGGTAATACCGCGAACATTCGAAGGTCGGCTGCCACCATGCGTTCGAAGCGCGCCCAAGCCGCTTGAGCCTGCTTTGCGTCGATTGCGCCTGTGCGCTGCTTGATGCCAAGGGCGCTGGCGAACTCGGGAACGCACCAAGCCGCAGCGACGAGCTCGGCCTTCTCGCTCGCGTACCAATCGGCTGCGGCCTTGCTGTGCGGTTCGTGGAGGAAAAGCGGCACGAGCACCGAGGTATCGACATAGACCATGTCAATACCTGGCTTCGCTGCGTAACTCCTCCATCACGGGCTGGCTCAGCGGCATGGCGCTGCATGCTTCGGTCAGTTCCAGGGCGAAGGCCTTGCGGTTCCACTGCGCTGGCCGAATCGACAGCGTGCCATCGACGGTGAGCTGCGCCTCGACGGTCGCCCCCTCACGCAGTCCGAGGCGGCGCACGACTTCTGCCGGAATTCTCAGCGCAAGACTGTTGCCCCATTTGGCGATCTGCAGGTCCATGATGTATATCCATTGAGGTATCTACATGATACTTGTCGAGCTTGAGATGTCAAGCTGCAGTGGCCGCGAGCCTCATGGCGAGGCCGAAGTCGATCTGATACTGATCGAATATCGCAAGTCGACCCGGGCGCGATCGAGGAATCCAGCTTCTTCGGCCACCCGAGCACGCGCCCGAGTTGGCGGAGCTCAGCCTTCGACCTTGCCCATCAGATAGTCAGCCTTGCCGACTTCGACCTCGTTGTGGCGCAGCGCGTTATAGGCGGTGGTGATGTGGAAGAACATATTCGGCAGCATCCAACGCGTCAAATAGGCTTCGCCCAGCATCGAAATCGTTCTGGGGCCGGCCTTGAAGTTGATTTCCTTGGCTTCGGTGCCGTCCAGCGCGCTGGCGGGGACCGTCGCCAGGTAATCGAGGGTCTTCTGGATGCGGGCCTGCAATTCGGCGATTGATTGTTCATTGTCTTCGAACACCGGCGCCTCGACGCCTGACAGGCGCGCAATGCCGTTCTTGGCCGCGTCACAGGCAATCAGTACCTGCCGCGTGAACGGCAGCATGTCGGGCGCCAGGCGAAACTGGGTCAATGCCGTCGGTTCGATTTTTTTCGCATCGACAAAAGCCTGGGCTTTTTCGAGCAGGTAGCTCAGATTGCCCAGCATCAGTTTGAGTACCGGCAGGCTGGCGGAAGACATTGAAATCGACATGAAATATTCTTTCTGAATTTGACCGCGGTTGCGGGGCTGGGCGATTCTGCCATGGCCTTGAACCCCCGGGCGCTGCGGCAAAGTTGCGGCCTGCCTACAATCACGGGATGCAAAGCTATGAAGTCCTGGTTCGCGGAAGCGGCTGTGTCGGGCGCAGTCTGGCCCTGGCGCTCAGCGCCCAAGGCCTGCGTGTGGCCCTGCTGGGCAACAAGGAAGCCAGTCAGGCCCAGCGCGAGGATGTTCGCACCTATGCCTTGAACGCCGCTTCGGTGGCGCTGCTGCGGCAGTTGAAGGTCTGGGACGCGCTGCCTCGCGATGCCATCAGCCCGGTCTACGACATGCGCGTGGCGGGTGACGAGGCGGGCGCCTTGCTCGAGTTCTCGGCCTGGCAGCAGGGCGTGGCCGAGCTTGCCTTTATCGTCGATGCCGCTGCCCTCGAGCAGCAACTCGCCGAAGCGATCCGCTATGCGCCCCATGTGAAGATCGTCGATGCCCCTGTGCCAGCCCGGTTGACCCTGCTCTGCGAGGGTCGCGATTCGGCCTTCAGGACCGAACTGGGGGTGCGTTTTGACCGCCACAGCTATGGCCAATCGGCGCTGGCCGCGCGCATCGTCTCCGACCAAGCGCATCAAGGCGTGGCGCGGCAATGGTTTCGCGCCCCCGACATCCTCGCCCTGCTGCCCTTCGAGCGGCCACAACCGGCCAAGTCCTACGGCTTGGTCTGGTCGCTGCCCGAAGCGCAAGCGGCTGAAATGGCTGCGGGCAGCGAGGAAGACTTTGAAACTGCATTGAATCAAGCCAGTGGCGGGCAGGCGGGCCGCTTGCGTCTGGCCAGCGGCCGCGCCACCTGGCCCCTGGCCCTGGCCCGCGCTGAGCCCTTGACCGGCCCGGGTTGGGCCCTGCTCGGTGACGCCGCCCATCTTGTTCACCCGCTCTCGGGTCATGGGCTCAATCTGGGGCTGGCTGATGTTGCCGCCATGGCCGAAGTGCTGGCCGCACGTGAAAGCTGGCGGCCCTTGAACGATGAGCGCTTGTTGCGCCGCTATGCGCGCCAGCGCCTGGCGGCCACCTGGGCCATGGGCGAGCTGACCGATGGTTTGCAGCGAGTATTTGCCAGCCAGGCGAGTCCGCTGCGCCTGTTGCGCAATCAGGGCATGACGGCTTTGAATCGGCTGCCGGCGCTCAAACGCTGGCTGACGGCGCGGGCACTGGGTACATGAAACCTTCAATTTTCAAATCAGACAAAACATGTTTCGAATGAATATCAAATCGCTGGGTATGACCCTTGCCTTGGCCTTGCCATTGCTGTCCCAGGCCAATGAAGCGGTGATCCGCAAAGCGCTGGCAGATCGGCTCGCCGGTCTGCCCAAGATCGAGGAGGTGCGACCCAGCGCCATGGCCGGTCTGTGGGAAATCCGCATCGGCAATGAAATCCGCTACACCGACGCGGCAGGCAATTACCTGATCGAAGGCGAGTTGATCGATC
>JBIKPD010000215.1:0-6719 GCA_044357665.1 Roseateles sp. | reverse complement strand
CGACAGCGTCAACTCGGCCCTGCTCTTGCCGGGTGAAGCGCCGGGCAGCGAGGCGTTCGAGTTGCTGGTCAAGGAGGCAGCGCGCGAGATGACGGTCAAGTCAGGCCAGAAATGCACCGCGATCCGGCGCATTTTCGTCCCCGAACCGGTCTATGCCGCGGCGGCCCAGGCCATCTCCGCGCGCTTGGCCAAAGTCAGCGTCGGCAACCCGCGCAATGAGTCGGTTCGCATGGGTGCCCTGGTCAATCAGGCCCAGCTGCAGGCGGTGCGCGAAGGCCTGGTCCATTTGATGGCCCAGACCACGGTGCTGCATGACGGTGCTGAGGCAGCGCTGGTTGACGCTGATGCATTGACCTCCTGCTGCATCGGGCCGACCTTGCTGGGTACCGGCAGCCCGGCGGGCAGCGATGCAGCCGACCGCGTCCATGACACCGAAGTCTTCGGCCCGGTAGCCACCTTGATTCCTTACCGCACCCAGCCTGAAAGCGCCGACATCAGCCATGCGCTGGCCCTGATCCGACGCGGCCAAGGGTCACTGGTCACTTCGGTCTTCGGTAGCAACCCTGCTGCTTTGGCCGACGCCGCGCTCGAATTGGCCGACAGCCATGGCCGTGTGCATATCGTTTCGCCCGATGTCGCTGCCAGCCAGACCGGACATGGCAATGTGATGCCTCAGTCGATGCATGGTGGCCCGGGTCGTGCCGGTGGCGGTGAAGAACTTGGCGGCGCCAGGGCGCTGAATTTCTATCATCGCCGCAGTGCATTGCAAGCGAGCATGGCGGTGTTGAGCCTGCTCGGTTCGAACCACGATTGAACAGACAGCCGGGCAAGGAATTTCAAATGACTCATTCTGTCAATACACCCGAGGTAGCAGCGCCACCCGAGCGCTTCAACTTTGCCCGGCATCTGCTGTCGGTCAATCAAGCAAGGCCGCAAAAAACCGCCTTTGTCGATGACCTGGGCGCGCTGAGCTACGGGCAGCTCGACGAACGGGTGCGTCGCGTCGCCGCCGGGCTGCTGGCTGCCGGCCTGCGCCGCGAAGAGCGTGTGCTGCTCTTGATGCAGGACTGCAATGACTGGCCAGTGAGCTTTCTCGGCGCGATCTATGCCGGCCTGGTGCCGGTGGCTGTCAATTCCCTGCTGACCGCCGATGACTATGCCTTTATGCTGGAAAACTCACGCGCCCAGGCCGCGCTGGTGTCGGGCGCCTTGCTGCCTGCGCTGACGGCAGCGATGAGCAAGGCCGGGCATGAACTCGGCCTGGTGATCGTGTCGCGACCTGCGGCGCCCCTGCATGAAGGGGAGCTTGACTTCGAAACCTTTTTGCAATCGCACCAACCGCTGCAAGAAGCCGCCACAAGCGGCGTCGATGATCCGGCCTTCTGGCTCTATTCGTCAGGTTCGACCGGGCGGCCCAAGGGCACGGTGCACTCGCATGCCAACCCCTACTGGACTTGTGAACTCTATGGCAAGGGCGTGCTGGCCCTGCGTGAGAGTGATGTCTGTTTCTCGGCAGCCAAACTGTTCTTTGCCTACGGTCTGGGCAATGCCTTGACCTTCCCGATGGCGGTCGGTGCAACGACGATCCTGATGGCCGAGCGTCCGACGCCAGCGGCCACCTTCAAGCGGCTGACGGGCGCCGTCGGCGGGCTGCGGCCGAGCGTCTTTTACGGCGCACCGACCGGTTTTGCCGGCATGCTGGCTCATCCCGAACTGCCGGTGGCAGCTGATGTGGCCTTGCGCCTGGTCTCATCCGCAGGCGAAGCATTGCCGGCGGATCTGGGTGAACGTTTCAAGAAGCATTTCGGCGTCGACATCATCGACGGCATCGGCTCGACCGAGATGCTGCATGTCTATTTGTCGAATCTGCCTGGCAAGGTGCGCTACGGCAGCACCGGTTGGCCGGTGCCGGGCTATCGGATCGAGTTGCGCGACGAGGAAGGCCGCCGGGTGGCGGACGGTGAGCTCGGCGAGCTCTATATCCACGGACCGTCGGCGGCGATGATGTACTGGGGCAATAACGAGAAAACCCGCCAGACCTTCCAGGGCGGCTGGACCAAGAGCGGTGACAAATATGTCTGCAATGCTGACGGCAGTTATACCTACTCAGGCCGCAGCGACGACATGCTCAAGGTCAGCGGCATCTATGTCTCGCCGTTCGAAGTGGAAGCCGCACTGGCACAGCATCCCAGCGTGCTGGAAGCTGCGGTGATCGGCGTGACCGATGAGCAGGGGCTGACCAAGACCAAGGCCTATGTGGTGCTGAAATCCGGCCAACAGGCTGACGAAGCCGAGCTGAAGGCCTTTGTCAAGGAACGGCTGGCGCCCTACAAATACCCGCGAATGATCGAATTCCTCGAAGAATTGCCAAAGACGGCAACCGGCAAGATCCAGCGCTTCAAGCTGCGCGCGATCGATGCGGCAACGGCGAGTCGATGAGCGTGGCCAGCGAATTTGTCGACCTGCTGCTGCCGCAAGGACCGGTCAGGATTGAATACCAATGGCTGAATCAGCAGGCAGCAGACCGGCCGCTGATGATTTTTCTGCACGAAGGGCTCGGGTCCTTGTCGATGTGGCGGGATTTTCCGGCCTTGCTTTGCGCTGCCCTCGATTGCCGCGGGCTGGTCTATTCACGCCCTGGCTATGGCCAATCGACACCGCGTCAAGCCGGGCAAGCCTGGACGCCCGACTTTATGCACCGGCAGGCCGATCAACTGCTGCCGGCATTTTTCCGCGCTCTGAAAGTCGAGCAGCCGGTCTGGCTGTTCGGGCATAGCGATGGCGCATCGATCGCCTTGCTTTATGCCGCGATGTTCCCGGAGCAGGTGGCCGGGGCGATTCTGTTGGCGCCGCATTGCTTTGTTGAAGACCTCACGATCGTCAACATCGCCGCAGCCAGAGCAGCCTATCTGCAGACCGATCTGCGCCAGCGTCTGGCGAAGTACCATGCAGACCCCGATTCGGCCTTCTGGGGCTGGAACGACATCTGGTTGAACCCGGAGTTTCGTGCCTGGTGCATCGACGATCATTTGGCTGCGCTGGACTGTCCATTGCTGCTGGTGCAGGGCAGCGACGACGAATACGGCACACTTGAGCAAGTCCGACGCATTGCCAGACAGGTGCGGCAATGCGAACTGCTTGAATTGGCGGACTGCGGGCATTCGCCGCAGCGGGACCAGAAAGACCGTTTGATCGAAGCTGTGGGTTCATTTTTTCAACGACAAGGAGACAAACCATGACATTCCGTACCCCAATGATCGCGGCTGCTGCCGTGATGTTTTCGACCTCGCTGCTGGCGCAGAATGCGCCGAAACTGAAGGTCGGCCTGATGCTGCCTTACACCGGCACTTTTGCCTCCCTGGGCACTGCGATCGAAAATGGTTTCAAGCTCTACCTGTCAGAGCAAGGCAACAAGCTCGGCGGTCGCGAAGTCGAGTTCGTCAAGGTCGACGACGAGTCGGATCCGTCCAAAGCCACCGACAACGTCAACAAGTTGGTCAAGCGCGACAACGTCGACGTGCTGATCGGTTCGGTTCACACAGGCGTTGCGATGGCAATGGCCAAGGTCGCCAAGGACAACGGCACCTTGCTGATCGTTCCCAATGCAGGTGCCGATGCGGTGACTGGCCCGATGTGCGCTCCCAACATCTTCCGCTCTTCCTTCTCCAATTGGCAGCCCGGCTATGCGATGGGTACAGTGATGGCCGCCAAAGGGCTGAAGAAGGTGGTCACAATCACCTGGAAATACGGGGCGGGCGATGAGTCGGTGCGCGGCTTCAAGGAGGGTTTCGAAAAGGGCGGCGGTACCGTCGTCAAAGAGCTCAGCCTGCCGTTTCCGAATGTCGAATTCCAGGCGCTGTTGACCGAAATTGCAGCGACCAAGCCTGACGCCGTCTATACCTTCTTCGCCGGTGCGGGAGCGGTCAAGTTTGTCAAGGACTATGCAGCGGCCGGTTTGAAGAAAGCGATTCCGCTCTATGGCGCCGGTTTCATTACGGAGGGCACGCTCGATGCGCAGGGTGAGGCCGCCGAAGGGATGTACACGACGCTGCATTACGCCGACAGCCTGGGCACCGCCAGGGACAATGCTTTCAGGCTGGCCTATGCCAAGAGCTTCAAGTTGCAACCCGATGTCTATGCCGTGCAAGGCTATGACGCGGCTCAGTTGCTGGCGGTCGGACTGAAGGCAGTCAAGGGCGATCTAAGCAAGAAGGCTCAGTTTGCCGCTGCGGTCGAGAAGGAAAAAATCGACAGCCCGCGCGGTGCGTTCACGATTTCCAAAGCCCATAACCCGGTGCAGGATATGTACCTGCGCCAGGTTGTCGGCAAGGAAAACAAGCTGGTCGGTATCGCCAGCAAAGCGCTCGCCGATCCGGCGCGCGGTTGCAAGAGCTGATCGGACAGGGCCGGAATTGCAGCGATGGATCTGACGACCTTTCTCATTCAATGTCTGAACTCGCTGCAATACGGCCTGCTGCTGTTTCTGGTGGCATCGGGCCTGAGCCTGATCTTCGGCATCATGGGCGTGATCAACCTCGCCCATGGCAGCTTCTACATGATGGGCTCCTACATGGCTTATGCCCTGGCGCCGATCGTGGGCAGCAGTTTTGGCGGCGGGTTTTTTGCCACCTTGCTGGTCGGCGTCATGCTGGCCGTGCTGCTGGGCTATCTGCTGGAATGGGCTTTCTTCAGCTTCCTCTATGAACGCGAGCATCTGCAGCAGGTGCTGATGACCTATGGGCTGATCCTCGTGTTCGAGGAATTGCGCAGCCTGCTGGTCGGCGACGATGTGCATGGCGTGGCGATGCCTGAGTTGCTGGCCGGTTCGCTGCCGCTGGGTGAGCTGATGACCTACCCGGTTTACCGACTCTTCGTTTCGGGAGTCTGCCTGCTGCTGGCCTTGGGGATGTACTTCGTCTTCACCCGTACCCGGCTGGGCATGATGATCCGCGCGGGCAGCAGCAACCGCGAGATGGTCCAGTCGCTGGGCATCGACATCAAGTTCCTGTATCGGGTGGTGTTTGCCGCCGGTGTGGCGATCGCCGTGCTGGCCGGCATGGTGGCGGCGCCCGTTTCTTCGGTCTATCCGGGCATGGGCAACAGCGTGCTGATCCTGTGCTTTGTCGTCGTCGTCATCGGCGGCATCGGTTCGATCCGCGGCGCGCTGGCGGCCTCGCTGCTGATCGGCCTGGTCGACACCTTCGGCAAGGTGCTGCTGCCGCAGGCCTCGGGCGTGCTGGTCTACCTTTTGATGGCCTTGATCCTGTTGTGGAAGCCCGACGGTCTGTTCAAGGCCGGCTGAATTGAATCCGAATCCGTGAATAAATCCAAACTCATCGTTGTCGCCGCGACCTTCGGGCTGCTGGCCATTTGGCCGCAGTTGGCCGGCAAGTACGAAGTCGATCTGGTCACCAAGATCATGATCTTCGCCGTCTTTGCCCTGAGCCTTGAACTGCTGGTCGGCAGCACTGGCCTGGTGTGTTTCGGGCAGGCCGCATTCTTCGGCATCGGTGCCTATGCCGCGGTACTGCTGTCGCCGCAGGATGGCTCATCGGCATCGCTGCTCTGGCTGCTGCCGGCCTGCGTCGTCGCGGCAGCGCTGTATGCGCTGTTCGTCGGTGCCTTGTCGCTGCGCACCAAGGGCGTCTACTTCATCATGGTGACGCTGGCCTTTGCACAGATGGCTTATTACGTCGTGCATGACACTTCGCTGGGCGGCGGCACCGACGGCATCTACCTGAACAGCAAGCCCTTGCTGGGTGCTTGGCTCGATCTCGACAAGCCGCTGCAGCTCTATCACTTCACGCTGGCCTGCCTGCTGGCAGTCTTTGCCTTCCTGGCGCTGTTGCTGCGCTCGCGTTTCGGCCGGGCGCTGGCCGGCATCAGGATCAACGAGCAGCGCATGCGCGCCACTGGTTTTTCGACCTATCCCTACAAGCTGGCCGCCTTTGTGATCTCTGGCGGCATCGCCGGTCTGGCCGGTTTTTTGTTTGCGGTCAAGGACGGTTTTGTCAATCCGGAACTGATCAGCTGGCATCTGTCCGGCGAGGTGCTGATCATGATCATCCTGGGCGGGTTGGGCCATCTGCGCGGTGCCTTGCTCGGTGCCTTTGCCTTTGCCTTGCTACAGGAATTCTTCAAATCGGAAGCGATCTTCGGCGAGTTTGCCAAGCATTGGCATCTGGGCCTGGGCCTGACCATCATCGCCAGCGTGGCCCTGCTGCCGCGGGGTCTGGTCGGCATCCCCGAGCAACTCGCCTTGAGGTTGCGCGGGCGGCTGATCGGTACCGATGGCGCCGAGGTGAAGCATGGCTGATTCCGAGTTGCTGCTGCGCGGGCGCGGGATCACGCGCCGCTGGGGCGGCTTGCTGGCGCTCAATCAGGTCTCGGTCGACCTCGAGCGCGGCAGCGTGCATGCCTTGATCGGCACCAATGGTGCCGGCAAGTCGACCTTGATCAACATCCTTTCCGGCGAGCTGGCACCGAGCAGCGGGCAGGTCGAGCTGCTCGGTCAGGACGTGACCCGCTGGTCGCAGCCGCGCCGTGCCCGCCAGGGGCTCGGGCGCAGCTATCAGCGCAACACCATCTATCCCGACTTCAGCGTGTTTGAAAATTGCCGCCTGGCGGCCCAGGCCAGGACCCAAAAGCCCTGGATCTGGTGGCGCGATGCGCAGCGCTGCGAGGCCAGTTGTGGCGCAGCCAGGCTGGCGGCCACGCGC
>JBIKPD010000214.1:0-6730 GCA_044357665.1 Roseateles sp. | reverse complement strand
GCCTCGGCCGCCCGCTTGACCTGGGTCGAGCCCGGCACGCAGATCGCCTTCACGCCGGCGGCGACCTTGCGCCCGCGCAGCAGCTCGGCCGCAGCGCGCAGGTCGGAGATTCGGCTGTTGGTGCAAGAGCCGATGAAGGCGGCGTCAATCGGCAAGCCCGCCAAGGCCTGGCCCGGCAGCAAGCCCATATAGGCCAGCGCCTTTGCCATCGCCTGGCTTGTGGCCGCGTCGCTGACTTCGGCCGGATCGGGCACCCGCTGATTCACCGCCACCGCATGCTGCGGGCTGGTGCCCCAGGTCAGCATCGGGCTGAGGGTGCTGACGTCCAGACGGGTCTCGAAATCGAACTGCGCATCGGCGTCGCTGTGCAACTCGCGCCAGGCCTCAAGCGCTTGGGTCCAAGCCTGGCCCTCGGGCGCGAAGGGCCGGCCCTCGAGATAGTCGAAGGTGGCTTGATCGGGGGCGATCAGGCCGGTGAAGGCCGAGAACTCCACCGCCATATTGCACAGGGTCATGCGCGCTTCCAGGCTCAGTTCTTGCACGGCCTGGCCGGCAAACTCGACCACTGAGCCCTGGGCGCCCGAGGCGCTGTCACGCGCGATCAGGGCCAGGATCATGTCCTTGGCGCCCACGCCGGGCGGCAAGCTGCCGTCAAAGGTGACGCGCATCGACCGGGGCTTGACGATCCTGAGCGTCTGCGTGGCCAGCGCATGTTCGGCCTCCGAGCTGCCGATGCCCCAGGCCAGCGCACCGAGCGCGCCCTGGGTGCAGGTGTGGCTGTCGGCGCAGACCATTGTGGCACCCGGCAGCACGATGGCCAGCTCGGGCGAGACCACATGCACGATGCCCTGGCGCGCATCACCCAGGTCGAACAGCTGGATGCCGTTGCGCCTGGTTTGCTCGCGCGTGATGCGGATGAAGGCCTCGCCGCCGGGCATCAAGGTCTTGTCGCTGCGGCCGGGCAAGGTGTCAACGATATGGTCCAGCGTCGCAAAGGCCAGTTGCGGATTGCGCACCGCATACCCGGCCTCGTCCAGCGCCTGCAAGGCCACACCGCCGGTGCGTTCATGCAAGAAGATGCGGTCGATGTGGATCAGGCTCGCACCGTCAGCCAGTTCGCTGATGCAATGCTGGCGCCAGAGCTTCTCGAACAGCGACAGACCGCTCATGGCCTGATCACGCCTTGCTCGACCAGGGCGTCGATCTCGGCCGGGCTCAGGCCCCGCGCCAGCAGCAACTCGCGGCTGTTGGCGCCGATCTGCGGCAGGTCGTGGCGCAGGCCGAAGCGCCGGCCCGCCATCTCGATCGGCAAGGCCGGCAGCTTGGTCGTCCGGCCGTCCTGCAGCGTGATGCCCACCAGCCCCCCGGCGGCGTTCAGGTGTGGGTCGTCGAACAACTCCTCGGGCTTGGCAATCGGCGCGAAGGGCAGACCGGTCGCCTCGAGCTGGGCCATCAGGCCGGCCTTGTCCAGCCGTTTGAAGCGCTCGCGGATCACCGGCAGGGTGCGCTCGCGCTGGCGGACCCGGTCGGTGTTCTTGGCCAGCGCCGGGTCGGCGAGGAATTCGGCCAGGCCGAAGGCTTCGCAGAACTTGCGCCACTGCGTATCGCTGACGACGGCGGCGAAGACGCGCTCGCCGTCCGCTGTCTCGAACACGTCGTAGACCGCCCAGGCCGACTGGCGCACCGACATCGGCGGGGCGGCCTTGCCGGTCGCGGCGAACTGCGCCATATGCTGGCCCACCAAGAAGGCCGTGGTCTCGTACAGCGAGGTCTTGACATATTGGCCCAGGCCGCTGCGGCGGCGCTGCTCGAGCGCGCCCAGGATGCCGATCACGCCGAACATGGCGCCGGTCACGTCGATCACCGAGGCGCCCGCGCGCATCGGCTTGTCCGGCAGGCCGGTCATATAAGCCAGGCCGCCCATCATCTGCGCGACCTCGTCCAGCGCGGTGCGGCTCTCGTAAGGCCCGCTCAGGAAGCCCTTGCCCGAGCAGTAGATCAGCCGCGGGTTGATGGCGGCCAGCGCTTCGTAGCCAAAGCCCAACTCGTCCATCGCGCCACCGCGGAAGTTCTCGATCAGCACATCGGCATCCGCCAGCAAGTCCAGCACCACCTGGCGTCCGGCGGCGGACTTCACATCGACCGCCAGGCTCTTCTTGTTGCGGTTGTACATCGCGAAGTAGCCCGCGCCCGAGCCGGTCAGGCGGCGCGTGTTGTCGCCCTCGACCGGTTCGACCTTGCTCACCTGCGCGCCCATATCGGCCAGGATCAGCCCGATGCTGGGGCCCATCACCATATGGGTGAACTCGATCACCTTGAGGCCCGCCAGGGGCAGTTCTTGTTCGGTCATTGATGTTCTTTTTTTGTTGCAGGGACAAAGCCCAGGGGCAGGCCGGCCAGCGGCGTCATGCCGTAAAGCGGCTCGCCGGGTAGCGCGGCGCTGACGATCTCGCGCACGGCAAACAAGGCGTCGAGGTTTATGCCGGTGCGCAAGCCCATCGCTTCGAGCATGAAGACCAGATCCTCGGTGACGATATTGCCGCTGGCGCCGGGTGCGAACGGGCAGCCGCCCAGGCCGCCCAGCGAGGCGTCGATGGTGGTCAGGCCCATGTCGAGCGCTGCCACCACATTGGCCAAGCCCTGGCCGCGGGTGTTGTGCAGGTGAATGCCGCTCAGTTGATCGCGCCCGACGGCAGACCAGATCGACTTGATCAAGCGCTTGACCTGGGCCGGATTGGCGTAGCCGGTCGTGTCGGACAGCCCCACCTCGTCGCAGCCGGCCTCCATCAGCGCGACGGCCAACTCGACCACGCGCTGCTCGGGCACCACGCCTTCAAGCGTGCAGCCAAAGGCGGTCGACAGACTGCCCTCGAAATGCGGGCGCTGGCCGGCCGGCAAGCTCTTGATCAGCGCGGCGATCTGGCGCACTTCGTCGAGCATCTGGACGTGATTGCGGCGCAGATTGCGCAGGCTGTGCGTCTCGCTGACCGACAGCGGGAGGGTGAGCTTGTGCGCACCGCTGGCCACTGCGGCCTGCGCGCCCTTGAAGTTGGGCACCAGCACGGCCACGCTCAGGCCGGCGATGGTCAACGCATGGGCGACCAGTTCGGCCGTGTCGGCCAACTGCGGCAGGATATGGGCCGGAACGAAGGAGCCGACCTCGATCTCGGGCACGCCGGCCGCCGCGGCCGCTGTCACCCAGGCCTTCTTCGCGGCCAGCGGCATGATGGCCTGGATGCTTTGCAGTCCGTCGCGCGGGCCGACTTCGCTGACCAGCACATCGCGCTCGGGTGCGCTCGTCATGCGGGCACTCCCTGCTGCGCTGCGAAGGCATCGATGATCTTGCCTGGCGCGGCCTGCCAGACTTCGCTGGACGCGCTGATATGGGCCAGCACCGCTTCCAGATGCTTGATCCGGTGGGGTTGTCCCATCACCCAGGGGTGTAGCGACAGCGTCAGCAGCCGCCCGCCCTGGCTGCGTGACTCGGCCAGCAGCAGCTCGAAGGCGTCGATCACCTGTTCGGCCCAGGAGGCTTCGGCGTGCAAGTTGTCCATCACCACAAAGCGGTCCTCGATCTCGGTGGCCAGCGGCAGGTTCCACAGATCGCCGGCCTGGGTGTGGAAGCGATAGGGCAACTCGTCGTTGACCCAGTCGGCGCAGTATGCGATGCCTTCGGCCTTGAGCAACTCAGGCGTGTTCGGGCTTTGCAGCTTGCCCGGGCTGAGCCAGCCGCGCACGGCCTGGCCGCTCAACTCGCGCAGGGTGGTCAGCGAGCGCTGCACCAGCGCACGCTCCTCATCGATGTCGAGGCCGCCCACATGGGGTGTGTCCATCGACCAGGAGTGGCCCAGCCATTCATCGCCGCGCGTCAGGATGGTGGCCGCCAGCGCCGGGTAGCGCAGCGCCAACTCGGCGTTGATGGCAAAGCTCGGGCGGATGCCGAATTGGTCAAAGGCGCGCAGCATGCGGTAGATGCCGACCCGGTTGCCATAGTCGCGCAGCGTGAAGTGGCGCAGGTCCGGATAGGGCATGGTCATGCTGCCGGGCAGCTTCAGCTTGGCCGACGGGTTCATCGGGAAATGCTGCAGGCTGACATTGACCCAGACCGCCAGGGTCTTGCCGCCGGGCCAATGCAAGGCCGGGCGGTCGGTCAGCATCGACCAGGCATAGCGGTCATGGTCCATGCCGTAGCGGCGCTGGGGGTAGTCGAGGTGGGCTTGATCGAGCGCCATGGTCAGACGCCTCCGTTCTTGAGTGCAATGTCGGCCAGGGCCTCGTCATGGTGCTGCGCCAGGTAATGCTCGGCGATCTCGCGGCCGGTGGTCACCCAGACCTCGCTGTGGCCGGTGATATAGGCCAGCGCGTCCTCGAAGGCCTTCAGGCGGTGCGGGCAGCTGACCTGGTAGTTGTGCGTGGGGATGCACATCACCGTGCCCGACTCGGCCCCTTCGGCGTAGAGCCGGTCAAAGCTGTCCTTGATCATCTGCCCGTAGCGGCGCGGCTCGATCTTGTTGACCACATAGGCGATGGTGTCGTTGAGCTCAAGCGAATAGGGCACCGAGACGAAGCGCTGGCCGCCGCGCACGCGCAGCGGTGTTGGCTGGTCGTCGTGGAACAGGTCGCAGCTGTAGATGCCGCCGAGTTCGGCAAACAAATCGACGGTGACCTCGCTGTGCGACAGCGCCGGGGCCAGATAGCCGACCGGGGCGCGGCCGGTGTGCTTCTCGATTGTCTCGATCGATTCGAGGATCATCGAGCGCTCCTGCGCCTCGCTCATGCCGTAGGTGTAGCGGGTGTTGTAGATGCCGTGGCTGAAGAACTCCCAGTCGCGCTCGCGGCACATCTGGATGATCTCGGGGTGGTGAGTGCACAGCGCGGTCGACAGCGAGATCGAGCCGCGCACGCCGTATTTGTCCAGCAAGGCCATCTGCCGCATATGGCCGACCCGGTTGCCGTAGTCGCGGATCGAATAGCCGGGCACGGCCGGATAGGGGTGGGGCCAGGCGGCGCGTGCCGGATTGGCCGGTGGGGCGAGCTCATAGAACTCGATGTTCGGCGCGACCCAGAAGGCCAGCCGGGCGCCCTTGGGCCAGCGGATCTTGGGCCGGTTCAGGTAAGGCCAGTAGTCGTAATGGCCGGCATCGGCCCTCATGCTTGCAGCGCCTGCTGGTCGAGCCAGCCCAGCGTCTCGTGCACGTCGACGATGTCGGCGTACTTCAGCATCAGGTCGGTCAGGTTGGCGAAGTGATACGACTCATGCTTGTCGGCCACGCATTGCTCGGGCACGATCGTGCGGTAGCCGCGCGACAGCGAGTCGACCGCTGCGGCGCGCACGCAGCCCGAGGTCGAGCCGCCGGTGATCACCACCGTGTCGACCTGATGCCAGACCAGCAGCGACTGCAGCGGGGTCTCGAAAAAGGGCGAAGGCATGCGCTTGCAATAGATCAGGTCGTGGCCGTGAGAGATCTCGCAGCGGTCGTCAAATGCGGCCCGGCGCGAGCCCTGCTTGATGTTCTGCAAGGAATCAGGCGTATTGGTGCGTGTGCCCCAGACGCCGGCGTCCTCGGCCGAATCGGCATAAGCCACATGGGTCCAGACCACCGGCCAGTTCAGTGCCCGAAAGCGCCGAGCCAGGGCATTGACATGCTCGATCTGGCGCGGATCGGTCTCGTAGGCGGTCTTGAATTCATCGACCTTGGTGTAAGCGCATTGGAAGTCGATGTTCACCAGCACCGCCTTCTTGCCATAGCCGAACCGCGCTCGCGCCGGGTTCGCCTTGATGTCCGCCCAGATCTCGCGGGCGGTCTTGTTCGATGTTTCCATATCTTGTCTCCGGCTTTGAAACGAGTACAGCCCGGACAAGCCGGGCTGCTGATGTCGAGTGTCTCAGTGCGTGCCGTGGTCGCTGCCCGGCGTGCCCAGTTCAGCGGCCACTTCATCTAGCGATGGCTCGGGAGCTCCGGCCATCGCCTGCACGTCCTGGTCGACGATGCGCAGCACACGGGCGATGTAGTCGCGGCCCCAGACATTGCGTGCTTCCTGCACGGCGGCATCGGGCTGGTAGGCCTCGATGTCGGCCGCGCTGAGGATGCCGCGCTGTTCCAGCAGGCGCTCCAGCGTGTCGATGCGCTCGCGGGCCACCGACAACTCGCCGGCGATGCTCATCGCGATCGACAGCACCCGCTCGACCGCGGGGTCGTCAAAAAAAACCGGCCGGCGGCCCTTGGCGCGCTGGTTGGCCATCTGCACCGGGTCGAGTTGATCGGGTTCGGGGTGTTGCTGCTTGCTCATGCGTTGACTCCTGGTTTGGCTGCACCGAAGGCGGTCCAGCGCGGTGAGCGGCCATAGTCTTCGAGCTTGCCGCCCTCGGTGCCACCGGCGGCCGGGAACAGCGTGCGGTCGACCTTGGCCTGCATCGTGGTTTCGAAATAGGAGCCGGCCGGGAAGCCGCTCTTGGTGATCAGCGAATCGAGATCGGCCTCATGCATGCGGGTCCAGAACGGCTCGTTGTTGTTGTAGGTGTCCCAGTCACGCATGAAGGCTTCGAACGGCTCCATGCCCTGGTACTGCGGCTGCTCCAGGTGCAGCGTCAGCCCGCCGGGAGACAGCACGCGGTGCACTTCCTTCATGATGCGCGGCATCGCGGCGGTGGAAGTTTCATGCCAGAACATCGCGGTCGTCACCAGGTCGAACTCGCCGTCGGCCCAGGGCAGACCCTCGCCGTTGGCCT
>JBIKPD010000213.1:0-6774 GCA_044357665.1 Roseateles sp. | reverse complement strand
TCACATCGTGGGCGAAATCGGTGGGCTGCTGCTTGGTACCGTGGCCGGTCGTCAAACATCTGACGAAATCACGCTCTTCAAGGGCCTCGGGCTCGCCGTCGAAGACGTGGCCGCGGCGCAGTACGTTTACGCCAAGGCGCTGCACGCTGGACTTGGTGTACAGGTAGAACTCGGAGGCAAGCGCGACGATGAATAACAAGTTGACCCTGGATGACATTCGGGCGGCGCGCGCACGCATCGGTGACTCGGTGCTGCGGACGCCGCTGGTACGCCTGAACGTCGATGACACCACGATTTATCTGAAGCTTGAAAACCTGCAGCCCATCGGCTCTTTCAAGCTGCGGGGTGCGGGCAACGCGATCGCCCTGGCCACGCCGGAGCAACTCGCGCATGGCGTGTACACCGCCAGCGCCGGAAACATGGCGCAAGGCGTTGCGTGGCATGCGCGTCGCCTGGGAATTCCGTGCACTGTCATCGCGCCCGATCATGCGCCCGCCACCAAGCTGGAAGCCATCGCACGACTGGGCGGCAGCGTCATCAAAGTGCCATTCGCCACCTGGTGGCAGGTGCTGGTGACGCGGCAGTATCCGGGCCAAGCGGGTTTCTTCATTCATCCCGTGAGCGATGTGGCCGTGATGGCGGGGAACGGCACCATCGGCCTGGAGATTCTCGAAGATCTTCCGCAAGTAGACGAAATCCTCGTACCGTACGGCGGGGGCGGCCTGGCTTGTGGCATCGCCACCGCGGTGCGCGCACTGAAACCCGACGTGCAGGTATTCGCGTGTGAAGTGGAGACCTCCGCCGCCTTCTCCGCAGCACTCGCTGCAGATGCGCCAACGCCCATCGACTACATCGCCAGCTTCGTCGACGGCATCGGATCAGGGTGCGTCCTCGCCGAAATGTGGCCGCTGGCGCGCGCATTACTCGACGGGTC
This sequence comes from Roseateles sp., assembly GCA_044357665.1. Classification (GTDB taxonomy): domain Bacteria; phylum Pseudomonadota; class Gammaproteobacteria; order Burkholderiales; family Burkholderiaceae_C; genus Paucibacter_A. Next base: position 5,840 of record JBIKPD010000213.1, on the reverse strand, counting down.
TGTGGTCATGACCTTGGCCGATGTGGCTGACGCGGTACGCACCTTGGCTGAGCGCAATCGCGTCATTGCCGAGGGGGCGGGTGCCGCACCGGTGGCGGCGGCGTTGCAGCGAGACGCCACGCGGCGTCAAGGGGGAGCGGCACCGCGGACGGTGGTCTGTGTCGTGTCCGGGGGCAATATAGATTTCGAAAAGCTGGTGCGCATTTACCGGCGCGAGTTGTGATGACGGCTAAAGCTAAGGGAGCAGTGCGATGACAGACCAGTTCGAAAACCCGATGGGTTTGATGGGGTTCGAGTTCGTTGAATTCGCGGCGCCGGCGGCCAATACGCTCGAGCCCTTGTTCGAAAAATTGGGCTTCAGCCTGGTGGCGCGGCACCGCTCCAAGGATGTGTTGCTGTACCGCCAGGGCGAGATCAATTTCATCGTCAACCGCGAACCAAAGAGCCCGGCCGGTTTTTTCGCCGCCGAACATGGCCCCTCGGCCTGCGGGCTGGCGTTCCGGGTCAAGGATTCGCATCTGGCTTACGAGCGTGCGCTGGCGCTGGGCGCGCAGCCGATCGAGATTGCTACCGGGCCGATGGAGCTGCGCCTGCCCGCGATCAAGGGCATTGGCGGCGCGCCGCTGTACCTGATCGATCGCTTTGCCGATGGCGAATCGATCTACGACATCGACTTCAAATTCATCGAAGGTGTTGACCGCCATCCGGTCGGCCATGGCTTCAAGCTGATCGACCATCTGACCCACAACGTCTACCGCGGCCGCATGGCGCATTGGGGCGCTTTTTACGAAAAGCTGTTCAATTTCCGCGAGATCCGCTACTTCGACATCAAGGGCCAGCATACCGGCCTGACCTCGCGCGCGATGTCGGCGCCCGACGGCAAGATCCGCATTCCGCTGAACGAGGAATCGTCGCGCGGCAGCGGCCAGATCGAAGAGTTCTTGATGAAGTTCAACGGCGAAGGCATCCAGCATATCGCCCTGTTCACCGACGATTTGCTGGCCAGCGTTGACAGCCTGCAGATGGCCGGCGTGCCCTTGATGACGGCGCCCAATGACTTTTATTACCAGGCCCTGGAAACGCGCCTGCCCGGCCATGGCGAGCCGGTCGCGGCCCTGCAGGCACGCGGCATCCTGCTCGACGGTTCGACCAGCGGCGGCGAGAAGCGACTGCTGCTGCAGATCTTTTCTGAAACGATGCTCGGCCCGGTGTTTTTCGAATTCATCCAGCGCAAGGCCGACGAAGGCTTCGGTGAGGGCAACTTCAAAGCCCTGTTCGAGTCACTCGAACGCGACCAGATCCGTCGCGGCGCGCTGGAAGTTCCCGAAGCTTCGCAGAGCTAAGGCTTGACATGGGCGTCCGCCCCGCAGTGACCGACAACCCGCTTTTCAGGCCAACATGTTTGCTAGCATCGCCCCATGAATATGACCGAACTCGAGACTCCCGCTGCGCTGATCGACGCGGTGCAGATGGACCGCAACATCGCACGGATGCAGAAGCGCATGGACGCGCTGGGTGTTCGCTTTCGCCCCCATGTGAAGACCAGCAAATGCTTCGAGGTGGCGCGGCGCCAGCGCGATGCCGGTGCACAGGGCGTCACCGTATCAACGCTGAAGGAGGCCGTGCAGTTCTTCGACGCCGGCTTCGACGACGTCCTGTACGCGGTGGGCATCGCCAAGGCCAAGTTGCCGCAGGCGCGCGCGCTGCGCGAACGCGGCTGCCGGCTGACCATCGTCGTCGATTCGCTGGCCGCGGCGCTGGCCGTGGTGGCGGATGGCCATGGTTTTGAGGTGATGATCGAGGTCGACACCGACGGCCACCGCGCCGGCGTGCGCCCCGATGAAGACCGGTTGATCCAGATCGGCCGAACCCTGCACGAGGGCGGCGCCTTGCTCAAGGGCGTGATGACCCATGCCGGCGGCTCCTATGCGCTGAACACGCCCGAAGCGCTGACGGCGATGGCAGAGCAGGAGCGCGCCGGTTGCGTGGCTGCGGCCGAGCGTCTGCGCGCGGCCGGTCTGCCTTGCCCGGAGGTCAGCGTGGGCTCGACGCCAACCGCGCTGTCGGCGCGTCAACTCGACGGCGTGACCGAAGTTCGTGCCGGCGTCTATGTCTTCAACGATCTGGTGATGGCCAATGTGGGTGTCTGCGGCATCAATGAAATTGCGCTGTCGGTGCTGGCCACCGTGATCGGCCACCAGGCCGAGAAAGGCTGGGCGTTGACCGACGCCGGCTGGATGGCGATGAGCCGCGACCGCGGCACGCAGGCACAGGCGCTGGACTACGGCTATGGCGCCGTCTGTGATGCCAGCGGCGCGCCGATCGAAGGCTTCATCGTCAGTAGCGCCAACCAGGAGCATGGCATCGTTTCCTGGCGCGACGGCAGCGTCTGCCCCGACATCGAGCAGCGCCTGCCGCTGGGCCTGCAGTTGCGTATTCTGCCCAACCATGCCTGCGCAACGGCCGCTCAGTTCCCTGCTTACTCAGTGCTGGGCGCCGAGGGCAGCGTCACGACCTGGGAGCGCTTCCATGGCTGGTGAACGCCGCGAACTGAGGCCCGCATCGATGGCCCGTCCCGGCGGGCATGACAGCCCTGCGGTAGGTGGCGCTGGTCTGGTGTTTGTCGCCGGGCAGTTGCCGATGGCGGCGGATGGCAGCCAGCTCAATCAGGCCAAGTTCGAGGTGCAGGCGACGCAGGCGCTGGCCTGACAACATGCGCCGCGTGGTTTGACGCGACTCACGCCATCACCTCCCCGCCGCTGACCGAGATCGACTGTCCGTGGATGGCCGATGCAGCCTCGCTGCAAAGCCAGAGCACGCTGGCGGCCACTTCATCGGGCAGCACGATGCGCCCCTGCGGATTGCTGGCGGCAAAGGAGGCGCGCGCCTCCTGTTCGCTGCGCCCGGTCTTGGCGACGACGTTGGCAATGCTCTCGCGCAGGATGTCGGTTTCGGTGTAGCCGGGGCAGACAGCATTCACGGTCACGCCTTTTTTCGCTACTTCCAGCGCCAGCGCCCGGGTGAGTCCGATGACGCCATGTTTGGCAGCGCAATAGGCCGAGACATAGGCATAGCCCACCAGGCCTGCCGTGCTGACGACGTTGACGATGCGACCCCAGCCGGCGGCCAACATATCGGGCAGGGCGTCCTGGGTGCACAGCATTGTTCCGGTGAGGTTCACCGCCAGCATCTGCTGCCAAAGCCGCTCGTCAGTCTTCAGAAACGGTGCGCTGCTGGCCTGGCCCGCGCAATTGATCAGCATGGCGATGGGGCCGAAGCGCGCGCGTGCGCTTTCAAACGCCGCTGCCACCTGGGCTGCATCTGACACGTCGGCGCAGACGCTGTGCAAGCGGTCTGCGGGCGCAACCGTCAATTCCTGCGCCAGGCCCGGCTTGCGCCCCAGCACCGTCACCTGGGCGCCGGCCGCGAGCAGCTGGAGGGCGATGGCCGCGCCGATGCCGCGTGTGCCACCCGTGACCAGCGCATGTCGCCCGGTGAAGTTTGTCGACATGGGGCTCAGCCTTCGGCCTTGCGCGGTGCCGCAGCAGCAGTGGTCTGGGCCTTTTCGCGCTGGAAGTTGGCCTCCATCTGCGTCTTGGCCGAGGCATAGGGTGCGGGCCAGTCCAGCGCCTTGTAGCCGATCTTTGCGGCTTCGGTCAGGGTCCAGGCCGGGTTTGCCAGATGCGGGCGCGCCACGGCGCACAGGTCGGCGCGACCGGCCGCAATGATGCTGTTGACATGGTCGGCTTCGCTGATCGCACCTACGGCGATCGTGGCGATGCCGGCTTCCTGGCGGATGCGGTCGGCAAACGGGGTCTGGAACATGCGGCCATAGACCGGCTTCTCCAGCTTGCTCACCTGGCCGGCCGAGCAGTCGATCAGGTCGGCGCCTGCGGCCTTGAAGGCGCGCGCGATCTGCACCGCATCGTCAGGTGTGATGCCGCCTTCGACCCAGTCCGTGGCCGAGATCCGCACTGACATCGGACGATCTTCCGGCCAGGCGGCGCGCACCGCGGCGAACACCTCCAGCGGGTAGCGCAGGCGCTTGTCCAGGCTGCCGCCATAGGCATCGCTGCGTTGGTTGGTCAGGGGCGAGATAAAGCTCGAGAGCAGGTAGCCGTGCGCGCAATGCAGTTCCAACCAGTCCACGCCGATCGCAGCGGCTGACTGCGTGCTGGCGACGAAGGCCGCGGTCACAAGGTCCATGTCGGCGCGCGTCATTTCGCGTGCGGTCTGGCTCACGCCCTTCAGATACTGCTGGGGCGAGGCCGAGATCAAGGGCCAGTTGTCCTCCACCAGCGGCTGGTCTATGCCCTCCCAGGCCAGGCGCGTCGAACCCTTGGCGCCAGCATGGCCGATCTGCATGGCGAACTTGGCGTCGGAGTTGGCATGGACCCAATCGACGATGCGTTTCCAGGCCGTGGCCTGCGCGCTTGTGTACAGGCCCGGGCAACCCGGGGTGATGCGCGCATCGGCGCTGACGCAGGTCATTTCGGCAAAAACCATCGCAGCACCTCCGATGGCGCGGGCGCCCAGGTGCACCAGGTGGTAGTCGCCGGCGACACCGTCGACAGCCTTGTACTGCGCCATCGGCGAGACGACGACGCGGTTCTTCAAAGTCAGGCTGCGCACGCTGTAGGGCGTGAACATCGGGGGCGGAGCCGCCTGGTCGGGCGCGATGGTGACGCCGGCGCGCTGCGCAAACCAGCGCTCGAAACCGCCCAGCCATTGGGCATCGCGCAGGCGCAGGTTTTCGTGGCTGATGCGCTGGCTGCGCGTCAGCATCGAGTACATGAACTGCGGCGCTTCGAGCTGATCGCAGTAGCGTTCGCCGCAGACTTCAAACCAGGCCATGGCGTTCCAGGCCGCATTCTGCAAGCGCAGCACGTCGATGTTGCGCAGGGCCTGATAGCTCGCCAGCACGGCCGGAATATGCTCGGGCTGGTCGCCGAGTTCGCCGAACTGGCGCGTCAACTCGATCGCGTCCTCGATCGCCAGCTTGGTTCCCGAGCCGATGGCAAAGTGCGCCGTGTGCACAGCGTCGCCCATCAGCACGACATGGCTCTTGCCATTGAACAGCGACCATTGCTGGCACTTGACCTGCTGGAACTTCAGCCAGGCCGAACCGCGCAAATGCCGCGCATTCGTCATCAGGGCTTCGCCCTTCAGGTTTGCGGCGAACAGCTTTTCGCAGAAGGCGATGGACTCTGCCTGATCCGCCTGGTCCAGGCCATGGGCCAGCCAGACCTGCTCGGGGCACTCGACGATGAAGGTCGTGGTGTTCTGGTCGAACTTGTAGATATGCGCCTGGAACCAGCCATGCTCGGTCTTCTCGAACAAGAAGGTGAAGGCCTCATAGCTCTTGTGCGTACCGAGCCAGATGTAGCGGTTCGGACGCACCACGATCTCGGGTTTGAAGACATCCTCGTAGCGCCCGCGGATGCCGGAGGCAATACCGTCGCTGGCAATGATCAGGTCGGCATCGGGGTAGGCGCTGTCGGAGTCCGCGTGGGTTTCGAACACCAGCTTCACGCCCAGTTGTTCGCAGCGCCGCTGCAGGATGTTGAGCAGCTTTTTGCGCCCGATGCCGACAAAGCCGTGGCCTCCGGAGCGGATCACTTCGCCCTTGAATTCGAGTTCGATGTCGTCCCAGTGGTTGAAGGAGCGCGCGATCTCGGCGGCAGTCACCGCGTCCCAGGCCTGCATATTGTCCATCGTGGCGTCAGAGAAAACCACGCCCCAGCCGAAGGTGTCATAGGGCTTGTTTTGCTCGACCACGGTGATGTCATGGCGCGGGTTCTGAAGCTTCATCAGCAGGCCGAAGTAAAGACCGGCCGGGC
>JBIKPD010000212.1:0-6778 GCA_044357665.1 Roseateles sp. | reverse complement strand
GCGAGTGCAAGTTGAGTCAGGCATTGAATCCCCTGCGCTTACCGCTGGCGGCTGCAGCCGGAAAACTGGCGCTAGAGCTGACCGACACGCAGCTCGATTTGTTGCTGGACTACCTGGCCCTGATCGCCAAATGGAACAAGGTCTACAACCTAACCTCGGTACGTGAACCGCAAGCGATGCTGACCCAGCATCTGGTCGACAGCATGAGCTTGTTGCCTGCCTTGCGCCGCCATGCCGGTGGCAAGGCGATGCGCTTGCTCGATGTCGGCAGCGGCGGCGGCCTCCCCGGTGTTGTCATCGCGATCTGTAACCCATCGATCGATGTCAGCTGTGTCGATGCAGTGGCCAAGAAAGCCAGTTTCATCAAGCAGGTCGCGGCAGAGCTACATTTGCCGAATCTCCACGGCCTGCACTCACGCGTCGAGGATCTGAAGGTTCCAGCCTTCGACCTCGTCACCTCGCGCGCCTTTGCTTCCCTGCTCGACTTCACCCAATTGACCCGGAAGCTGTTGAAGCCTGGTGCGATTTGGCTGGCGATGAAGGGTCAGCATCCCGCTGACGAATTGGCAGCATTGCCCGCGGATCTCGATGTGTTTCACGTGGAACAACTGCAGGTGCCAGGACTCGATGCACAACGCTGCCTGATATCGATTCGGTCGAAATCAATTCACCCCGATCCGGGTCATTGCGATTAAGCTGCCCAAGTCAACCAAGTAATCAAATGGCCAAAATCTTCTGCGTTGCCAATCAAAAAGGTGGGGTCGGCAAAACAACCACCACCGTCAACCTGGCAGCAGGTTTGGCCAAGCTCGGTCAGCGGGTACTCGTCGTTGACCTTGACCCGCAAGGCAATGCGACGATGGGCTCGGGCATCGACAAACGCAAGCTGGAGTTGAGCGTCTACGACGTGCTGCTTGAATCAGCGAGCATTGCCGAAGCCAGACAACGCGGTGAAAAATCAGGTTACGACGTTCTGGGCGCGAATCGCGAGCTGGCGGGTGCCGAGGTCGAACTCGTTGATCTGGAGCGCCGCGAGCGCCGCTTGAAAGCTGCTCTGGGCGAGGTCAGCAATGAATACGATTTCGTCCTGATCGATTGCCCGCCCTCGCTGTCGATGCTGACCCTGAATGGCCTATGCTGCGCCCATGGCGTGGTGGTGCCGATGCAATGCGAATATTTCGCACTGGAAGGTTTGTCGGACCTGGTCAATACGATCAAGCAGGTGCATGCCAACCTGAACCCCGACCTGCAGATCATCGGCTTGTTGCGCGTCATGTTCGATCCGCGCATCACGCTGCAGCAACAGGTCAGCCAGCAACTCAAGACCCATTTCGGCGACAAGGTTTTTGACACCATGATTCCGCGCAATGTGCGTCTGGCCGAAGCGCCCAGCTACGGCCTGCCCGGCGTGATCTTCGACCCCTCATCGAAGGGTGCGCTGGCCTTTGTCGAATTTGCTCGCGAAATGGTGCGGCGAATCGACAGCATGTAATCGGGCCTGGCCGACTGGTCTGCCGACGTCGCGTCCGCTTTTGAACCCGCGAACTGAGCGGCAGGTCCGGCGGGTGATGGGCGAGCAGGTAGCCAGCAGCTGGTTGCTGGGGCTGTTCGAGGCGGCTGACGAAAGCGCGCTTGCGACCGGCTACCCGCGCTTCACGCTCGGGCCTGGCCAAAGGGTCGGATCGCGCCGCCGCCGACGCTTCTGCAGCCAATCAGCGACTGGATCGCTCCCGATTGGGCCGTGGTGGGGGATGCAAGACCATAAGCCGTCAAAACGCCCCAGGAGCGATCAGAGACCCAAACCCTCATCGATCCCAAGGTGCACGTTCATCGACTGCACAGCGGCGCCGCTGGCCCCCTTGCCAAGGTTGTCGAGGCGGGCGATCAACAATGCCTGGGTCTCGCTACCGAACAAGAACAGGTCAACCCGGTTGCTGTCGTTGCAAGCCTGGACGTCAAAGAAGCCCGACTCCAGCGTCGCCGCATCGCGCAAGGGCATCACGCGGATGAAAGGTTCGCCCTCGTAATAGCTTGTCAGCGCCGAATGCAGATCCTGCACCCCGGCACCCGCCCGGATCTGGCTCAGATGCAGCGGCACGCTGACGGCCAACCCCTTGTAAAAAGGGCCGACGATGGGCATGAAAACCGGCGGTTGCAGCAGCCCGGTATGCCTGGCCATCTCGGGTAAATGCTTGTGGTTCAAGCCCAAAGCATAGGGCCTCGGAGATGTAAGCTTGCGCTCACTTGTCGTTTCATACTCGGAAATCATGCTTTTTCCGCCACCGGAATAGCCGGTGATCGATGTCGCCGAAAGCAAGGCGTCAGGGCTCAGCAAACCGGCATCGAGCAGCGGGCGCAGCGCCAGGATGAAGGCCGAGGCATGGCAGCCGGGGTTGGCGATGCGCTTGGAGGCACGGATCTTGTCGCGTTGGTCCGGCGCCAATTCGGGCAAACCGAAAGCCCAGCCGGGGCTGACACGGTGCGCCGTGCTGGCATCGATCAGGCAGGTGCGGGGGTTGTTGATCATCGCGGCGGCTTCGCGCGAAGCCGCGTCGGGCAGGCAGAGAAAGGCCACATCGGCAGCGTTCAACAGCCGGGCGCGCTCGGCGGGGTCCTTGCGCTTGTCGGCGTCGATGCGCAGCACCTCGATGTCGCTGCGAGCCGCCAGGTATTCATGAATACGCAGGCCGGTCGTGCCCTCCTGGCCGTCTACAAACACCGCGTAAGTCATCAATCTTCTCCAGCACAATCAACCCAAGGGACGCAAAGCATAAGGCAAGTGGATGACAACTGAACGGGTATTGCTGTTGCCGGGCTGGATGAACTCGGCTGAAGATCATTGGCAAAGCCTTTGGGAACGTCAACTGGGGCATCAACGCGTCGAGCAGTCTGACTGGGAATGGCCGCGGCGCGGTGACTGGATGGCCAGGCTGGAAGAAGTCCTGCTCGAAGATGATCGCCCCACCCTGCTGGTCGCGCATTCGCTCGGTTGCCACCTGGTGGCTGGCTGGGCCGAACATTCAGGCCACAAACACAGGGTGAAAGGCGCGTTGCTGGTGGCGCCACCCGACGCCAGCAGACTGCCCCCGCAATTGCACAACTGGCGCCAGGCCCACCAAGGTCAAGGCCGTGGTCGTCTCCCCTTCCCTTCGATCACCGTGATCAGCAGCAACGACCCCTATTGCTCGCTTGCAGAAGGCTCCCGACTCGCTGCAGACTGGGGCTCAACGCTGGTGCTGGCGGGTGCCGCCGGGCATCTGAACGAAGCGGCTTTACTTGGCGATTGGCACGAGGGTCAGACCTTGTTGGCGCAACTGCAAGGGTAAGGGACAATTGCGCATGGCGACAAAAAAACCCAAAGGCCTCGGCCTCGGTCTCGAAGCCCTGCTAGGGCCCAAAGTCAGCGACGCAGAAATTGCTGCGGCGCGCGATGGCGAGCCCAGCAGCTTGAGGCTGGAACAACTGCAGCCCGGCAAATACCAGCCGCGCACACGCATGGATGAAGGTTCGCTCTATGAGCTGGCCGAAAGCATCAAGGCGCAGGGCATCATGCAGCCGATCCTGGTGCGACCAGTCGGCGAGGCGGCCGAGCGGCGCTATGAAATCATCGCCGGCGAGCGCCGGTTCCGCGCCGCCAAGCTGGCCGGACTGCGCGATGTGCCGGTGCTGGTCAAGGCGGTGCCCGACGAGGCCGCAGCCGCGATGGCCCTGATCGAGAACATCCAGCGGGAAGACCTGAATCCGCTTGAAGAGGCGCAAGGCCTGCACCGGCTGGTGACCGAATTCCATCTGACGCATGAACAGGCCGCACAGGCGGTCGGACGCTCGCGCAGCGCCGCGAGCAATTTATTGCGCTTGCTGCACCTGACTGCGCCGGTACAGAACATGCTGATGGCCGGCGACATCGACATGGGCCATGCGCGCGCCCTGCTGCCACTCGACGGTGCGCACCAGATCACTTGCGCCACCGAGATCGCTGCCAAGAAGCTCAGCGTGCGTGAAGCCGAAAAGCTGGTCGCGCGCCAGGGCGTCGGCCGCCAGACACCGCTGCTGCGGGTCAAGAACGAAAAGAGCCGCGATCTGCTACGGCTGGAACAAGACCTGTCGGATCTACTTGCCACCACGGTGGAGATCCGCGTCAAGAAGCGCACCAAGCGCGGTGAACAAGGCGAACTGTCAATCCAGTTCAGCTCGCTCGACGAGCTCAGCGGCCTGCTCGACCGACTGCGCCAGCCGCGCTAGAACCTACCCGCGAAACGGGGGGCAGCCGGACTCCTAGGGGGGCCAGCCACAAGCCAATTCAAGTCCGTTTGCCGTAGCATCTTGGCAAGGATCGGTCACGCCAAAACTCCCCCGAAAGCCCGAAGACGGTCCCCCTTGGCCCTATGTTGACCCTCGGAAAGCTCTGATGACGCCCCGCCCGCAAGGGCCGCCCTGAACGATGCCAGGACGCCATCAGAACTTCCCGGAGTTGCAGGACGCGACATGCCCTGCGCCTTCGGGACCAACAGGAGGACAAGATGGACGTGATCAGCAGCTTTGCCGCGCGCTATGAGCGCACCCGGGTCGAAGAACTCAGTCTTGAGGACTACCTCGCCGAGTGCAAACGCAACCCAATGGCCTTTGCAAGCGCCGCCGAGCGCATGCTCACGGCCATCGGTGCTCCGCAAATGGTCGACACCCGCAACGATCCGCGACTGTCGCGCCTGTTTGCCAACAAGACGATCAAGCTCTACCCCGCTTTCGCCGAATTCTTCGGGCTCGAAGATCCGATCGAACAGGTGGTCAGCTATTTCCGTCATGCAGCGCAAGGGCTGGAAGAAAAAAAGCAGATCCTCTACCTGCTCGGCCCGGTTGGCGGCGGCAAGAGCTCGATTGCCGAGCGGCTGAAACTGTTGATGGAGCAGGTCCCCTTCTATGCGTTGGAGGGCTCCCCGGTCAATGAATCGCCTCTGGGGCTTTTCGACCCTGCCGAGGATGGCCCGCTGCTCGAAAATGATTACGGTATTCCGCGCCGTTACCTGACCCGCATCCTGAGCCCCTGGGCGGTCAAGCGCCTGGAAGAATTCAATGGCGATATACGCCGCTTCAAGGTCATCAAATGCTTCCCGAGCGTGCTCAGGCAGGTCGCAGTGGCCAAGACCGAGCCGGGCGACGAAAACAATCAGGACATCAGCTCGCTGGTCGGCAAGGTCGACATCCGCAAGCTTGAAACCTATGCCCAGGACGACCCCGATGCCTACAGCTATTCAGGCGGCCTCTGCCTGGCCAATCAGGGCCTGCTTGAATTTGTCGAAATGTTCAAGGCGCCAATCAAGGTGTTACACCCCTTGCTGACCGCCACACAGGAGGGCAATTACAAGGGCACCGAGGGCTTCGGCGCGATCCCGTTCGACGGCATTGTGCTGGCCCATAGCAACGAAAGCGAGTGGAAGACTTTTCGCAACAACAAGAACAACGAAGCCTTCCTCGACCGCATCTACATCGTCAAGGTGCCCTATTGCCTGCGCGTTTCCGAAGAGGTGAAGATCTACGAAAAGTTGATCCGCGGCAGCTCACTCGCCGATGCCAAATGTGCACCCGGCACCTTGAAGCTGATGAGCCAGTTCGCCATCCTAACAAGGCTGAAGGAGCCCGAGAACAGCTCGCTCTATTCGAAGATGCTGGTCTACGATGGCGAGAGCTTGAAGGACACCGACCCGCGCGCCAAGAGCTTCCAGGAATACCGCGACTACGCCGGGGTCGACGAAGGCATGAGCGGCATCTCGACCCGCTTCGCCTACAAGATACTGTCCAAGGTCTTCAACTTCGACTCATCCGAAGTGGCCGCCAATCCGGTGCATCTGATGTATGTGCTCGAACAACAAATCGCGCGCGAGCAGTTTCCCGCCGAGACCGAGCAGAAATACATCGGCTTCATCAAGGAGTTGCTGGCTCCTCGCTATGCCGAGTTCATCGGCAAGGAAATCCAGACGGCCTACCTGGAAAGCTATAGCGAATATGGCCAGAACATCTTCGACCGCTACATCACCTATGCCGACTACTGGATCCAGGACCAGGAATACCGCGACACCGACACCGGTGAAGTTTTCGACCGCCAAGCGCTGAACGCTGAGCTCGAAAAGATCGAGAAACCCGCTGGCATCAGCAATCCGAAGGATTTCCGCAATGAAATCGTCAATTTCGTGCTGCGCGCACGGGCCCAGCATTCGGGCAAGAACCCGTCGTGGACCAGCTACGAAAAACTGCGCACGGTGATCGAGAAGAAGATGTTTTCGAACACCGAGGAGTTGCTGCCGGTCATCAGCTTCAACGCCAAAGCCAGCGCCGACGAGGCCAAAAAACATGCCAATTTTGTCCAGCGCATGGTTGACAAGGGCTACACCGCCAAGCAGGTCAGATTGCTTTGCGAATGGTATTTGAGGGTGCGCAAGAGCTCCTGAACATCATCCGACTGAACAAGGCGATCCATGCTCAACCAAATCATTGACCGCAGACTTTCAGGCCGGCACAAGTCGATTGGCAACCGCGAACGCTTTTTGCAGCGCCACAAGCAGCAGATCCGTGAAGCTGTCAGGCGCGCAGTAGACGGCCGCGGCATTCGCGACCTGGCGCAAGGTGAGGATGTGCATATCCCGAAGAGGGATCTGCACGAGCCGGTCTTCGGACATGGCGAGGGCGGCACACGCGAGTTGGTCAGGCCCGGCAATGTCGAGCACCTGAAGGGTGACCGCCTTGCCAAGCCTAAAGGCGGTGGTGCCGGGGCAGGCGGCAGCCA
>JBIKPD010000211.1:0-6801 GCA_044357665.1 Roseateles sp. | reverse complement strand
CAAGACCCGTCCACGCTCGAGCTCGCTCAGTGCATGAGCACTCACCGGGCGCACTGCGCTTGGCCGGCCATCACCCTTCACAAGACCGGTACCCGCTTGCTGAGTATTCCGGTCGAACGTGACCGCTGATTCCGGCAACGTGACCAAGATTCCGATGAACGTGACCGGAGGGATTCCGGCAACGTGACCCGTCATTCCGGCGAACGTGACCCATCTCTTGGGCTACGCCTGCCGGCACGGCGGTCTAAGACGCCAGTAGGGTGTTGCGCACCAACGAAACCCAAACGTGCCTGTAGCTTCCATCCTTTTTGGAAGAAGCACATGCCCGCCGTCAGGATCAATATGCGCAAGCTCAAAGACGCACTGCGTCTCAAATTCGAGGGTAGTCTGACCCACCAGCAAATCGCCGATGCCCTGGGTATCTCCAAGGGCTTCGTCACCAAATATGCGCGACTCGCCGTGGTCGCGGGACTGGATGCGGCCGCGATCGCGGCCATGGACGAAGCGAGCCTGGAGCGACGCTTGCGGCCGGCTCCGAGCGCCAGCGCCCAATATGCCCAAGTTGACTTTGGTCGTATTCATCAAGAGCTGAGCCGCAAAGGCGTGACCCTCATGCTGCTGTGGGAGGAATACTGCGCGCAGGTCGGCGAAGAGGACAGCGAAGATCGCCCTGTCAAGCCCTGGCGTTACTCGCAGTTCTGCGAGAACTACCGCCAATTTGCCAAGCGCCTCAAGCGCTCCATGCGGCAGGTGCACCGCGCCGGTGAAAAGCTCTTCATCGACTTCGCTGGTCCCACCCTGGCTCTGTTGGTGCGGGGTGAGGAGGTGGGGCGCGCCAACATCTTTGTCGCCGCCATGGGCGTGTCCGGTTGCTGCTTTGCCTATGCCACGCCGGCGCAAACGGGGCGCGATTGGTTGGCCGCGACGGCCCGCGCCTTGGGCTTTTATGGCGGTGTGCCCCAGCTCATCGTGCCCGACAACCCGCGTGCCCTGGTCACCAAGGCAGATCGCTACGAACCGCTGCTGACAGACAGCGTGCAAGACTTCGCGCGGCACTACGGCTGCTCGATCTTGCCGGCACGCGCCTACCACCCGCAGGACAAACCCAAGGTCGAACTAAGCGTGCTGTTGGTCGAGCGCTGGATTCTGGCGCGCCTGCGCAAACAGGTATTCGCCAGCGTCGAGGAGGTCAACGATGCCATGGCGCCCTTGCTGCATTGGCTCAACCAGCGCGACTTTCAAAAGCTGCCCGGCAGTCGCGCCACGGTGTTTGCGCAGATCGATGCCCCGGCCCTTATGGCCCTGCCGCTGCAGCCCTGGGAGTGGGCCGTCTTCAAGACCGTGCGTGTACACATCGACAGCCATGTCGAGTTTGAAGGCCATCGCTACAGCGTCCCCAACGCTTTGGTGGGGCTGACGCTGGAGTTGCGCGTGACAGCCAATGCCGTCGAAGCCCTGCACAGGGGCGAGCGCGTAGCTTGCCATCTGCGCTGCGCCCACAAAGGGGGCTTCACCACAGTGACTGCGCACTTGCCGGAGCGCCACCAACACCAAGCCCAGTGGACGCCGGAGCGCTTGGTGGCTTGGGGCGAGCGGATTGGCGTGGCCTGTGCCGCGACCATCGTCAAGATGCTGGAGCGCCAACGCCACCCCGAGCACGCCTACCGCGCCAGCTTGGGCTTGCTCAACCTGAGCAAGCGTTACGGCGAGGTCAGGTTGGAGGCCGCATGCACCTTGGCGCTGAGCCTGGGCACCAGCAAATACACCCACATCCGCGACATGCTGCTCAACCGGCGCGACCTGCTCCAAACCAGCGCGGCCGATGAGTCACCGGAATGGACCAGTCCGAGCCACGCCCATGTGCGCGGCCCGGGCTATTACCAATGAACGCACGCAACCACGCCAACGGACACCACACCCCATGATGATGAACACCACCCTGAATCAGCTGCGCAGCCTGCGCCTTGAGACCATGGCCCAGGCGCTGGAGCAGCAGCTCACCCAAAGCGGCATCAGCGCCATGAGCTTTGAAGAACGCCTGGCCCTGTTGGTCGACCGTGAAGTCCATGGCCGCCAAGACCGGCGCTGCGCCCGTCTGCTCAAAGTCGCCAAACTTAAATACCCGCAAGCCGCGATCGAAGACCTGGACAGCCGCGCCACAAGGGGGCTCGAGCGCAGTGCCGTGATGAGCTTGGCCCTGGGAGACTGGGTCAAGAGCGGACATGCGGTGTTGATCACCGGCCCCACCGGCGCGGGCAAATCGTGGCTGGCCTGCGCATTGGCTCACCATGCCTGCCGGCGTGGGCACAGCGCGCTCTACCAACGCGTACCACGCCTGGGAGAAGAGCTGAACATACGCCACGCTAACGGCACGTTCACACGGTGGCTGGAGACACTCAAAAACACCGATGTGTTGCTATTGGATGACTGGGGCATGAGCGCCATGGACAGGCAAACCCGGGCCGATCTGCTGGAGATCATTGATGATCGCGCCGGCCACCGTGCCACCATCATTACCAGTCAGTTGCCGATCGAGCATTGGCATGAATGGATAGGCGATCCGACCTTGGCGGACGCGATGCTCGATCGCCTGATGCAAAGCCATCACCGCTTCACGCTCACGGGCGAGTCACTCCGGAAAAAGACCATCTTCGGCAAAACGCCAGCGGGCGAAAAAAGCTAGGTCAGAAGCCTAGAAGTGGTCAAACGCAACAGCCGCCGCCGACCCCAAGTGACTTCATAAAGTAACCCAACCAAGAAAGGCAACGCAGCCGAAAAACGCCTCGGCATAAAATCAAACCGCGCAACGCCACCCCCGGTCACGTTCACCGGAATTACAGGTCACGTTGCCGGAATGGCGGGTCACGTTCACCGGAATACGCACTTGCCAGCGCTGTAGCGTGCGCACCGTCACCCCAGCCGTCTCGCAGGCCTTGCGCAGGCGGGCACCCGCTTTATGTGCCACCTCGATTTCCCGGGATAAGGTCAGACGATCTTCAAGAACGATCACTCGTCCTCTCCCTTGCGGAAGATCGCCCCTACTTTTTTTGATAAGACCAGAAGGGCCGCGCACTCGGCCAGCGCACTATCCTTGCGGCGCAACTCGCGCTCCAAATCCTTGATGCGCGAGCGATCCTGTTTGGCTTGCTTCGGGGTGGCTCCCACCTCTTTGGGCTCGGCCAAGGACTTTGTCGCACTTTGCTGCCAGGCAATCAAATCTGCTGGGTAGATGCCCTTGGTGCGACACCATGCGCTCTTGCTGACCTCGTCCATGGATGCTGTGGTCACCACAGCATCAAGCCTTGCCGCCCCTGACCAGCTCTGATCAGAAGCAGGAAGCAACAAGAATTCACTGCGCCAGCGCTCCAGCGTCACTGCGGCGATGCCGGCATCACGAGCGACAACTTCCGGCGACTCATTGAGCGGCGGTAGCAGACGAGCTACATATTTATTTTTGAAGGATTTTCCGTATCGAGCCAACTCGTTCTCTCATCACGCCCCCTGTTTTGAAGATCTAACGAGGCGACAAGTAGTCTGACACAGGGGGGTTCCCGTAAACCCCGTTCGCGCGGATGAAAGGGGTTTCGAGCCGGCGGCTCAAGTTGATAGTAGGAGGCGATCGTGAGCATAAATAGTTCCAATGAAACGGTCTGCATACCAGCATTTTGTGTCGGTGTTGCAATCGCGATCTTTTGGGGCTAACCCAAAACTGAGCCCGGTGCTTCGCCTACTCTGCTGCTTTTTTAAGCGGCGGGGTGCAAGGAGTGATCACCACGGACATGATTAGCAAGATCCGGCGTTTGCACCGCACAGGCTGCAGACATTGCCGGTATTCGCGCGCTGCAGACTATTACCGCAAGGCCCGGATCGGCATTACCAAGACGGGTCTGCTGATCAAAGCGCCCCACACCGGCGTGCCGGTGCAGTTGCCGTACCTGGCCATCGCCAATGTCTTGACCTCTTGTGTTCTGGCCATGAAAGTTGCCCTATGAAATGGTGAATTGGATCAAAGAGATTTGATTTCAGTGGTTGCTGACCCAGTTTTCAACACGCAGCTCAGCGTAGTTCACAAAGTCCGCTTCGTTGTTGGTGACCAGTGTCACTCCTAAAGCGACCGCATGAGACGCGATGAGTTTGTCCAGAGCATCTCGGTTGCGATCTTTGTAGGCTGCGCGGATGGGGCCATAGGCCTTGGCAGCTTGTGCATCAAAAGGCGCAACCTTGATGTCGTCGAGCAAGCTCTCCAGTGCCGACCGGTTGGATTCCTGTGCGGCAATGCTTGAGCACGCGATACCAAATTCAAGCTCAGCCAAAGTCACCGCAGAAATGACAACGTCGCCCACAAAGCACTGGGCAAACCGCTCGCGCACCTCAGGCGGCTGATGCTTCATGAGGTAGATGCAGATGTTGGTGTCGAGCATGTACTTCGGATTCATAAAGCCTCGCGCTCGCCCTCAATGTTTTCGCCCCGGCCCTGGGCCATGAAGTCAGGTGAGAACTTGGCAAGTTTGCCTAACACATCGCCCATGCGGCGCTGGGCCGGACGGATGCGCAACTCGTCCCCTTGTCGCTCGATGACCAGATCAATGTCCCACGTGCTGTAGGCAAGTTCGGCAGGAATGCGAACGGCTTGCGAGTTGCCGTTCTTGAAAAGTTTGGTGTTGGCCATGGCGAACCCTTTTTGGATGTACATGTACATCTTAGCCCAAGAAGAAATGAACCAAAATCCATGACCTGTTCACAGGCTCTGTCTTAGGCGTGCCTCAGTCACCCAGACTTGGGTTGATATCACATCATAATTAAGGCATAGTCAGCTCATGAAAACCAACTTCAAACGGCCCTTTGCGCAGTACGTCAAAAAAGCGCACAAGCCCTTGCAGTTGGTAATTGAGGATGAGGTGGAGGTCGTCTGCGAGACCCCTGACATCGGAGAGGCCAAGGTCGGGGACCTGACTGGAATTCGAGTGCATAAGTTCCGATTCAGTCGTCAGGAATATTTGCTTGCCTACAGAGCACCCAAGAAAGACGCGCCTCTGGAGTTTTTGATCATCGACTTCTACCAAGTGGGCGTTCATGAGAATTTTTACGCCGAGTTGAAACAGTACCTGCGACAGGAAAAAGCCCAAGGAGCCGCAAAATGAATCATGCACTGACTGCACAAGACCTTTTTTCTGAACTGAAGCGCATGCCTGCGACTGAGCGTGTTAAATTTTTCTCACTTCTGAGCCTCAACGCATTTCGTGACGATGATTTCAGCCACGAGCAGGTATTTGGACATTTGGAGCGGGAGCCTCTGTCGGCTTGGGAGGCCGCTGAGTATTTGGAGGTATCGCTGCCAACTTTGCGTCGCCATGTCCAAGCGGGAAAACTGCAACCCAGCCACACCGTCGGCCGCAACCAAATGTTTTCGGCAAGTGACCTGCGCGCTTACAAACGCACCCGTAAGTGAAACGATATTTTGTCTCACCCTACCCGCACCACGCGGGGCTTTGGGCTCCTGACTGCGACCTGCGGCAGGGGCCAGGGAAAGGCGTCCTACCTGCGAAGCGTTGGCGAAAAGTTTGCTGATTTGGTGCTTCAGCCAATCGGCCGGCCAAGCTCAAAGGACCAAGGATGAACTGGGCGAGAACCCGCATGGGCCAATGCGCAGCGGGTCCGCAGGCGGCGCCCGGGTGGTCGATCGCGCTGCAACCGACCCTCAACCCCAAAGGCCGGCCGGCGGCAGCGGCACCTGCGCGCCGTCGTACACCATGGCGTGCGGGCGGTCGCGCGCCAGCAGCAGGGGCGAGTCCAGGTCCGCGAGCATGCAGCGCTGGGCCACAAGAAGGGCCGGCGCCATCGCCAGCGGCGCAGCACTTGCAGCGGAACCAGTGTTTGATCGACTACAAGCCAAATACGCCAAGCAGGCAACTCGCCAAACTCGCTAATGCAGTTGCTGATCACGCCCTTGGCAGCGTTCGATCTTGAAGAGATCGGCGACTACATTGCACAAGACAATCCGGTTCGCGCCGGAACTTTCGTGGCTGAGTTGCGTGTGCATTGCGAAAGGATTTGTCTTAACCCTGCGGGCTATCGGCGGCGGCCCTGAGCTGTCTGAAGACTTGCGCTCATGCGCGCATGGCAACTACGTGATCTTTTTTGAGTCCACGCCAGAGCAGGTCACCATCGTTCGCATATTGCACGGTGCGCGCGATATTTCTGAAGTCTTGAACCCTGCGTAAAGTCACTCAGTTTTGTGGCGGATCAACGGGGCTGATGTTTTCTTGAGCGGCCCTTTGCTCTCTCTTTTGTCGATCGAGAAAGGGGATCGCGCCTTGGGCGAGGATGGCACCAATGATGGCCATGACTACGATTTGCACACGATAGCCTCAACCAACAAGAAAATTGTCAGTACATTGTCCGGACGCTATGATGAGGCAACTTTTCAAAAAAGGGCCGCCATGACCGAAGTTGCTCATTCCAAGTCCGAGCGCATCGACGTACGCGCCAGCGCACCTGTGAAGCAATTGCTTCAAGAAGCGGCGCGCGTGGCGCACAAAAATGTCAGCGAATTTTTACTCGACGCGGGCATCATCGCTGCCAACCAAACCTTGGCTGACCGCAGCCGATTTGAACTGAGCGATGAGCAGTGGCTGGCGTTTCAGGCGGCGCTTGACCAACCCGTGAACGCCAAGCCCAGGCTCAAGAAACTGTTGTCTGAACCGGGGCTGCTTGGTTGAGTTCGCAGCCTTACGAGCCAGTTCGCAAATTGACCGGTTCGGACGCCGTTGAGTCCTTTGATTGTGGTCAGAGCGCACTGAA
>JBIKPD010000210.1:0-6803 GCA_044357665.1 Roseateles sp. | reverse complement strand
TGCATAAGCAGCCCCGGTCAAGTCGACGCCCTTGAAGGCCGGTTTGGGCGCGCCGCTCAGCCAATCGCATCCGGACAAGCCCAGGACCGCGGCCAGGGACAGCGTCATCAAAGTACGTTTATTCATGCCTCATCCTGTCCAGGGCAGCAGGTAGTGATCGAGCAGCAGCGCTGCAAACAGCAGCGACAGATGCAGGATTGAAAAGCGAAAGGTAGCACGGGCGAGTTCATCGGAATAGTTGCGCCAGAGCTTCCAGGCATAAGCGCAAAAACCCAGGCCCAGCAGCACCGCGCTGACCAGATAGAGCCGCCCGCTCATGCCGGTCAAGAAGGGCAAGAGCGTCGCGGCCAGCAAAATCCAGGTGTAGAGAAAGACCTGCAAGCGGGTGAACTCCGAGCCATGGGTCACCGGCAACATCGGCAGGCCGGCCTTGCGGTATTCCTCGGTGCGGTACAGCGCCAGGGCCCAGAAATGCGGCGGCGTCCAGAGAAAAATGATCAGACACAGCAGCAATGCTTCCGGGCCGACATCGCCGCGCAAAGCGGCCCAGCCAAGCACCGGCGGCATCGCGCCCGAGGCGCCGCCGATGACGATGTTCTGCGGCGTCAGCGGTTTCAGGATCACCGTATAAACCACCGCATAGCCGATGAAAGTGGCAAAAGTCAGCCACATCGTCAGCGGGTTGACCCAGAACCACAGCAAGGCCATGCCAGCGCCGCACAGGACGGCCGAAAAGCTCAAGGTCTGGATGTTGCTGAGTTCGCCTTTGGCTGTGGCGCGCCAGGCAGTGCGCTTCATCTTCGCGTCGATCTGCTGTTCGACCAGGCAGTTGAAGGCAGCAGCGGCACCCGCCACCAGCCAGATGCCTGCCGTGGCGGCCAGGATCACCAGCCATTGCTCGCTCGAAGGCAGACCGGGGATGGCCAGCGCCATGCCGATGATGGCGCAGAAGACGATCAACTGCACGACCCTTGGTTTGGTCAGCTGATAGAACTGCTGCCAGCTCGATGCTGGGGCAATGGTTGAAGTGGAGGAACTGGATGCCATGGAAGCCGCAGATTAATGGTTATCTTGGATGGGGGACTGGCGCGCCTGCTGCGCTCGGGCCAGCAGCAGGCTGAGCAGCAGCAGCAACATCGCTGCACCACCGGTATGGGCCAGTGCCGCCAGCAGCGGCCAGTCAAGCACGCTGTTGGAGAGCCCACTGACCAATTGCCATGCAGCGACCAGCAGCAAGCGCTTGGCCCAGACCCGCAATTGCGGCCTGCCATCGCGCCAAAGGGCCAGCGCGAAGGCCAGCAGCGCGGTGAAAACCAGCAAAGCGCCGAGCCGGTGCGCCATGTGAATCGCCGTCAAAGCGGCAAATTGCAGCCAGTTGCCATCAGCGTCGACGCCGAGCTCACGCCACAAGGTAAAGCCCTGCTTGAAATCCTGCGGCGGCCACCATTGCCCGCCTTGGCAGGTCGGAAATTCATTGCAGGCCAGCACCGCGTAATTGGTGCTGACCCAGGCGCCCAGAGCGACTTGCATCAACAACATCAGAAGCAAAGCCCAGGCGCCGATATACAGCTTGCGATCCAGACGCAAGGGCGCCGGGCGCGAGCCTTGCGCCTGCCAGGCAAGCAGCATCAGCAAGCCCATGCCCCCGAGTAAATGCAGCGTGACGATGGCCGGAAACAGTTTCATCGTCACTGTCAGCGCACCGAATGCGCCCTGCATGCAGACCCAAAACAGAGTCAGCGTCGCCCACCAGGGCGAGGTAGCCCCTGCCTTGCCGGCCTGACGCCAGCTCAGCACACAAGCCAGCAGAATCAGCACGCCGACGCTGCTGGCCAAGTAGCGATGGATCATTTCGATCCAGGCTTTTTCATGGGTCACCGGGCCGCTGGGCATGGCGGCCTGGGCCGCAGCGATTTCGGTGCTCGCGCCAAACGGGCTGGCCTGGGCGTAACAACCAGGCCAGTCGGGGCAACCCAGGCCTGAATCGGTCAGCCTGGTGAAGGCACCAAACAGCACCAGATCAAAGGTCAGGAACAGCGTCAGGACGATCAAGGCATGTTGACGGCCATGCGGATTTGAATTGCGCAGGCGCAGGGCCAGCAAGGCCAGGCCGGCCAGCAAGGCACCCAGGCCGGCAAGCTGCAACAAGGCCAAGAGATCGATGCTATTCAACATCAGCGTCCCGGCTCATCCCAGCTCTGATTGGCCTTGAGCAATCGGCTCAGATCGCCTTTGAGCTTGACCGGATCGGGCAAGGCCGGCGCGCGCAGCATCCATTGGCCGCGCGGGTCGATCAGGAAGAAATGGTCGCGCAGTGACTGCCCCGCAGCCGGCTTGAGCCAGGCCTCGAGCTCGGTGCGTTTGGCACGCAAGATGGTGACCGGTGCGCCCTCGGTCAAGGCTTTTTGCAAGGCCGGGCGCAAGGGTTGATCGTCAGGAATCAACCAGAGCTTGTCGACCTTGTCGCGCTCCTTGCCGAGCATCTGGCGCAGCTGGCGCTGCACGTACAACTGTTTTTCGCAAGCGTCATCGCAAGCTCCATCCTGCACCACGGCCAGCAGCCATTGGCCTTTCAGCGATGCCGCAGTCACCGGCTGGCCGGCCAGATCGCGCAAGTTCAACAAGGTGGGAATCTCGAGCGGCGGTGTGATCAACTCGCCATAGGCTTGGCCGCTGGGCTTGAGAACGTAGAAAGTGAAGTAGGACGCAAGCACCGGCGCAGCACAGGCCGCCACCACCAGCAGCATGCGCAAGCGACCGCTGGCCGTGCGTTGTTGAGCCTCCAGATAGCGCGGATCTGGCAGGCTATGCACCGTCATGGCGAAGGGGTCAACTGCTGCTTGACTGCTTGCGACGGGGTTGGATGAGTTGGAACCAGACATAAAGACCCAGGATCAATGCGCAGAGCGCAAACCATTGAAAGGCGTAACCATAATGCTTCTGCAAGCCTGCATCGACTGCTGCCCAGTCGCGCAGCAACCCGTCATCAGTGGCAGCCGCCAGTTGCACAACGGTTAGCGGCAGCAGGTCGAGGTCGGGTGGAAATGAATCAACCCCGACATTTTGCCGGATCGTACCGCTGGCCGCCGCGCTGAACTCATACAGCCTTGATGGCGAAGCGGCCAAACGACCTTCAATCTCGACCCCTCCGACCGGCGTGGCGAGCGGCGGCAAACGGCTGCGGTCTTGTGCATCGCGAGGCACCCAGCCGCGTTGCACCAGTACCGCTTGATTGCGTCCCTCAAGTTGCAAGGGCGTGACCACGAAAAACCCCACCCTGCCCTGCATCGGCCGGTTGTCGAGAAAGATGGTCCTGTCTGCCGCCCAACGGCCGCGCAGATGAACGCGTCGATTCAGTTGGGCCTCTGCCCCTGCCGCGGCCAGATCCTGTGCTTGCAGAGCCGGCATTTGACCGCGCTCGGCGATCGACGACTGCCAGGCCAACTTCTGCGCGGCCCGGTCAAGTTGCCAGAATCCAAGCCTGAAGGTCAGCGAGGCAGCAGCCAGCGCAAGCAGCAACATCGCGACGCGCATGCCGGTCTTCACGGCATCCCCTGGAGGGCATAATCGGACCGCATGAAAATCGTCATCCTGATCGCCTTCATTGGAATCCTCGGCGCGCTGGCCGCTGCCGGTCTGTTCATGCTGAAAAACGGCAGCAAGAGTGAAAAGCGCGGGCCCAATATGGCCCGGGCCCTGGCAGTGCGGGTCGGCATTTCGGTTGCGCTGTTCCTGTTCATCTTGCTGAGCTACTGGCTGGGATGGATCGAACCGACCGGTCTGCCATTGCGTTGAATTCACCAATAGAAAAGCGCCGCGTTTGCGGCGCTTTTTCTTTATCCAGCGGCTTTGTTCAGAGCCAGTAAACGATCACGTACAGACCCAGCCAGACGACGTCGACAAAGTGCCAATACCAGGCTGCCCCCTCAAAGCCAAAATGCTTGTCCTTGGTGAAATGGCCTTTTTGCAGTCGCAGGGTGATGAACAAGAGCATCAACATGCCGACAAACACATGGAAACCGTGGAAACCAGTCAGCATGAAAAAGGTCGACCCGAAGACGCCCGAACTCAGCTTCAGATTCAGTTCGGTATAGGCATGGTGGTATTCATACCCCTGGACAAACAGGAAAGTCACGCCGAGCAGCACGGTCATCCACATGAAAGCGATGGTCTTGGAACGGTTGTCGTCGATCAGCGCATGGTGGGCAATCGTCAGGGTCACGCCTGAAGTCAGCAGCAAGGCCGTGTTGATCGTCGGCAGCGGCCATGGGCCCATGGTGCTGAAGGCCTCGACCGTCCCGGCAGGAGATGCAGTCATGCCGGCAGCCACGCTTGGCCACAAGGCCTTGAAGTCTGGCCAGAGCAAAGAGTTTTCCAGATCACCGAGCGACGGCACCGAATGCATGCGGGCCCAGTAGAGTGCGCCGAAAAACGCGCCGAAGAACATCACTTCGGAAAAGATGAACCAGCCCATGCTCCAACGGAACGACAGGTCGACATGCTCGTTGTAAAGCCCGGCCTCGCTCTCGCCAATGGCTTGACGGAACCACTGCGTCAGCACCACGGCAAACCAGAGGAAACCAAAAGCGAGCAGCCAGACGCCCCAATGATGACCGTTGATCCATTGGCCTGCACCCAGGATCACCATGAAAAGGCCGATCGCAGCCATCACCGGGTGCCGCGAAGGCGCCGGTACGAAATAATGAGGGGCATGGCCCGTAGCAGTCGCTGCCGACATATTTTCTCTCCTCGAACTGGACTCAGTCCTGATCACAACTAAGCGCTGGCCACACCGCTGCCGATGACCCATTGGATCAAGAGCACCAGCGCCAGCACGAACAAAACAGCGCCCAACAAGCCCGCGATGATGACATGCACCGGGTTCAGTTGAGCCACATCTTTCTCATAATCAGCGCCGCGCCGCACGCCGAAAAATGACCATGCCACCGCGCGCATGGTCTGCAAAAACGACACCGGCCTTGAAGTCACCGGCGTTACGTCAGCAAGCGGTTTCATGAGCGCGAACCCGATGTCACCACCTGCAAAGCCTGCTTGCCACCCTTGCCAGCGACCTCGAAGAAGGTATAGGAAAGGGTGATGGTCTTCACATCTGCCGGAAGCTTGGGGTCGATCACGAAGACCACCGGCCAACGCCTGGTTTCCCCAGGCTGCAAGGTGTATTCATTGAAACAAAAACATTCCAGCTTGTTGAAATAGGCGGTGGCCTGCTTCGGCGCATAACTCGGGATCGCTTGCGCAGTCATCACCCGGTTCTGCGTATTACTGAACTCGTACATTACCGTCGTCAATTCACCCGGGTGCACGGCAAGATGCGCGACGGCCGGTTTGAACTCCCAAGGGCCACGCGCATTCGCATCGAACTCAACCGAAATTGACCTGCTAAGGTCGATTTGCGTGTTCTTCGCGCCATCGGCTCGAACTACATGCTGACGTTCCGCCAGCGACAGCACGTTGATGCCCAGCGCCGTGCAGATCGCCCGGTACATCGGCACCAGCGCGTAACCGAAGCCGAACATCAGCCCGACCACCACGACCAACTTGCCGACCAACTGCCGGTTGTCCCTGCGCAAAGCGGCGGCAAAAGTCCAGTTCGAAGTCTTCATAGACAACTCAAAGTCCGAACAAGATGATCTTGCTGACAAAGCCGAGACCGAAGACCAGGGCCACGCTGAGCAGGATCAGCCCCAGGCGTTTGTTGTTCTTGCGTTGCTCGGCGTTGGTCGTCATTTTCAGCCGATCACCTTGGTCGCATTGGCATTCAGCTTGGGCGGTGCTTCCCAGGTATGGAACGGTGCGGGCGAAGCCACTTCCCATTCCAGACCTTCGGCAGCTTCCCAAGGACGCTGAGCCGCTTTCTCGCCCTTGCCACGCATCATCGGCAGCACCACGGCGAGGAAGAAATAGACCTGCATGAAGCCGAAGCCGAAGGCACCGATCGAAGCGATCGCATTGAAATCGGTGAACTGGGTCGGGTAGTCAGCGTAACGCCGTGGCATACCGGCCAGGCCGAGGAAATGCATCGGGAAGAAGGTGATGTTGAAGGTGACCAGCGAACCCCAGAAATGGAACTTGCCACGCCATTCGTCGTACATCACACCGGTCCATTTCGGCGCCCAGTAGTAGAAGCCGGCAAACATGCCGAACAAGGAACCCGCCACCAGCACATAGTGGAAGTGCGCGACCACGTAATAGGTGTCCTGCACCTGGATGTCGATCGGCGCCATCGCCAGGATCAAACCGGTAAAGCCACCCATCGTGAAGACGAAAATGAAGCCAACCGCGAACAGCATCGGTGACTCGAAGGTCATCGAACCGCGCCACATCGTTGCCAGCCAATTGAAGATCTTCACACCGGTCGGCACCGCAATCAGCATCGTCGCGTACATGAAGAACAACTGCCCGGTGACCGGCATGCCGGTGGAGAACATATGGTGGGCCCAGACGATGAAGGACAGGATCGCGATCGACGCGGTGGCATAGACCATCGAGGCGTAGCCGAACAGGCGCTTGCGGGCAAATGCCGGCACGATCTGACTGACGATGCCGAAGGCCGGCAAGATCATGATGTAGACCTCGGGGTGGCCGAAGAACCAGAAGATATGCTGGTACATCACCGGGTCACCGCCACCGGCGGGGTTGAAGAAGGACGTACCAAAATGACGGTCGGTCAGCGTCATCGTGATCGCTCCGGCCAGCACCGGCATCACGGCGATCAGCAGATAGGCGGTGATCAGCCAGGTCCAGCAGAACATCGGCATCTTCATCAGCGTCATGCCAGGAGC
>JBIKPD010000209.1:0-6820 GCA_044357665.1 Roseateles sp. | reverse complement strand
CGAGCAGCCTGAAGGCGGCGCCTTTGCTGCGCGCCTGGTTGCATCGCTTGCGCGCCAGCGGCGTGCGCTTTCACATGCGCCAGCGCTGGCTGGGCTGGGACGAAACCGGCGGCTTGCGCTTTGCCCATGGGCAACTGGAACAGACCGTGCGGGCCGATGCCTTGGTGCTGGCGTTGGGCGGCGCGTCCTGGCCGCAACTCGGTTCCGACGCTGCCTGGGTGCCCTTGCTGGCAGAGCGGGGCATCGAGGTGGCGCCGCTGAAAGCCGCCAACTGCGGTTTTGATCTCGGCGCCGCGAAGCCGGGCAATGCCGTTGCCGGTTGGAGCGAGTTTTTTGCCTCGCGCTTTGCCGGCTTGCCGGTGAAGCCGGTGGCGCTGCATTTTGAAGGGCGCAGCGGCAGGCGCTTTCAGCGCAAGGGCGAGTTCGTCGTCACCGCCACCGGGGTTGAAGGTTCGTTGATTTATGTCGCTTCAGCCTTGCTGCGCGAGGAGATCGCCGAGTTCGGTGAGGCTTTGGTGCATCTCGACCTGCTGCCCGAACGCAGCGAGGAGTTCGTCGCGGCGGAGGTCGCCAGGCCGCGTGGCCCGCGCTCGATGTCCACCCATTTGAAGAGCCGCCTGGGCATCGAGGGCCTGAAAGCCGGGCTGCTGCACGAGGTGCTGAGCCGCGAGGCTTATGGCGATGTGCTGGTCCTGGCGCAGACCTTGAAGCGTTTGCCCTTGCTGCTGACGGCCGCGCGCCCGGTGGCAGAAGCGATCAGCACGGCCGGCGGCCTGCGCTTGCAGGATCTCGACGCCGGGCTGATGCTCAAAGCGCTGCCGGGATGTTTTTGCGCCGGTGAAATGCTCGATTGGGAAGCCCCGACCGGTGGCTATCTGCTGACGGCCAGCATGGCCAGCGGTTGGGTGGCAGGCGAAGGCGCGGCGCGCTATTTGCTGAACCCGCAGTTGATCAGCGCGATGCCAGGCTCAAGGCAGTCCGGTCCGGACTGACCGGCAGCAGCGCGTGGTCCCAGCCAGCGCGGGCGCTGACGAACTGCTCGATGCGGTCGATCGCCTGGGCGGACTCGGGCAAGAACCCCGCGATCTGGAAGACATGCGGAGTCTCCGGCCACAACTCGAGTTTGACGTCGACGCCGGCCGCATGGGCTTTGCCGGCAATGCGGCGCGCATCGTCGCAGAGGATTTCGTTGCTGCCGGCCTGCACCAGCAAGGGCGGAAAGCCTTTGAATTCAGCGAACAGCGGCGACACATCGGGATGGGTGTAGAGCTGCGGCGAGGGCACGTAATGGCGCCGCAAGACCAGCAGATCATGCAGGCGCAACATCGGGTCGAGGTGGGCGTTGTCGACCATGCTGAGACCGTTGAGCGTGCAGTCGACCGCCGGAGAAAGCAGTACGGCGCAGGCCGGCAATGCTTCGGCGGCCTGCATGGCGCGGTTCAAGGTGACCAGCACGAGGTTGCCGCCGGCCGAGTCGCCGACGAAGACGATCCCGGCCGGATCGCAGCCACTGGCGAGCAGCCAGCGGTAGGCGGTATGGCAATCGTTGGGCGCTGCGGGGAAATGATGCTCGGGTGACAAGCGGTAATCGGGAATCAGCGCGCGGGCCCCGAGCCGGCGGCACAAGCGGGCAGCAAATGCGGCGTGGGCATTCGGGAATCGGAAGGCAAATGAGCCACCATGCAGGTAGAACAGGGTCCGGCCCGGGCGGGTTTGCGGCACCGTGATCCATTGCGCCGCCACACCGTTGCAGTCAACTTGCTCGCGCTGCACGTCGTGGTCGAGCTGGAAATGGCGAGCATCGAGCTTTTCATAATGCTGCCGCAAGGCCGTCAGATCGACGTTGTGGCGCAGCGGTTTGCGCACCAGCAAGCGCAGCAACTGGTTGAACGCCCGCATGCGCCAACTGCCCCGACCCTCGACCCTGTGTATGGCTAGCGTCATCCTGTCCATTCCTGCGTCCTGGACCCAGTTTGTTGTCGCTGCGCCAGGGCTTGATTGCGCATCGGCAATCAGCCATGCAAGGACCGGCCTTGGATCGTGGCTTGGGCGGGTGAAGGGGGATGTTCGTGATGTATCGGAACTGGCTGTTTCCCTGCAAATCTGCAGCGCCACGCGCATCCGGGTATTGCCATACTTGATGCAAGTTGGATACAAGTAACAGTGTAATTTTTCCATGCAATGGATAGAATGCACTAATGTACGATCGACTGTCGCAATCCATTCTGGGCGAATTGCTCGCGCAGTTTCCCGCTGTCGTGCTCTTGGGGCCGCGCCAGGCGGGCAAGACGACGCTGGCATTTGCGCTGAGGGACAAAAATCCCGGCGTCCTCTATCTGGACCTGGAACTCCCGTCAGCGCAGCGACAACTGGATGACCCGGAAGCCTTTTTTCTGGCGCACCCCAAGCAACTGGTCATCCTCGATGAGGTGCAACGTTTGCCGGAGCTTTTTTCCGTCTTGCGCGGAGTCATCGATCAACGCCGCCGAGACGGCGAATCAAGTTGCCAGTTCCTGCTGCTGGGCTCAGCCTCAGGCATATTGCTCAAGCAAAGCAGTGAAAGTCTGGCCGGGCGGGTCGCACAGTTGGAACTCACGCCGTTTCAGGCCAGAGAAGTATTGCTTGCCGACGAGGGCACCAACGGCGTCAATGCCCTGTGGGTTCGGGGTGGGTTTCCGCTGTCGTGGATGGCGGCCAGTGATGCTCAAAGTCTGAGTTGGCGAGAAGCGTTCATCACTACTTATCTGGAAAAAGATATTCCAATGCTGGGCCCGCGGATTCCTGCGACTACATTGAGGCGCTTGTGGACCATGTTGGCCCATAACCAGGGGGAGTTGCTTGACCAATCGAAACTGGCAGCTGCCCTGGCCATCAGCGGACAAACCGTCGGTCGGTATATCGATTTGCTGTGCGACCTGATGCTGGTGCGCCGCCTGCCAGCATGGAGTGGAAATGTCGGTAAACGTCTGATCCGTGCACCCAAGGTGTACGTGCGCGACAGCGGCATCGTTCATGCGCTGCTGGGCTTGCAAGACCTGGATGCCGTTTTGAGCCACCCCGTGGCGGGGAATAGCTGGGAAGGGTTTGTCGTTGAGCAGTTGATCAGCGCAGCACCCCAGGCCCAGGCCAGTTTCTATCGCACCAGTCATGGCGCCGAAGTCGATCTGGTGCTGGAGTTCCGCAACGGGCAAATCTGGGTGGTTGAAATCAAGCGCTCCTCGGCACCCACGGTGTCCAAGGGCTTCTACCTGGCGGCCGATGATGTGGGCGCCAGCAGGAAGATTCTGGTTGCGCCGGTGGGGGATGCCTTCCCGATAAAAGGCGGTATCGAGGTGATGAATCCGCTGACGGCGGCAGCTCTGATCGCGGCGCAGTCCTGAAGGTAAAAAGCAGCCGATGCGCAACGGTTGACTCAGGGCTCAGCGGCGCGCAGGAACAGGGCGATCGGCAGCGGTGCTGCTGCCGGGTTGGTGATCTGTTTGACCAGCAAGGCCAGATCCGGCAGGTTGACCGCTGCTGGCTTGGCCGGCAAGGGGATCTGCACATCGGGCTTTTGCGCCAGGGGCATCGGCATGATGCGCGGCATGGCGCTACGGAGGAATTGATCCCTTTCAGCCCTGGCGGCGGCCTCGCGGCTGGCGCGGGCTTCGGTGGCGGCTTGCCTGGCGGCGGCTTGCCGATCAGCCTCCCTGGCAGCAAAGCTGGCCAAGGCGCGCGCGAGCTTTGTTCTGGCCTTGGCCAGGCTCGCCGCCTCCAGTTCGGCCTTGGCCTTGAGGTCGCGCTTGCGCCGGATTTCACTGATGTCTTCGACGTCGCTGATGTCCTGCATGTCCCAGCGCTGCGGGCCAGCGGCAACACCAGCGGGGCGCAAGCGCTGCAATGAAATCGACAAATCCAGCGGTTGTTCAAGCGCGCGCAGACGTTCGCTGAACTGCTGCATCAGCTGGTTCGGATCGAAGTCTTCGTCGATGGCGGCCATCTAGAGATTGTGGCCTTGCGCCAGCGCTCGACACCCCCCCTGACAACGCGGCGGGATCGTCGCGGCGCTGTGGCCGTGCTCCTGTGGGAAAATCAATCGCTTTACCCGGACCTCAGACTGTTGGACAAAATCCTGCTTCAAATTGCCGCCGAGCTGAAGGTTCGGCCGGCCCAGATCCATGCTGCCGTGGAACTGCTCGATGGCGGGGCCACCGTGCCCTTCATCGCCCGCTATCGCAAGGAAGTCACCGATGGTCTCGACGACATCCAGTTGCGCGAACTGGAAATCCGCCTCGGTTATTTGCGTGAGCTCGAGCTGCGCCGTGCGGCGGTACTCAAGAGCATTGAAGAGCAGGGCAAGCTGACGCCGGAGTTGCGTGCTGCGATCGAAGGCGCGCCGACCAAGCAGGAGCTTGAAGACCTCTACCTGCCCTTCAAGCCGCGTCGCCGGACCAAGGGCATGATCGCCCGCGAAGCCGGCCTCGAGCCATTGGCGGATCGTTTGTTCGCTGATTTTTCGCTCGATCCGACGGTTGAAGCGCCGGCCTTCATCAATGCCGAAGGCGGCTTTGCTGACGTGGCGGCGGTGCTTGACGGTGTGCGCGATCTGCTCTCCGAGCGCTGGGCCGAGGACGCCTTGCTGGTCGGCAAACTGCGTGAATGGCTCTGGGCTGAAGGGCGTTTCCAGTCCAGCCTGATGGCCGGGCGCGATGAAAACAACCCCGACATTGCCAAGTTTCGCGACTATTTCGATTACTCGGAAACCATCCGCACCGTGCCCTCGCACC
The DNA here is from genome assembly GCA_044357665.1 of Roseateles sp. Lineage (GTDB taxonomy): Bacteria > Pseudomonadota > Gammaproteobacteria > Burkholderiales > Burkholderiaceae_C > Paucibacter_A. Next base: position 2,054 of record JBIKPD010000209.1, on the reverse strand, counting down.
GCGCGTTGGCAGTGTTTCGCGGCCGCAGTCTGGAGTTTCTCGACGCCAAACTCGCGCTCGATGAGGAGGTGATCAGCGGCCAGCCGGGTCTGGCTGAAGGCCGCATCGCCGGCCATCTCGGCTGGCGCCATGCGGCTCGCGCCGGTGACGCACTGATGCGCAAGACAGTGGCCTGGACCTGGAAGGTCAAGCTGGCCTTGAGCCTGGAGCGCGATCTGTTCGGGCGTCTGCGCGAAGGCGCCGAGAACGTCGCGATCAAGGTCTTTGCCGAGAACCTGCGCGACCTGCTGCTGGCCGCGCCGGCCGGCAAGCGCGTCGTGATGGGGCTCGATCCCGGCATCCGCAGCGGGGTCAAGGTCGCTGTGGTCAGCGATACCGGTCGGGTGCTCGATACCGCGGTCGTCTATCCGCATGAGCCACGCCGCGATTGGGATGGTTCGATCCATGCGCTGGCGCGTCTTTGCGCGGCCCATGGGGTCAATCTGATCGCGATCGGCAATGGCACGGCGAGCCGCGAAACCGACAAGCTGGCGGGTGAGCTGATCAAGCGCTTGCAGCAACTCGCACCCGATGTGCAGATCGAGAAAATGGTCGTCAGCGAAGCTGGCGCGTCGATTTATTCGGCCTCCGAGTTCGCTTCAAAAGAGCTGCCCGACATGGATGTGACCTTGCGCGGCGCCGTCTCGATCGCGCGCCGCTTGCAGGATCCGCTGGCCGAGTTGGTGAAGATCGATCCGAAAAGCATCGGCGTCGGTCAGTACCAGCATGATGTCAACCAGAGCGAGCTGGCCAGGATGCTCGACACGGTGGTCGAAGACTGCGTGAACTCGATCGGCGTTGATCTGAACACCGCGTCGGCACCCTTGCTGTCGCGCGTGTCCGGGCTTTCGGGAACGGTCGCGGCCAGCATCGTGCGCTGGCGCGATGCCAACGGGGCCTTCAAGAATCGCCGCCAACTGCTCGATGTCACCGGCCTGGGCGCCAAGACCTTCGAGCAGGCAGCCGGTTTTTTGCGCATTCGCGATGGCGACAACCCGCTCGACCTGACTGGCGTGCATCCTGAAACCTATCCGCTGGTGCAGCGCATTCTCAAAGCGCTGGACAAACCGGCCGCCGAGGTGATGGGGCGCAGCGATGTGATCCGCAGCCTGAGGCCCGAAGCCTTTGCTGACGAGAAGTTCGGCGCTATCACGATCAAGGACATCCTCACCGAGATGGAGAAGCCCGGCCGCGACCCGCGTCCCGATTTCAAGGTGGCCCGCTTCAACGAGGGCGTTGACGACATCAAGGATCTGGTCGAAGGCATGGTGCTCGAGGGCACCGTGTCCAATGTGGCGCAGTTCGGCGCTTTCATCGATCTGGGCGTGCATCAGGACGGCCTGGTGCATGTCAGCCAGTTGGCCAACAAGTTCGTCAGCGATGCCCGCGAGGTGGTCAAGACGGGTGACACCGTCAAGGTGCGGGTGCTTGAAGTCGACCTGGCGCGCAAGCGTATCTCGCTGACGATGAAGCTCGACGCACCGCTGCAGCGTGCCAAATCGAACGAGGACAATAATTTCCGGCCGGTCGCTCGCAACGAACGTGCGGGTCGGCCGGCGCCGGCAACGCCGCCGGCAGCAGGCGGCAATGCGATGGCGGCGGCATTTGCCAAATTGCAGGGCAAGTCGTGACGTGTCATGGCCTTGTCCAGGACAGGTTTTGCCGGAACCGCTACGCTGCTGGTCCTTTGCTCGAATTTCCGGAGTTTGCATTGAACCGAAATCTGACCGCTCTGGCCTGTGCCGCTGCGCTGTTTTGCCAAACCTGTGCCCTTGCCCAAGGTCTGCCTTCAGGCATCGGCGAGCCGCAGGTCAACCCGCCCGGCAATCGGCTCGAACGGGTCGAGATCAGCTCGCGCCCTCAGTCCGATGTCGACCTGCGCCGCAAGTCGCCGGTGGCCAAGCAGCTCTATGGGCGCGAGGAGCTCGACAAGTTCGGCGACACCAATGTGGCTGATGTGCTCAAGCGCCTGCCCGGTGTCAGCGTTCAGGATGGTGCGCCGCGGATGCGCGGAC
>JBIKPD010000029.1:0-22057 GCA_044357665.1 Roseateles sp. | reverse complement strand
CCATCGACGCAATGCGCCAAGCCTGGGGCAGGATACCGATGCAGTGCTGCAGGAACTCGGCCTGACACCGGAGCAGATCCAGGGTCTGCGCAACAAGGGTATCGTCGCCGGCTAAGGGATAAAGATGCTGCGCGATCAGCATCAACCCAAGCGCCGCAATCCGCCCGATTGCCCTGGGTAGGCCAAGTTGCCTGCAACTCTGATGATCTCGGAAATGCCTGAAAAATCCCCCGCAACTGAACGGGGTGAGCCTGCCAATTCTGTAGAAGCCCAGGCCAAAAAAATGGATGAATATCGCTATTCATCCATATCCCCATTGGGAACTACTACAGCGAATTAAAAGCTGTGTCGAATCCCGGCACTCAACTCAGTATTCGCTGGCCTCGCACCGAGCGCAAACTGAGCCGCAGTAGGGGCGGAGGGCGCATGGGAAGTCGTAAAGTTCGAAGTGGCGCTATTGTTGATTTTTGTGTAAATAGAATACAGTGTGGTCCGCTTTGACAGCGAATGGCCGTAATATATCTGCAGCTGTGACGCATCCGCATTCGTCGCGGTCTTGTCATCTTTCCGTATAAAACTCACCGCGAAAGTATTCGCACCATACGGAACCCGCACACCCAGCAGCGAGTCGGTACTATCAACAACAACATAATTACCGCCAGCAATGACACCCTTGTTGAGACCATACTCACCAAAGAGCGTCGCCATTCCAAAGTTGTAACTAGCGCCCATCAGCGTATTTTTGGCACTATTCAAACCCGTGTTGTCATTCAGGTTGTTGAAGCCAACTTTAGCCGCGAGCGGACCTTTTTCATAGCCAATGTAAGCTCCGACCGCTCGCGAAGCCGCATCGCTGCCGCTAACTTCTCCAAAGCCATAGGCAAATTTCGCCCAAAAGCCACCGGCCACTGGCGTTCTGTACATCACAGAATTATTCATACGAAAGGCCGCACTGACCATCAAGTTGCTCGAATCTGCAGTGGGGTCAAAATCATCCCGAACATTGAAGAGCGGGTGGAACTGGCGACCCAACGTGACTGCACCAAAACTTCCACGCAGGCCGACCAAGGTTTCCCTTTGCGCACCGCCCAAGGTATCGGTTCCATCATCGCCGTTGAAGCCCTTGTCAAGCAGGAAAAAAGCAGTCATGCCGCCGCCAAGATCTTCGGTACCTCTGAAAACAAGCCGTGAAGGCACCTTGCTATCCTGCGCCACATTCACCAATCTTGGCTTGGCCGTATAGGTCGAAGTGCCCACCTGTGCACCGCTAACCGACGCAACACCGAGTCCAAAAACACCACCAATTGTTATCGAAGACTGGGCCGAAGCTGCCATCGGAAGCAAAGAGAGCAATCCCCCCGCAATAGCGATTTGAAAATACGTCTTTCTCATGATAATGTCTCCTGAATTTTAATAAAGAAAATCAACAAAAAGTACTTTAAAATATCCGAGTAAACTTGCAGCATTCAATCAAAATAGAGTTTCATATAACCTCCCATAAAAAATTTATAAAATTTTTCAGATATTCAACTTTAAAAAAATAAACAACCCACCACAGTCAAATACCGACGCATCAGTTGCGGCAAAATTCCTGCAACTTGATGGACTTATCAGCCAACAGTAACGGATCTACGGTCCTACCGATCTCGATCATTTTCATGCCGGGTCGCATGTCGCGGCCATTATTCACCGTGACTACAGCTACCGGAATTCCTGCATCCAACTGAAAAACTGTAAACCCATTATCCAAAACCGAGCCACGCATTACCAAACAATCCCATTTAAGTGGGGCACCAGCAATCTGCAAATTAACCTGGTATTGATCTGTCCAGAACCAGGGGACCTCAGAATATGATGTCTCTTGGCCCGCCATGGTTCGCGCTACCGCATTCGCTTGACTCTGTGCGTTCTGCCATGACTCCAAACGGATCGACCGCTTCAAAACTGGATTGAAATGCTGCGCCACATCTCCAGCGGCAAAAATATCCGGATCACTGGACCTGCCGAATTCATCGACCACGATGCCATTGTTGACAGCAATGCCTGCTAATGCCGCAATTTCAGCATTTGGAATCGACCCAATCCCAATCGATACAATATCAACTTCAAAAATTTCACCGGAGCTGGTGTGAATTTTTACACCATCCAAACTCTGCTCAAATCTGCTGACCTCTATGCCGGTCTTCAAAACGACGCCGTTGCTTTGGTGCAATGAAACTATATACTCAGAAACAACATCCGGGCAAACCCGGGTTAGCACTTGTCTGGCCAGTTCAAGCACTATTACCTCTGCCCCTTTTTTTCGTGCCACCGCCGCGATCTCAAGTCCAATTAAACCTGCTCCAATTATTGCAATACGTACCCCAGACCGTAACTGCTGCCGCAACGCTAACGAATCATTGATGTCGCGGAGATAGAAAATCTTCGGCCCGATAAAACCTGGCACCAATAATGGTCTGGGCCGGGCTCCGGTAGTAATCAATAATGAGTCATATGACTGTTTGCCACCATCCTCAATAATCAATTCTTTATTTAATCTATCGATGCTTTCGACTCTGTTCCCCAGACGAAGCTCGATATCATGCTCTTTATACCAATCTAGTGGATGCAAATAGGCTTGACTTACTTCCATTGCACCATCAAGAATATCCTTTGAAAGCGGCGGTCGTTCATACGGCGGATAAACCTCTTCTCCGAGTAAAGTTATCGGACCCAAATGACCTGAAGTACGTAGCGCTGCCGCAGCACGCCCCCCTGCGTGACCAGCTCCGATAATTACAATTCGACTGCTGCCACCGCTAGAATTCACAACCCTGTTCCTTCATCGATTACCAAATTTTGAACCGCCGGTGCCCCCCCCGTTTCACCCGGATCGATGCAGATATATTCATCGATCACTTGAACCTTCCAGGTTTGCACCGGTACGGTGCATGGTGCCGAAGTAGGACATCCTGTGCGAATATTAAAATGGCCACGATGAAATGGGCACTCCACCTCAGATCCTTCGACATATCCCTCGGACAACGATCCCGGTCCATGGGTACATGCGTCAGCAATCACGAAATATTCCTCCTCGAGTTTGAAAACTGCGTAAGCAGTCGTGCCCGCCTCGCAGCGCAGAGGCCACCCATCAGAAACATCGGATATGCCGCAAAGCCTCAGCAGATTATTTTCTGTGCTAATACTCACTGAAACTGCTTCCCTGTATCTACAATTAATTTAAAAATATACAACTTCTACATCCAATCAACGCAGAACGTGACCGCTCAATTCACCGCCGGCATCGCGCGACAGGCGGTAGAAAGGCACTATCGAAATTAGCGCCAGCAAGGCCACGCCGGCAAATACAATATTGAATGCAATGGGACTGGCAGAACCAGTAAGCAACGTAACATTGTGCAAAAAAATCGCACTTACTGAAACACCCACACCAATTGCAAACCTATCAGCTGTGCTGGCCAAACTGGTAGCCGAACTCATCCTGGCTGGAGTTACGTCAGCATAGGCCAATGTATTTATGGAGGTAAATTGCAGAGCTCTGAAAATTCCACTCATAAACAGTACCAGACCAATTACCAAGGCAGATGTTGAGCCGCCAAAAAAGCCGAATGAAAAAATCGAAACAAGCCAAAGTGAGCCATTAATCAACAAACTATTTCTGAAACCGAATTGACGCAAAATAGGCGAAGCCGCTGTTTTCATCAGTAAAGCTCCTACAGCGACAAATAAAGTCAACAAACCGGAAGCAAAGGCTGTCATGTTCAGACCGACTTGCATTTGCAATGGCAACAAGAAACCAATCGCGCCAACTGTCATGCGAAATCCAAATCCACCCAACAGAATCAAAAGAAACGTCGGGATATTCAACAGTTTCAGGTCAATAATAGAATTCGAAGCGCGCCGTGCATGCCAGACCCCAATCGCCCCAACAATAACTCCGACAGCGATGAAGGCGGCGACAAAATTTAGGTCGCTCTCAGGTTGAACTAGCAGGTCGAGACCATATATAAATGACCCAATCGATATCCCTGTCAAGATGAATCCAGTCCAGTCAAATTTAGGTCTTGCCTCTGTTTTAAAATTCTTGATATATACGGATACCATTGCGAAACCGATAATTCCGATCGGAATATTTATAAAAAATATCCACTGCCAGGAAAAATAGGTCGTTATAAAACCACCTACTGGCGGGCCAAGAACCTGTCCCAACATCGATGGCACAGTCACAAAAGACATCGCCCGAACGAAATTTTTTCTCTCTACACTACGCAGCACGATCAGTCGTCCGACCGGAATCATCATTGCCCCACCGATGCCCTGCAATATTCGTGCGGCGGTAAACTGAGTCAGATTCTGAGACAGGCCGCAGAGTATTGAAGCCACGGTGAATAGAAGTATTGCACCGCGAAAGATCGTTGCGGCCCCAAATCTGTCGGCCATCCATCCGCTAATCGATATGAATATGGCTACAGTGAGCATGTAGGCAGTGATGCCAATGCTCAATTCGACTGGCGTTGACCCAAAGGCTAAAGCCATCTCCGGTAAAGCAGTGGCTATGACGGTACCGTCAAAATTCTCGAGAAAAAAAGCGAATGCGACCACCACCGCTACGGTCATTGGATTTCGTGTGGTGGTGGCAGTCATTCTCTAAAACTCTCCTCCCGACTTACATGAGATCGATTGAATAAACATTCGTTCATTCAACGACTGGCCTGACAGCACTGGAGCGACATAATTACCATGGCACTCCGTTCCAACTAGGCGTGCGGTTGGCCAATGGTTATATATAGATTCTCCAATCCATCCACATGGCCCTCTAGTTTGTCCCCTATATTTACTGCACCAACACCGTCGGGTGTTCCTGAGAAAATCAAATCGCCAGGAGCCAATTCAACAAATCCAGAAAGATAAGAAATAGTTTCACTGATGTTCCAGATCAAGTCTGATAGGTCACCACGCTGGCGAATTTCACCATTTACCTTGAGCCAGATCTCGCCCTTGTCAGGATGACCGATCTGCGATGCCAACGACAGCGGGGCGCAGGGTGCTGACTGGTCAAAGCCCTTGCTGAGGCACCATGGCCGACTCATCTTCTTTGCAACGCTTTGCAGGTCGCGCCGAGTCATATCAAGCCCGACTGCATAGCCATAAACCATATCGAGCGCCTGATCTGGCGTGACATTGCGGCCGCCTTTACTCAGCGCAACCACCATTTCGATCTCGTGGTGATAGTCACTCGTCTTGGATGGATATGCGACCTCACTGTGACTTGGCACAACGGCGTCGGCAGGCTTCATGAAGAAAAATGGCTCTTCGCGGTTTGGGTCATGCCCCATTTCACGCGCATGAGCAGCATAGTTGCGGCCAACGCAGTAGACGCGGCGGACTGGAAATGGATCGCCACCGATAACTTGGACGGTTGTTACAGCCGGCAAAGGGATTGCATATTTCATTGCGTCTTCTCCTGTAAAAAAATAAAATTAGTTGGATAAAGATGGATTCTTGAGTTAGCGCGCCGCTGCATTTTTTACATTAATGATCGGCTCGGCAGCCAGCAGATCTCTTGTATATTGATTCTTTGGATTTCCAAATACTTCTGCAGTTTCACCCTGTTCGACAATACTGCCCTTATACATAACCATTACACGATCCGCAAAATCACCGACAACTGATAGATTGTGCGCAATAAATAGATAGGACAGGCCATAGTCCGCTTTCAGCTTTTTCAATAAAGCTATCACTTGAGCCTGGATCGAAACATCAAGTGAAGACACCGCCTCGTCACAGATTATTATTTTTGGCTTCAAGGCCAAGGCCCTGGCAATTGCAATGCGTTGCCTCTGCCCACCTGAAAACTGGTGCGGACTTCTTTTGGCGTCACTCGCATCCAGCCCTACCTGCTCAAGCAACTCTCCGACTCGCGATCGCCATTGCCGACTCGGCATGACGTCTGGGTGAATAGCCCAGGGCTCGCAAATTATTTGCTCGACTGACATTCTCGGGTTGAGCGACGATGAAGGGTCCTGAAAAACCATCTGGATATGGCGACGAACTCGTTGAAATTCAGCGCTCGACATCGTCGTAATATTCGCACCACAGAAATGCACGCTACCGCTGGTTGTAGATTCAAGGCCGAGCAGCGTTCGGGCCAAGGTCGACTTGCCTGATCCTGACTCACCCACAATGCCAAGCGTCTCGCCTTGCCGAAGTTCGAATGAGACACCGTCAAGCGCCCGTTCGACTGAATCATTCCTACGCTTGAACAAGGTCGTTGGCGAAAGATAGTATTTTTTTAGCTCACGCACCTCGAGAATAACGTCATGCCCCTCGGATATATTCCCTACAGTATTTAGTCCGCGCCGTCCAGGAATAGAATTTAAAAGTTTCTTTGTATATGGGTGGGACGGCGCCTGAAGTATTTGTTCAACCGTCCCCGTTTCGACGTTTTGCCCGCTATTCATGACCACAATTCGATCGGCTACTCCAGAAACCACCCCTAAATCATGCGTAATCAGTAACAGACCCATTCCGTTTTCTGCCTGCAACTCTTTGAGCAATGCCAGAATCCGTGCTTGCACTGTCACATCCAGAGCCGTCGTCGGCTCATCAGCAATCAGCAAATTCGGCTTGAGCGCAATTGCCATCGCGATCATGATCCGCTGCCGCTGCCCACCCGAAAACTGGTGGGGATAGGCCGAATAACGTTGCGCTACGTTATCCAGGCCTACGCGCTCCAGCAATTCGTGGGCTTTTTTATTTGCGATTGCCGAATCAACACCATGTGCTCTGAATGTCTCGGCGACCTGCCAGCCAATTGGGTAAACAGGATTCAAGGCGGCCAGCGTGTCTTGAAAAACCATCCCGATCTTGTAACCGTTGATCGAACGCCGTTTTTCCTCGGAAATTTTCAGCAGGTCATCGCCTTCGTACCAGATATTTCCGGATCGAATAACACCTGGCGGAACGTCGATCAGGCCCATGATTGCGGCAGTGCTGACACTCTTGCCGGATCCGCTTTCGCCGATTATTGCGAGGGTCTCGCCCTGCTCAATATGCCAATCGACGTTGCGAACGGCATTAACTGTTCCATTCCGTGTATGGAAGTCAATACTCAGGTTCTGTACTTTAAGTAATGGACGAGTAATCTTATCCATTATTTTCTTCTATTGAATCCAAGCGCCAGCGTTGCACAGGATCGTTCACAATCCGCAGCCAGTTTGCGAGCAAATTGAGAGAGGTGGCCGTCAGCGTAATTGCCAATCCGGGCCAGAAAGCGAGCCACCACGCAATCCCCAAGTAGTTTTGTCCTTGCGCAACCATCAAGCCCCAGGAGAAAGCGGGTGATTGGATACCCAGCCCGAGGAAGCTCAGGGTCGACTCCGATAGCATGACCAGGGCGAATTCCAAGGTTGCAACCGTGGTAAGCGTTGGCAAAACCATCGGCAAGATATGTTTCACAGTGATTCTGAGGGGACTTGCCCCCATGACTCTCGCTGCTGTGACAAACATCCGCTCACGGATTTCCAGTACTTCGGCTCTGGTGGTGCGGATATATATTGGCATTCTTGTTATGGCGAGCACCAGGACTACATTGCCGACTGCCGGCTCTAAAACGTAGAGCACAATCAAGGCCAATAACAGCGATGGAAAACTCATCAGAACATCAGCGAACCGCATGATCACATTACCGACCCAGCCGCCTTTGAAGCCAGCTATCAGTCCAAGCGTGACGCCAACAAGGAACGAGCAAAGTACCGCTGCGGCGGCGATGGCAATGGTGTTTTTCGCACCGACAATAACCCTGGCAATAATCGGGCGTCCGAGTGAATCGCCACCCAACACAAAGAGCCAGCCAGCATCCAGAGACAGCGGCGGCGCGTTGCGGGCGCGTAGATTTATCGCATTGGCGGCTTGACCAAAGATAGCTTGTCCAAGAAAAACCCAAGATATAACGATGAGCAGAAATATTACAGCGCAGAATGTAAACTTGTCACGCCAGAGTAATACGCACAAATTGCGTAGCGCAGAAACATCTCTGGTCCGCTCGGACCCTGTGAAAGTCTTTGTTGCTTCCATATTAGTCATGGCGGATTCGGGGATCCAACATCACATAAGTGAAATCGATGAGTATATTCATGATGAAAATCACCACCGCGACCACGATGACTGCCGCCTGCACCACGACGAATTCACGATTTGAAATCGAATCGATCATCAACTTGCCAATACCGGGGAAGCCGAAGATCATTTCGACAATCACGGCGCCATTGATCATGCTGGCCGCTTGGTCGCCAGCCACAGTCATCACTGGCAGCATGGCATTTCTTAGGGCATGAACAAAAATAATGCTGCGTTTTCTAACGCCCTTGGCCCGCGCAGTTTTCACATAGGCTGACGACAGTGCGTCGATCATTGAGCTTCGTACGACTTGAGCAATGATCCCGCAGGGCCGGATGGTCAAGACCAGAACCGGTAACACCCAGTGAGCGAAACTTCCTGTTCCAGAAGTTGGCAGCCACTGCAGCCAGACTGAAAAGACCAACACACTGACAATCGCCAGCCAGAAATTTGGAATGCTCGCACTGGCAAGGGCAATCAGACTAACGATCCGGTCGAACAGTCCATTTGGCTTTCTGGCCGCCAATGATCCGGCAATGATCGATATCGCTAGGACGAGTATCATTGCATACGCGGACAACATCAGCGTAGTAGGGAATGCTTCCAGCACGATGGTTAGTGCTGGCCGCTGCTGCCGCAAGGATTCCCCCAGATCCAGCCTTGCAAGATTGCTTGCAAACTGGCCGAACTGCACCCAGACAGAATCATTCAATCCATGCAACTTGGAGAATTCTTCCCGAATTTCAATCGGCGTATTGATCGGCAGGTATAAATCTGCCGGATTACCAGTCAATCTCGCCAGGAAAAATACCAGGACCACCAAGCCGACCAACGATACACAGCTGTAGATTATTCTCTGCACGAGATACCTGTTCACAGTAACTCCTGCCTAGGATAGTGTTTCATGAAAATACCTACAAGCTGTGTTCATTGGGATTTAGTCTTAAACCAATTCCTACTTCTTGAATTTGATGTCTTTCAATTCAAGTTTACCGCCTGAGGTGAAGTTGGGGCGATATTCAAGGCGCGGGCTGATACGGATTTGATCTGCCATGTGGAAGAGTACTGCATCAGGAACAATCTCCTGTTGAACGATCTTGTTTGCTTCCTGGAATAGCTGCGCGCGCTTTTCGCCAACGGATTTGCTACCTTCTTCGATCAGTTTGTCAACCCTAGGATCGTTGAGGTCACCCAATTGGCCCGATGAATGATAGTAAACATTCATGGTGAAGATCGCATCACCGCTCGAATTGTCGTGCTGCTCATGGAACAGGGTTGGCGGCCTGTTTTCAGCATAGGGCTTGCGGCGCATGGCACCAAACTGAACTTTCTCGATCATCTTGAGCGAGACATTCAGCCCAACGTCTTGCCACATCTTCACCATGCTTTCAAGAAGTTCTGCCGCATTTGCATGCTGGTGGGCACCGCCATAAAGTATTATTTCCTTTTCGACCGGCACGCCGGCGGCTTTGGCTTCCTTCAAAAGCTGTTTGGCTTGGTTAGGGTCATAGGGCCAGACCTTCAAAGCCGAGTTATAACCAACAATATTTGGCAGGGTATATTGACTGGCTGGCATTGCGCTTGGACTGAGCACAGTACCGACAAATGCCTTGCGGTCAATTGCGAGATTGAGTGCTTTGCGAACGCGCACGTCATTCAATGGCGCCGACATGCTCAGGAAACGAATGCGAGTCGTTTCGGTATTGAGGTAGCCGAAGTCCGTCTTAGGATTTTTTGCATCCTGCAGTGCAATCGCCGTTCCGATGTCGGCCTCGCCCACTGCGACCATTGAGGCACGCAGTGCGGGTTCTGACCGCCAAATATAGGTGGCTTGTTGAACTTCCGGTTTCGCCCCCCAATAGCCTTCAAAGCGCTTGACGATGAGATTTTGTGCAGGATCCCATGACACCAGCTGATAGGGGCCGGTCCCATAAGGATGACGCGAGAGCTTGAGGCTATCCATTTTTGGTGAGGTCATACCGATCTGGGCTAGATAGGCAGGCATCAATGGCAGTGGCTGCTCCGAGATCAGGTCAATCGTATGTGAATCGACTGGCTTGGAAGTCAGCGTATTTTTTCCAAAGAGCCGAATCCGGTCGCGACAGCCAAGTTGGGGGCTGAACAAGCGGGTGATCGCAGTTGCCACCGCTTCGGCATTGAAGTCGCTGCCATCGTGGTACTTGACGCCTTTTCGCAATGTGATTCGCCAGGTTGTGGCGGCTTCATCCATTGGCTTCCAAGCCGTCGCCAACAAGGGCTGCACAACGCCAGTCTTTGGATCAAGTTGAGTCAGGGATTCAACCAGGTTCTGCCTCAGCACGATACCGGTATCGTTGGTCGTCATCATGTTGCAGGGCTCGGCAGTATCAAGTACTGTTGCGAGTACTATTTTGATATCCCTCGAGGTACCTTGAGCGTGAGCGGAGATGGCAAGAACTAGTCCGCCAATAACCGTAAAAAATCTGCCTATCTGAAATGACTTCATCATTAATCCTTTGCTGTTTGCATCGTCAATGGAGAATTACACGGCCACGTGCGGTTTGCCCTCGTGAACCTTTATAGATTCAAGGGTTGTTTCTTTGAAATTTACGTCTGCGGGAAGAAGGAATGAAGCTGACCGTATGCGTTGATCCTTCGGCTCCAGACCGGGTATCACTCCGCCTTTTTCAAGGCTCTTCAGGGCACGCAATAAAAGGCGCCGAGCCAGAATAATTGGGTTGTCGGTCGATACCAGGTTTTCCTTGGTTCGATCGACGATGGGGCCCATGCTTTCCTGCAATGAGGCATCCTGTATCGCCAGGCCTTTCACCCCGCTGTAATACCGACCGGTTTTTTGTGCTGCCCGGTCCATCAAATAGTCATTGCTGCGATTGGCGGTCGGGATAGTTGTCCCTGGAATGAGGTCAACATGTACCCCCTTGCCATTGACCATCGCATCACGTTCTTCTTCTGACAAGGGCCGGCTTGGGTGAAAAGTGATGGACCAGGCCATGCTATTGTGGTCATCGATCGGTACCCACACATGACCGTTCAGCGCATTGCCGCTGTAAGGTGGAATCAAGGTATACCAGGGCATGATCCAGGGTGTGATGCGCCAGTAGTTCTGGCCTGGCTCGGCATCGCGTCGGGCTCCGATGATCAATCCGCCAGGCGATTCTAGAATATCGAATGTGGTTGTTTTCGACCTTGCATACTTGGCACCTTTGGTGTTTTTATGCAGCGGGTCGGTGTCGAGTTCACCACTATGCAAAAATGAAACATGGCTCGAGTCAATACCACCCTCCAAGGCTTGCAGGAAATTACTCTCCTGGGTTCTTCTCGAAATAAAGCAGTGCGATGCGGGCAGTGATACCCATTCGAAAGCGGGTGGCTCAGGCTTAAGCTCGGGCGGCCCCATATAGGTCCAAATGACTCCACCGAGTTCAATGCACGAATATGCCTTGAGCTTCATCTTTTGGCAGAAGCCGTTCTCTTTTGGCTCCGACGGTACGTCGACGCATTGCCCCGTTACGTCATATTTCCAGCCATGGTAGGGGCAGCGTAAACCGTTGTCTTCATTACGACCAAACCATAGCGACACCCGTCGGTGCGCGCAGAATTCATCGATCAACCCGATTCGACCTCCGGTATCCCTGAAGGCAAGCAATTTCTCCGAGAGCAGCGATACGCGCACTGGCGGACCATCCGGCTCTTGCAGCTCAGATGCCAGCATCATCGGTATCCAGTAACGCCGGAGCAATTGCCCCATCGGCGCATCCGGACCGGTACTTGTCAATAATTTATTTTCTACTTCTGTTACCATGAATTTATCTCCACCTCATTCCTCGCTTCGAGGGCATCCTGAAATTTTTTCTGATTATTCAACTTCAAGCGCTTTGTCAATATCAGTCTCGAATATCAACAGACTCGTCAGTTCAGTGACACTGGATATTTTCTCAACTGATCTCAATAGTTTGGCGAGCTTTGCCGTCTGGACTGCCCCAGCGACAGGCTCGACATTTTCCCGAAGCTTGCTGTCGAGATCCTCATCCGAAAATGGATTCTTTGGATGCCCAGGGAATGGCTGTGCATCGCCGTGCACGACAGTGCCATCGTTCAATTCAATTTCGATTCTCGACAGATAACCTGCGGCGGCCCGCTTGTGCTTGCCACCAGCGATAGTGCCGAGTTCTGGCGCCGGAGTGACCGTCACTTTCTCCGTCAGGAAGCGTTGTCGCGCTGGATCTAGAACGACTTCCGGGCTGAAGCTACTGACCTGGATGTAGCCATCGAGCACCGCCGCGGCCACGATGTAGGGCAGGGAATGGTCAGCGGTCTCCCGGGAAATCGGGTTCCAGGGATCTTGCCGAATTTTTACCAGGTGGTCATAAGCACCCTCTTCGGCATAAACACGCACTTGCTTGATCAGTGAGAGGTCGGTGATATGCGATCTGGCTTGCAATGCCGCCTGGATGGCACTCTGGGCGACCGATCCCACTGGCCAGCGCTTCATGAAAGTCTCAGTAATCCGCGACAGCGGGATGCTCGGATCGAGTCTTTCGCGCAGCACTGGAATCGGGTCGTCTTTGTTGGCGAGCTTCTTGATGAATCCGAACTTGCCGACAAAAGGCCTGACAGCGCCTTCCACGTTGACCGAAGCCAGCAGGCAGGCCTGTAGCGAGTTCTTCACTGCATCGCTGCCGTTGAAACGTTTCCACATCGTCAGATCGCCGCGCTTGTTCAGGTCGCCCGATTCGATTTCGTCGCTCGCCAGGTGGGGAATCACCGTCATGGCAAGCGCCTCACGGGTCTGGTCAGCGTTCAGATCAAGCAGTTTTGCAATCGCGCAGGTGGCGCCGATTGCAGTCAGGTTGGTGTAGTCCCAGCCGCCAGGTGCGGTTGAAAAGGCGTCGAAGACGGCGGCGACGACCTCATAGCCGATCGCTACGGCGACTAACAATTTGTCGCCAGGCGCATTTGCCCATTCGGCCGCAGCGATCACGCCTGCGACCATGTCGCTGGGGTGTCCGCTGTTGCGTCCGCCAACGAAGAAGTCGTTGTAGTCATGGCACCGCAGCAGCACGCCATTGGCGAGCGCTGCAAGGTCAGGCGAGACGCGCTTGTCGGTTCCCCAGATAAGACATCCGGCACCAGCGATCGGGAAGCGATAAGCGTGACGCCGCGCCGCCTGTGCTGCGGGATGACGCATTGCGGCTACAGAGACTGCAATCGAGTCGATCAATGCACTCTTGACCGATCTTTCAGTAAGTTCGCCGAGATTCTCAGAAACATTGACTACAAAATTCGCAATCAATTCCGCGACTTCATCGCGATATAAGTCATTCGAAGTAATAGACATTAAACGTAACCTTTTTGTTTGACGCTGTTGACTGCTGAGTCGCCGCCCAATGCAGCTGCGATTTCTTTTTCCACAGCAGCGGGAAGAAGTGAAGAATCTTTTGTAAAGGTTATGAACCGGAAACCTCGATCCGCGAACTTGCGCGCCGCCTTACCGGAGCCGCACTGGATGCCCGGCACGACACCATGCTTCTGGCAGGCCTTCAAAATCATCTCAACCGCGGCGACATGTTCTGGTTCTTCCTTGTCGAGATTGGGTGGAAGGCCAAGGCCAAGCGCTAGATCTGCCGGGCCGATATAGATGCCGTCCAATCCCGGCGTGCTGGCGATTTCATCGATATTGGTAACGCCTTCACGCGTCTCGACCATGACGAAGCACATGACGCTGTCGCCCACCACCGCGATGTCCCGGCTATTGAGCACCATCGAAGCCCGTACCGGGCCGAAGGAACGCACGCCTTTGGGTGCATAGCGGCAAGCGGCAACCGCAGCTGCCGCTTCGGCTCGGTTGTTCACCATCGGAACCACAACGCCCTGCATGCCTGCGTCGAAAGCTCTTCCGATCACCCAGGGCTCATTGACCGGCACGCGCGTGAAGGGCACGGCAGTACGCCGCCCCTCGATGGCCCGCAGCATGCTGACCATGTCTCCGTAATCCACCAAACCATGCTGCTGGTCAACGCAAACATAGTCGACACCTTCGGCACAGACCAGTTCTGCAGAAAATGCGCAGGGCAAGGCAGCCCATACTCCGAAGACTGTTTCTCCGCTTGCCAGTTTCCTTCTGAGGGCGCTCGCAGTATTCATTGCGGTCACATCCATTTCCATATTAGTCATGGTTGCCAAGTCGGATTCAATCGATAACAGGCCCAGATGGTCCTGTTGATTTGCGATAAATCAACAGATCACCATTCAGGTTCGTGTGGCGATGATGCTCATTGACATAAATCAAGTCCAATATATATTTAGCGCTTAACTAATTCCGCCAAGCTATAAGTCATGGAACTTCGACATTTCCGGTATTTCGTGGCGGTGGCCGAAGAGCTCCATTTCAGTCGAGCGGCTCGGCGGTTGAACATGAGCCAGCCCCCGCTCAGCAAACATATCCAGGACATCGAGGCGTTCCTTGGCACGCTTTTGTTGGACCGCACCAAGCGGCGGGTGGACCTGACAGATGCCGGGCGCTTGTTTCTGGTTGAAGCTCGCGCTGTGCTGGCCCAGGCGGATCAGGCGATCGAGGTTGGTAAACGTGCAGCACGCGGTGAACTGGGCGAATTGAGCATTGGCTTCACTGCGACCGCGGCCTACACACCGCTGTTTCCGCGGGCTGTGCGTGCTTACCGCCTCGGACTACCGGATGTGCACCTTGAGCTCAGATACATGACGTCCGAGCCAATGCTCGAACTGCTGCTGAATGGCAGCCTTGATGTCGGTTTGATTCGTCCATCGTCCAGCCTGATTCTTCCAGCCCAGATCACTGCAATTCCGATCGTCAAGGACCGCCTGATGCTTGCGTTCCATGTGGACGACATGCTGGCCCGAACGAAGGGCACTGTTGCAGTTGAGTCGCTTGCAGAACATCCATTCATCCTGCGTCCGCGCGGAAAAGGCTCGAGCTTTTACGAACAGGTTTATGAATTGTGCGACTTGGCGGGATTTGCTCCGCACCTGGCTCAGGAGGCCAATGAAGCCCCGACCATCCTCGGGTTGGTTGCCGCTGGCGTAGGCGTAACCATTCTCCCGGCCTCCTTGCAAGCAATCAAAATCCAGGATGTCGTCTGGAGAGATTTATCGGCGCAGTCGGGCACTGTGGATAGTGCCGTGCTGCTGGTTTTTAACCAAAACGCCAAACCTTGTCCTCTGCGCACGCGTTTCATCGATATGGTGAAGAAGTTGCTGTGACTTGGTCGTCGTGCCAGCAGCGCCGATGCCCTTGAAATTCGGGGTCAGGCCGCGCGTAAATTCAGTCGATAGTCTGCGCCGCGTTGCAAAGTTCCGAAACCTGGTCGAGGTTGACCTCAAACCCGAGTCCCGGCAGTTCGCCCAGCGCCACTTCACCTTCCAAGACCCGGGCCAGGGGCGGTGCGAGTTCGCTACGCAGGGGATTGGGATTGGCGTCGACCTCGAGCATGCCCTCACCGCCCGCCGCCGCCAGCACATGGGCCGAGGCCATCAGCCCGATGCCGGCGCCAAGGAAATGCGGGCAAAAACGCAGGCCGGCGGCACGGATGCGCTGGATCACCGGCCAGCAGCCCGAGATGCCACCCCATTTGGCCAGGTCGGGCTGCAGCACCGCAAAAACGCCGCTTTCAGCTGCCGCCGCGAACTCGGCCTCGCCCTGCATGTTTTCGCCGGCCGCCAGACCGATCATCGAATGGCGCTGCAACTGCAGCCATTGTTCGGGCGGCGCATCGGCGGCCAGCGGTTCTTCGAGCCAGCTGATTGCATGCGCTTGCAGCAGGGGCAGCATCGATAGGGCCGTGCGCAGGTCCCAGGCCTGGTTGACGTCGAGCATCAAGGCGTCGCCCGGCTGCAGGATGGCGCGCACCTGAGCGATATTGCCGAGATCCAGCGCCTGGCCGAAACCGATCTTCAGCTTGAAACCACGATAGCCCTCGGCGCGGCGCGCGGCCACGATGTCCTGCGGCGCATCGGGGTTGATGCCGCTGGCGTAGACCGGCAGCTTGTCGCCCGAACTGCCCAGCAAACGGTGCAGCGGCAGGCCGGCGCGGCGCGCCCAGAGGTCCCATAGCGCCAGATCGATGCCAGCGATGACCTGCGCGATCGGGCCCGGTTCACCCGACTGCAGCGCCAGGATATGGGTCTTGCGGGTGCAATGCGCAAAGGCCTCCGCCGGGCCGCTGAATTTTTGCCCCAGCAGCAGCGGCGCCAGCACCGTGTCGAGCAGCCTGGCACGATGTTCAGCGCCGCAAGCCGGGAAGTTGCACCAGATCTCGCCCCAGCCGACCTGCCCGTCGGCATCTTCGGCGCGCACGAAGACCGCGGGACGATCATGCATGGTGCCGAACGAGGTTCGCACCGGGGTCTTGATCGGGTAGCGCAGCACAAAAGCCTGCAGTTTGACCAGGCAGAACGCCGACTGCGAATCGGCTGCCGGCAGGTCTTGAATGAGCGCTGGCGTTGGTTCGGGCAGGACTGGATGGACAGGTTTCATCGGCATAAGGTATAAACGTATGGCATATAGTACGTTTGAAGCCAACCCAATACAAGCTGACCATGTCCACCCCTTCGTTGCCGCTGCGCTTGGTCAGGCCGTTGCTGGTCCTCGCGCCCTGGGCCGTGATCGTCGCCCTGTGGTACGGCGTGCGTGCCAGCGGCTGGGTCAATCCGGCGCTGGTACCCACGCCGCATGAGGTGTTCGAGCGCTTCCTGGCGCTGGCCGGCGATCGACTCGGTCTGGACATGTGGATGTCGACCCGCCGCGTCTTCATCGGCGTGGCCCTGGGCGTTTCGGCGGCGGTGCCGGTCGGCTTCTGCCTGGGCTGGTACCGCGGTTTGCGCAGCTTTGCCGACCCGGTGATCAACTTCTTCCGCGCTCTGCCGCCAATCGCCCTGATCCCTTTGGTGATCGTCTATTTCGGCATCGGTGAACTGGCCAAGACGGTGATCCTGTTCTATGCCTCGTTCTTCGCCGCCGTGATCGTGATGTACGAAGGCATTGCCCAGATCAGCCCGATCTATGTGCGGGTGGCGCGAACGCTGGGCGCCAGCGATCTGGAAATTTTCGCCCGGGTGATCGTGCCGCTGACGCTGCCGCATATCCTCACCTCGATCCGCGTCGCGCTCGGTGTGGCCTGGGCCACCTTGGTGGCGTCGGAGCTGATTGCCGCGCAACAGGGTCTGGGCGCGCTGATCCAGCATGCTTCGTCATTCTTCCAGCTCGACACCGTCTATGTCGGCATCATCTGCATCGGTCTGATCGCGCTACTGATGGACATGCTGCTGCGTGCCGCGAGCCAGCGCCTGGTGGCCTGGCAGGACCGTCTCGCATGAGCAGCCCCCTGCCCGCCACGCGCGTCCGCTTCGAAGGCGTCGGCGTCGACTTCCCCACCGCCAGCGGCGCGATGCGGGTGATCGACGGCGTCGACCTGCAGATCGCACAGGGCGAATTTGTCTCGATCATCGGCCCCTCGGGTTGCGGCAAGACGACCTTGATGAATCTGCTCGGTGGCTTCGTGCTGCCCAGCCGGGGTCGCGTGCTGCTCGACGGCCGCCCGATCACCGGCCCCGGCCAGGACCGCGGCGTGATCTTCCAGGAATATGGCGTCTTCCCTTGGCTGACGGTGCGCGGCAATATCGAATTCGGCCTGCGCCTGGCCTCGGGTCGGGTGCCAGCGCCGGAGCGCGAGGTGATCGTGCAGCGCTATCTGGCCTTGATGGGCCTGGCTGACTTTGCCGACCATCACCCCAAACATCTGTCGGGCGGCATGCGCCAGCGCTTGGCGCTGGCGCGGGCCTATGCGGTCAAGCCGCAGTTCCTGTTGATGGACGAACCGTTCGGCGCGCTCGACGCGCAGACGCGCAGCGCGATGCAGGACTTGCTGCTGCAGGTTCTGCAGGCCGAGGGCAAGACCGTGCTCTTGATCACCCATTCGGTCGACGAGGCGATCTATTTGTCGTCGCGCATCGTCGTCGTCACCGCCAGACCGGCGCGAATCCTCAAGGTATTCGACATACCTTTTGGCTATCCGCGCGCCGAGTCGGTCCATGCCGACCCGCGCTTTGCCGCCCTGCGCACCGAGATCCACGCCTTGGTGATGCAGGAATATGAAATTCAGGCCCGCCAGGCCGTCCGCAGCACCGCTTGATTACCCCAACCCCAGCAGGAGACAGAAGATGACGATACAACGCAGAACCCTGATCCAGGCCGCAACCGGCAGCGCATTGGCCGGCATCGGCTTGAGCACCCAAGCACAGCCCCGCACCAAAATGCGCGTCGGCTATTTGCACACGCCGGCAGTCGACGGGCAGATCCATATCGGCCAACAGATGGGCAGCTTTGCCAAGCGCGGGCTCGACCTCGAGCTGATCCAGTTCACCACCGGGCTCGAGCTGTTCCAGGCCATGATCGGCGGCAGCCTCGACGTACTCTCGACCGGCGCGGTGGTGTCCAACTTCCCGGCCCGCGGCCAGGGCAAAGTCTTCCTGATCAACAACATCGAATACGCCACCGCCCAGTTGTGGGTGCGCGACGACTCGATCAAGACGATTGCCGACCTGAAGGGCAAGCAGATTTCCACCACCACCGGCACCACCGCCCATGTGTTCCTCGACCGCGCGCTGCGCTCGGCCAATCTCGACCCGGTCAAGGATGTGCAACTGGTCAATCAGCGCATGGCCGAAGCGGTGACCTCCTTCATCTCGGGTGCGGTGCCGGCAGTGGCGCTCTGGGTTCCGTTTGACACCATCGTCAAGCAGAAGGTGCCCAACGCGCGCAAGCTGGTCGACGCCTCGGCCTATTACCCGCAGGCCGCCATCATGGGCGGCTGGGCCGCCAGCAACGATTTCTACGAGAAGAACAAGCCAGCGCTGGCCCAGTTGGTGGCGGCCTGGACCGAGGCCAACGATGCGATCGTGGCCAATCTCGACGCGGCGGCCGAGATGCTGCAGAAGACCCAATACAAGGATGTGCCGCTGGCCGAGTTCAAGGAGCAGTTCAAGCAGTCGAAATATTACTCATCAGCCCAATGGCGGGCCAAATATGCCGATGGCACGGTGACCCGCTGGCTGCAGCAGGTGACCGACTTCTTCGTCCAGGCCGGCAATATCGCCAACCCGGTGCCGGCTTCGAAATACTTCGACCCGCAGCTGTTCATGCAGACGGTGAAAGGCTGAGCGGGTGACCGACGGCTTCGACTACATCATCGTCGGCGCCGGTTCGGCCGGCTGCGTGCTGGCCAACCGCCTCAGCGCGGATCCGACCTGCCGGGTGCTGTTGCTCGAGGCCGGCGGTGCGTCGCGCAATTTCTGGCTGCGCCTGCCGGTCGGTTATTTCCGCACCATCTACGACCCGCGCTTTTCATGGCAATTCCCGCTCGAGCCGCAGGCCAGCACCGGTGACCGCGAGATGGTCTGGCCGCGCGGCCGCTTGCTCGGCGGCTCCAGCGCGATCAACGGCCTGCTCTATATCCGCGGCCAGCCGCAGGATTTCGACGATTGGGCCAGGCTGGGCGCGCAGGGCTGGAGTTACCGCGAACTGCTGCCCTGGTTCAAGCGTTCCGAGCGCTATGAAGGCGGCGAGAGCGAGTTCCACGGTGCGGGCGGCGAGCTCGGCGTGTCAGACCTGCGCAATGACCACCCCTATTGCCAAGCCTGGCTGGACGCTGCCGCGCAGGCCGGCCATCCGCGCACCGACGATTTCAATGGCGCACAGTCCGCCGGCGTTGGCCGTTACCAGCTGACGCTGAGCGGCCATTGGCGCAGCGATGCCGGCACGGCCTTCCTCAGCCCGGTGCGCCAACGCCCCAATCTGGTCGTGGCCACTGGCGCTCATGCCACGAAGGTGCTGATCGAGCAGGGTCGTGCCGTCGGCGTCGAATGGCGTCAAGGGAACAAGCTATGCGAAACACGTGCCGACAGCGAAGTACTGCTGGCCGCCGGGGCGCTGCAGTCGCCGCAACTGCTGCAGTTGTCGGGCATCGGCCCGGCCGCCTTGCTGCGCCAGCATGGCATCAGGCTGAAGGCCGACGCCCCGGAAGTCGGCGCCAATCTGCAGGACCATTACCAGGCCAGGGTGATCGTCAAGCTGAAGCAGCCGCGCTCGCTCAACGACGATATGCGCCGGCCCTTGCGGCTGCTGCAGATGGGTGCGCAATGGTTGCTGCAGCAGCGCGGCCCGTTGACGGTCGGTGCCGGTCAGGTCGGCGGTCTGGCCTGCAGCGAGCATGCCCAGGGCGGCCGCCCTGACCTGCTGTTCAACGTGATGCCCTTGTCGGTCGACAAGCCGGGTGACCCGCTGCACCGCTTCTCGGGCTTCTCTGCGTCAGTGACGCAATGCCGGCCTTTGTCGAGCGGCAGCGTGCAGATTCGCAGCGCCGACCCGTTTCAACTGCCGCGCATCGAGGCCAACTACCTGCAAAATCCGCAGGACGCAAAAGTGCTGGTCTCGGGCCTGCGCATGCTGCGCGACATCTATGCCGCACCGGCGTTCCGGGATCTCGTCACCGGCGAGGAATATATGCCGGGCAACGGAGTGCAAACTGCCGCAGCGCTTGAGGCCTTCGCCCGCAACAAGGGCGGCACCGTCTTCCACCCCAGCGGCAGTTGCCGCATGGGTGGCGATGAGGGCTCGGTGGTCGACTCAAGGCTGCGGGTGCGCGGCGTCGAGCGCCTGCGCGTGATCGATGCCTCGGTGATGCCGCGCATGACATCGACCAACACCAATGCGGCTACGATCATGATCGGCGAGAAAGGCGCAGCCATGGTGATCGAAGACTGCCGCGCCACCGTAAACCGAAGTTCCCATCCCTGAGCAGACAATGACCCATTACCCGAACACACAACTCTATATCGACGGTGTCTGGCGCAATGCCAGCGGCGACCGCAATCTGCCGGTACGCAACCCTGCGACCGGCGAAGTCATCGGCCATGTCGCTTACGCCTCCATTGCTGACCTGGACGACGCTCTGTCAGCCGCCGAACGCGGCTTCGCCGCCTGGCGCCGGGTCTCGGCTTTCGAGCGCTACAAGATCATGCGCCGCGCCGCGCAACTGCTGCGCGAACGGGTCGACCTGGTCGCCCGCTGCATGACGATGGAACAGGGCAAGCCGCTGGCCGAAGCCAGGATGGAGGTCCTGAGCGGTGCCGACACGATCGACTGGTTTGCCGAAGAAGGCCGGCGCGCTTATGGCCGGGTAATCCCGGCCCGCGCCGAGGGCGTTTACCAGCTGGTGGTGAAAGAACCGGTCGGCCCGGTGGCGGCTTTTACGCCCTGGAACTTCCCGGTCAACCAGATCGTTCGCAAGCTGTCAGCCGCACTGGCTGCCGGTTGCTCGATCATCGTCAAGGCGCCCGAGGAAACACCGGCCTCCCCGGCCGAGCTGATTCGCGTTTTTGCCGACGCCGGCGTGCTGCCCGGCAGCGTCAACCTGGTCTACGGTGACCCGGCGGAAATCTCGTCCTACCTGATCCCGCATCCGGTGATCCGCAAGATCTCGTTCACCGGCTCGACCGTGGTCGGCAAGCAATTGGCGGCGATCGCCGGCCAGCATATGAAGCGTATGACGATGGAGCTCGGCGGTCATGCGCCAGTGATCATCTTCGACGACGCCGATGCAACTGCTGCAGCCAAGGCGATGGTCGCCAGCAAGTTCCGCAACGCCGGCCAGGTCTGCATTTCACCGACCCGCTTTTTGGTGCAGGAAGGCATCTATGAGCAGTTCGTCGAGCAGTTCGTCGCCCATGCCAAGTTGCTGAAGGTCGGCAACGGTCTGGACAGCAGCGTGACCATGGGCTCGCTGGCCAACCCGCGGCGCAGCGCCGCGATGGAAGCCAATCTGGCCGATGCCGAACGCCACCATGCCAAGCTGCGCAGCGGCGGCCGCCGGCTGGACGAGCCAGGCAACTTCTATGAGCCCACCGT
>JBIKPD010000207.1:0-6911 GCA_044357665.1 Roseateles sp. | reverse complement strand
CGCCAGCGCTGATTGGGCTTGCGCCAGCAGCAGATCGCCGCGCAGCAAGGTGTCGATGCCATGGCCGCGCAGCCGCAATTTTTCGCCCAGCGCGATGTTCAGCTTGAGCTTGATGGCCTGCTTGGAGGTAGCCTTGCCGGTGAGGGCGGCGCGGCTGGTCTGCGGGCGCAAGACGACCACATCCTCGTCAAGCTGCGGGGCGTTGCCGCGCGAAAAGTCGAACAGGCCTTCGTCGACGCTGAGCCGCCCTTGCAGGTCGATGGCCGCCTGGCTCAGTTGCAATTGCATCTTGCCGCTCAAGCTCAGGCGCTGGTCGACCCGGCTCAGCAGGCCGAATTGTTCGGCGCTCAGCGCCAGCTCGGCATGCGGCGTGGCGCCCAGGGCCAGCTGTCCGGTGGCGCGGATTTTGCCTTGGCCGGCATGAGCTTCCAGGCGCTCGAGCAAGGCCGTGCTGCCGTTCAACTGCAGGGCAAATTCGCCCTGATCGACGGCGATGCCCAGCAAGGGGTTGCGCAAGACCAGCTCGGCGCCGCCGGCTCGGCCGGTGATCTCGGGCGCGCCAAGCTGGCCGCCCAAAGCGAGCTTGGCAAAGAGATTGCCGCCGACGCGCCAGCCGGCCGGCAACCAGGCGCCCCATTGGCTGAGCTTGGCAACGCTGGCTTCCAGCGAGCCTTCCAGCCTTGAGCTGGCATCCGGCCAGGTGGCGGCATTGCGCGCGCTGATGTCAGCGGAAACTGTACCCAGGCTGCTGCCCGCCAGCCTCTGGCGCAGTTGCCAAAGGCCGGGGCTGCCTTGCAGATCCAGGCTCAGCTCGCTGACGCCCAGGTTCAATTGCTGCCGGTCCTCGGTCAGGTTCAGATCGCCGCTGCGGCGCTGCAGTGACAAAGCCAGCTTCAGTTCAGGCTGCATGCTCAGATGAACTTCGCCGCCGATGATCAGATCACCGCCCCAGCCGAAATCCTTTTGCCAGCGCTGCAGCAGCGGCGCCAGGGCCAGCGGCTCGAGCTTGGCGTCGAGGGCCAGCCGGCCATCGTCCCATCGGAGCTGCTGCCATTGCAGGCCAGCGCCAGCCACCTCGACGCGGCCGGGGTTGAGCCAGGCCTTCTGGCGCTGCGGCGACCAGACCAGTTCGGCGCTCAGGTCGCTGGCATTAAGCCAAGGCGCCATGGCCGGGTCTTGTGGCCTTGCCAGCATCTGGATCGCGCTGAGATGCCATTGCAGGCCTTCGCGCCAAGCCAGCGCGGGGTTGCCGTCGAGCGCGCCTTGCAGGCTCAGGCTCAGCGGGCCTTGCGCGCGCTGGCCTGGCCGGCCGGGGGTCAATGCCGCCGGCATGAGCCAGTCAGCGTTGGCCTGCGCCAGCAGCTGGTGTTGCGCCCAACTGCCCTTGAGGCTCAGCGAAGCGTCTTGCAGCTTGAGTCGGCCCTGGCTGAATTGCTCGAGCTTCAGGCTGCTCAGCAGCGGTGCCGCGCGCTCGCTGCCCAGCTCCCCTTGCCAATTGGCCTGGCCGATTTGCGTTATGGCCCCGGCCAGCTCGATCCGCAAGGCCTTGGCTTGCAGCTCGGCCAGGCTATGCCAGGACCAGTCCTGGGCACCTGCACCGTCCGGTCTGGCTTTCAGGCTGGCCTTGCCTTGCAAGCTGCCCTGGATCTGCAACTGCGGGGCAATGGCGTCGAGCAGCGGCTGCAAGCCGGCCAGCCGCGGCGCTTGCAGTTGCAGGTCGAGGTTGAGGTCATTGCTCAAGTCGGCGCTCAAGCTGCTTTTCAGTTCGACCTGGTTGTCGCCTGCCCGCAGTGATCCGCTCAACTGTGGCAGACCCGATTCACGCTGGTATTGCAGATCGGCGCTGACCGGCAAGCCGGCCAGGCGGCCCGGCAGCAACTGCAAGCGCGCGGTTCCTTGCGGCGCTGCCGGCGACGCCGGGTCGGCCCGCAAGCGGGTCTGCAGTAGTGCCTCGAGGGGTGCGGCCTGCCAGGCGCTGCCCTTGGCGCCCGGCCAGAAGCGGCGCAGGTCCTGCACCTGCAAGCGCAGCTCGCTGTTGGCTTGCCAGCCCTGCCTCAACTGCCCGGGCTTGAGCGCGAATTCGCCGCTGGCGTCGAGCTGCGCGCCTTCGGCCTGCAGTTGCAGCGACCGCAGCTGCAGCTTGAGCAGCTCCGCACCATAGCCCAGCAAGGCTTGGGCCTGCAGTTTGATCGGCGTGTCGCGACCCTGGCGCTGCAGCCGGCCTTTCAGATCGGCCTGAAGTTGCAGCGGCGCAGCGGTGAATTTATCCAGCGGCGCTGCGCTGCTCAATTGCAGCTTGCCGCCAGCGCTGAGCCGGATCAGGCGCTGATCGAGGCCGGTGCTGTCCAGATCTTCCAGCGCGATCGACAGCTGGCTGCCGCTGTCGGCAGCACTTGCCCCAATGGCTCGCAGCCTGCCTGCCGGTGCGGCGGCGCTACCCAGCAGCAGGTCGAGCTGGCGGATTTGCAGCGCGGCGGTGGCGCGGCTGTAGTCGACATCGAGTGCCAGCTGCCGCAGCGGCAGGCGCTGCTCGTTCCAGCGGCCCGCTGCCTTGTTGCTCAGCTCCGCCTTGATCTGCAGCGGCGCGGCCGGGTCGGGCGGCGCCAGCAGCTTGGCCTGGCCGGTCAACGCAGTCATCGGCGCGCCGGACAGCAAGGCAGCCAGGTTCAAGCCCTCGGTGCTGGCCTGCAGGCTTTGCAGCGGCCAATTGGCAAAGGGCAGCAGCCGGGCGGCGGCTTTGAGCGACTGATCTTTTGAGCTCAGCGTCGCCTGCAGATCGACCTGCTGCAAGGGACCGTCGAGCAAGATCGTTGCTGACCAAGGCGCAGCGTTGCCCGGCGCCGACTTGACCGTCAAGGCTGCGGCCACGCTCATCGCGCCCTGGCTGGCGACGCTGGCCTGGCCCTGCAATTGCAGCAAGTCCCAATTCAGTTGCTGGACCCGCAGCTGATGCGGCAGCTTGGGCCCGGCATTGATTTCGAGGCTGGCCTTCAGGGCCTTGACCGGCTTGGCGCTCAGTGCAGGCAGCGCCAACTCGCCGATCTGCACGGCGGCGATATGCAGGCCCAGCGGCGTGCTGAGTTGC
This sequence comes from Roseateles sp., assembly GCA_044357665.1. Lineage (GTDB taxonomy): Bacteria > Pseudomonadota > Gammaproteobacteria > Burkholderiales > Burkholderiaceae_C > Paucibacter_A. The sequence continues at coordinate 3,826 of JBIKPD010000207.1, read as the reverse complement.
GGCGGCGGGCTGCTGGGGCTGTCGTCGCTCGGCCATTGCACTTGCAGGCGATCGGCTTGCAGTTTTTGCAACTTCAGATCGACCCACAGCGCCGCCTGACGGTTCCAGGCCAGGCTCAGGCCCTGCCATTGCAGGCCCTGGATGTCGACCTTGCCGGCCGGCCCGGACCAGGCGAGACGCTGGGCCGAGAAGTCGCCAAGCAACCTGCCTTGGGGCGCTTCGACCTGCAGCCCCGGCACTTGCCGCAGCAGCCACTGCGTGCCTAAGGCCGTGCCGATGGTCCAGGTGAAGGCAAGCAAGACCAGCAAGGCAGCGCCGAGTAAAGCCGGCAGCGCCAGCAGCGCGGCGCGGCGGCCGTATAACTTGGCTTTGGCCTTGTCAGGTTCTTGCTTCACATGGCCACGCCAAGGGTGAAGTGAATGCGCCAGCGCTGCAACTCAGGCGCGCGGGCCAGATCGAGCTTCATCGTGCCCAGCGGGCTGCGGTAGCGCAGGCCCAGGCCATAGGCGTGAACCGGCTTGAAGCCGCGCCAGCCGCTGGCGGCCTGACCGGCATCGAAGAAGGCCGCGCCGAGCAAATTGGGCATGTCCGCCGTCAGCGCGTGGGCCAGCTCGACGCTGCCGGTCCACAGCACCCGGCCACCGGTCGGGTTGCCATCGGCGTCGGTCGGGCCGAGATCCCCCTGGCCATGGCCGCGCACCGATTCGTCGCCACCCGCGCGAAAGCGCAACGCCTCGGGCAGCCCGATCGGGTCGGCCGCAAAGACCTGCGCCCATTCGGTGCGAGCGCTGCCCCACCAGCCGCCAGCGAAGGCTTTGTAGGCATAGAGCTTGGCATGGGCTTGCCCGAACAGGCCGCTGCTGGCCACCGAGTTGTCGGCCCGACCCAGGCCTACCAGCAGGCTGGCGGCATAGCCCTCGGTGGGCAGCAGCAGGCTGTCGAGCCGGCGCCGGGTCCATTGGCTATTGGCCGAGATCGCGCCGGCCGTCACCTGACCCTGCGGATCGGTTTCGCGCGCCCGCAATGTTTCGAGGTAATAGAGGTGATCCTGGCTGTCGGTTTCGCGGATGCGGCCCAGCCGCGCGCGCAGGTTCAGCGTGACCTTCTCGGCGATGGTGAGCTGCTCGACCGCCACAGACGCCAGATTGCGCTGCATATCGGCTTGCGGGTGCGAGCTCAGTTCCAGGTCGGCGGTTTTCTTGTCCTGACCCAGGTTGAGCTTGAAGCGCGAGCGCATATCCAGACCGAAGGGATGCCGGTTCAGATAGTCGCCGCCGATACGCGGGCCGGTGCTCGACTGATAGCCCAGGCTCAAGGTCGCTTGCTGCAAGGGCGCTTCATGCAGGCGCACCGATACCGGCGTGGCTTCAGCAGTGGCAGCCTGTGGCTGGATGTCGACGCTGACCCGGTCAAACAGCGTGGTCTTGATCAGACGCTCCTGAAAGTCGAGCAGCGCCTTCTCGGTGTAAGGCGCGCCGGTCTCGAAGCCCGTCAGGCGTTCGACGCTGCTGCGCGGTTGCTGCACCAGCCCTTCGATCTGCAATTCGCCCAGCCTGACCAGGGGGCCGCTGTCGAGCAGCAGGGTCAGCTCGACGCTATTGCTTTCAGTCCTGACCTGGGCGGCTGTCGCGGCCCAATGGGCCAGCGGATAACCCTGGGCCCTGGCCTGATTCAGCAAGCCCGTCTTGGCCTCAGCCCAGGCCTTCTGGGTAAACAGATGGCCTGGCTGCATCGGCCATTGGTTCAGCAGTCGCTGGCGCAAGCCGCTGCTTGTTTGTGGCGACTCGATCGCGCCGGCAAAGTTCAAGCTGTGGCTCGAGACCTTGGCTTGAGGGCCGGGAATCAAGCTCAGGGTGACCTTGGCCGGCAGTTCGCGGCCGAGGTTGACCGTCACCTGCGGGTTGAAATAGCCCTCGGTTTCGAGCAGTTCGCGGGCCTGTTGCGGTGCTGCCGCGGCCAGGCGGCCGAGTTCCTGCGCGCTGACCTGCTGGTCGGCCGGCGCATAGCGCGCCAGATCGAGGTGGGCCAGCAGCAGCGTCCGCAGTGCCGGCGGCGCTTGCACTTCCAACTGGTATGCGGCGACCTGCGTGGCTTGTGGCGCTGCTCGGGCTGCTGTGGCGCCGGGGAACATCTCGGCCAGGCTGGCGCAGCCTCCCAAAGCCAGCGCTGTCAAACCCAGAAAAACACTTTGCACCAGGGCTTTGCCCAGATGCCATGCAGGTTTCATTTGCTCAGGCTGCGCATCGCAGATTCAAGGCCGGCCAGCGTCAACGGGTGCATGCGCTGATGCACCAGTTGCTGGATCAGCGCGATGCTCTGCCGGTATTGCCAGACGCCCTGTGGCTCGGGGTTGATCCAGGCATGTTTGGGGAAAGCATTGAGCAGCCGTTGCAGCCATTCGGCACCGGTTTCCTCGTTGTTGTACTCGACGCTGCCGCCCGGCTGCAGGATCTCGTACGGGCTCATCGTCGCGTCGCCGACAAAGATCAGTTTGTAGTCGCGGTTGTACTTGCGGATGATGTCCCAGGTGGAGAATTTCTCGGCGAAGCGGCGGCGGTTGTTCCTCCACATGAAGTCATAGACGCAGTTGTGGAAGTAATAGAACTCCAGATGCTTGAACTGGCTTTTGGCGGCCGAGAACAATTCCTCGACCCGGTGGATATGCTCGTCCATCGTGCCGCCGACATCCATCAAGAGCAGCACTTTGACCTTGTTGTGGCGCTCGGGCACCATGCGGATGTCGAGCATGCCGGCATTGGCGGCGGTTTTGTGGATGGTGTCGTCGAGGTCGAGCTCGAGCTCCGAGCCTTCGCGGGCAAAGCGCCGCAGACGGCGCAGCGCCACCTGGATATTGCGCGTGCCGAGCTCAAGGTTGTCGTCGTAATCCTTGTAGGCCCGCTGCTCCCAGACCTTCACCGCGCTCTTGTTCTTGCTGGCGCCGCCGATGCGTATGCCTTGCGGGTTGTAGCCGCTATGCCCGAAGGGGCTGGTGCCGCCGGTGCCGATCCATTTCGATCCGCCTTCGTGGCGTTCCTTCTGTTCCTCGAAGCGCTTTTTGAGGGTCGCCATCAGCTCGTCCCAGCCGAGCTTTTCGATCTGCGCTTTTTGCTCGGGCGTCAGCTCCAGTTCCAGATGCTTGCGCAGCCATTCCAGCGGCACATCCTTGCTGAAGTCGGTCAGCAGCTCGACGCCCTTGAAATAGGCCGAAAAAGCGCGGTCGAACTTGTCGTACAGCGTTTCGTTCTTGACCAGCGTGGTGCGCGCGAGGTAATAGAAATCATCGACCGAAGCCGCACCTTCGGCACCGATCACGCCGGCCTTCAGGCCTTCAAGCAGGGCCAGAAATTCCCCGACCGAGACCGGCAACTTGGCCGCGCGCAGGGTGTAGAAGAATTTGATCAGCATGGAAGGCTTGGGGAGAAGTGGATCACTCGATTATCCACGTCGCCGCTGCGTCGCGTGGTTCAGCTCTGGGTCTTGACCTTTGCCGCCGGATCATATTTTTTGAGCCAGGCAAAGTACTCGCCATACCACTGCCGGCTGTTCTGCGGCTTCAGGATCCAGTGGTTTTCATCCGGGTACCAGAGCAGGCGCGCATCGACCTGCAGCGCCTTCAAGGTGTTGTAGTAAGCCAGACCCTGCGCATCGGGCACGCGGTAGTCCATCGCGCCGTGGATCACCAGGGTCGGCGTCTGCATATGCTGGGCAAAGCTGTGCGGGCTTTGCGCGGCGATCTTGGCCGGGTCGTCCCAGTACCAGGCGCCGAGTTCCTTCGCATGCCAGGTGTAGGCATCGTCGGCAAACATCGCCTGCCAGTCGAAGCAGC
>JBIKPD010000206.1:0-6922 GCA_044357665.1 Roseateles sp. | reverse complement strand
CGGTCCCAAATCTCCCCGGCCGCGAGCTTGCAAGCTCGCAGCGTGATTTGGGCGAGCCAGCAGCCGCAGGGCTGCTGGTTGTCCCAAATCACCCCATGTGCAATCCGCCGTTGCAGGCGAATTCGGCGCCGGTGGAGAAGCCCGAATCGTTGCCGGCCAGCCAGGCGACGATCGAGGCGATTTCCTCGGGAGTGCCCAGGCGCTTGACCGGAATCGTCGCAACGATCTTGTCCAGCACGTCAGGGCGGATCGCCTTGACCATGTCGGTGCCGATATAGCCCGGGCTTACCGTGTTGACGGTCACGCCCTTGCTGGCAACTTCCTGGGCCAGCGCCATTGTGAAGCCATGCATGCCGGCCTTGGCAGCCGAATAATTGGTCTGACCGAATTGGCCCTTGGCACCGTTGACCGATGAGATATTGATGATCCGGCCCCAGCCACGATCGAGCATGTCTTCGATCACCTGCTTGGTGACGTTGAACATGCTGTTCAGGTTGGTGTTCATCACCGCATCCCAATCAGCGCGGCTCATCTTGCGGAACATGCCGTCACGGGTGATGCCGGCGTTGTTGACCAAGACGTCGATCGGGCCATGCTCGGCCTTGACCTTGGCGAATGCAGCCACCGTCGAATCCCAATCGGCCACATTGCCGACCGAAGCGTAGAACTGGTAGCCCAACGCCGCCTGTTCCGCCAGCCATTTGTCGAAGTCACGGCTCGGGCCGCAACCTGCGATGACCTTGAAACCCTCGGTATGCAAGCGCTGGCACATCGAGGTTCCGATGCCACCCATGCCGCCGGTTACATATGCAATTTTCTGACTCATAAGATCTCCTCTGCCTCCATGGCTCGATGCTGCTGATAAATGGTTTAGCGCTCTTCGCTGCAGACTTCAAGTCCTTGCGCCCCGAGCCTCCGCCATGCCGGTCCAACCGTCAAGCGGGGTTTGCCAAGGGGTCTTGCCAGAAATCAACTCGATGCCTACAAGGCCTGAAACTGATTCAGGCTTTTTGCTTCACATAGCGACCGGGCGCTGGCTCGATCGCCTTGTACTTGCGGCTGCCTGGCGTCTTGGGCGCAGCCACCATCGGGCCCGCATGGGAGGCCAGCCATTGCGCCCAATCGGTCCACCAACTGCCCTTGTGCTCGGTGGCGTTTTCCAGCCACGCCTCGGCAGTCGCCGGCAGCGTGGCAGCCTCGTTGATCCAATGGCTGCGCTTGTTCTTGGCGGGCGGGTTGATGACGCCGGCGATATGACCCGAAGCGCCCAGGACGAAGCGCTTCTTGCCTTTGAAGATCTGCGTCGAACGGTAAGCGCCTTCCCAAGGCACGATATGGTCTTCACGCGAACCGTAGATGTAGAACGGCGCCTTGATCTTGCCAAGGTCGACCTTTTCCCCGCAGATGGTCAGGCGGCCCGGGACCTTCAGCTCGTTCTGCAAATAGGTATGGCGCAGATACCAGCAGTACATCGGCCCCGACATATTGGTCGAATCACCGTTCCAATACAGCAGGTCGAAAGGCGCTGGCGCCTCGCCTTTGAGGTAATTGCCGACCACATAGTTCCAGACCAGATCGTTCGGCCGCAAAAAGCTGAAGGTCGTGCCCAGTTCCTGTCCCTTCAGCAGACCCGGTCCTTTCGGCGCTTGCGCACCGATCGTGCTCTCGCGCATCTGCACCATCTGCTCGTCGACGAACAGGTCCAGGATGCCGTTGCTCGAAAAGTCGATCAGCGAAGTCAGCAGCGTGACGCTTTCGGCCGGCTGCTCGCCCCTGGCCGCCAACACCGCCAGCGCGGTGGCCAGAATCGTGCCCCCGACACAAAACCCCAGCATATCGATGGTCTTGGCGCCGCTGATTTCCTGCACCACCGAAATCGCCTTGATCGCGGCGTTCTCGATGTACTCGTCCCAGGTCCAGGCGGCACATGTTTCATCCGGGTTGCGCCAACTGATGACGAACACCCGGTGGCCCTGCGACACCGCATAGCGGATCACCGAGTTGTCGGGCTGCAGGTCGAGGATGTAGTACTTGTTGATGCAAGGCGGCACCATCAAGAAGGGCCGCTGATGCACCTGGGCTGTCAAAGGCTTGTACTCGATCAGCTGGAAATACTCGTTCTCGAAAACGATGTCGCCGGCTGTCGTCGCCACATTGCGGCCGACCTCGAAAGCACTCTCGTCGGTGATCGACAAATGGCCCTGCTGCACATCTGACCAAAGCTGCTGCAGGCCCTTGGACAGGCTTTCGCCCTTGGTCTCCAGGGCCAGGCGCTGCGCTTCCGGGTTCAGCGCCAGAAAATTGCTCGGCGAAGCTGCATCAATGAATTGCTGCACGGCAAAGCGGATGCGCTGGCGCGCCTTGTCCTCGCCCTCGACCTTGTCGGCCATCTGTTGCAAGGTCTGGGCATTGAGCAAATAAAGCTGTGCCATGAAAGCGCTGGCCGGATTGGCACTCCAGGCCGGGTTGGCAAAACGCCGGTCGGCGAGTGGTTTGACTGGCTCGGCATTGCCGATATGCAGCGATGAATTCCACAAGGCCGTGGCCTGCTTCAGATATTCAGCCTGCAGTTCGGTAAAGGCATTGGTCGGAATGGTCGGCAAATTCTGCAAGTTCATCGACTTGAACATATCGCCAAGACCTGCGGCCATGCCGGCTACACCTGCATCAGCCTTGGCTTGGGCATCGGCATTGGCTGGAGCTTTGGTTTTTCTTGTCATCGGGTTCCTGGAACAATTGAACAATTTACCGGCTGCGGCGATCATCGGTCAGTGGGCCATGACTCGCAGAACAATGAGCTGGAATCTGCACGGTTTCCCATCCAGATATTATCGGTGGCCGAACTTACCGTTGGATGACAGCCCATGTACCTGATTGCGATCGCCTGGTTCTATGTGGCCTTGTTGATGGCTTTGGCCGAAGCGACCAGCAGTCAGGGCAGCGTTCTCGGCGCGATCATCACCTTCATCCTTTACGGCCTGCTGCCGATCTCCATCCTCGTTTATGTGATGGGCACAGGGCGGCGGCGCATGGCCAGGCGCGAGGCCGAACTGCAGGCTTCAGACCAGGGCGATGGCAGCGACCATGCGCCCGCCGAGCCGGGATTGCCGGTAGGAAAAGAACCTTGAGCTGTCGCTCAGCGTGCACCAATGTCCGCCGCTGATCGATTCAAGCCCCAAGGCCTGTAGCCGGCGCCGTGCCAGGCCGACCAGGTCGGCGCGCCAGCGCGGCTCGCCCGCTGAGTTGGGCCGATAAACGAAAAAATCACGTTCGTCAGCACCAAAGGCCGCCAGCACATCGGCACCCACCTCGAAGGCATCCTTGCCGATGCAGGCCCCCATCCAGGCCCGCAGGTCGGCAGGCTGGCAATCGGCTGCAGCGCATAACTCAGCCACCGTGTTTTCGAGCACCCCGGCGGACAGTCCGCGCCAGCCGGCATGGGCACCGGCAACGCCGCGCGGCGCCGCAAACAGCACCGGCAAGCAATCGGCCACCTGGATCGCCACGCCGAGGCCCGGCAAGGTCGAGACATAGGCATCGACCTCGGGTAGCAAGGTACCGGGCAGGCCATGTTCAGCGCGCAAGCGCAGCACCTGAATGCCATGGACCTGCGGCCCGAAAACAGCCGTCGCGCCAAGCGCTGCGCTGACCAGGGCCCGATTTCTTGCCACCGTGCCAGCATCGTCCTGCACCGCCAGCCCGACATTCATGCTCGCATGAATGCCTTGGCTGTAGCCGCCTGAACGGGTCGTCATGAAGGCGCGTACATGGGGCAGGTCCCAGTCCGGGCGCAGCCAATCAGGGTGAATCAAGGCATCGGGCGGCGGCTGCAGCGGCCCCGTCATTCAGCGTCAGGGCAGGCCGAAGGCTGCGAATTGGCAAAGGCGTCGAGCGCCATGCAGTTGTCAAACACGCGCATCACCTCGGGCAGATGATCGAGCCGGCAATCAAAGCGCTGGGCGTTGAAGATCTGCGGCACCAGCGCGCAGTCGGCCAGGCTAGGCTGATCACCAAAACAGAATTTCCCGGCATGAAGCAAGAGTCGTTGTTCGACCGGCTCCAGGCCGGATTCAACCCAATGCCGGTACCAGCGGTTCTTGCTGTCATCGTCAACACCCATTTCCTTGACCAGATAACGCAGCACGCGCAGATTGTTCAAGGGGTGAATTTCGCAAGCAATGTCCAGCGCCAGCGCCCTCACCTGAGCGCGGCCGAATGGGTCCGGCGGCAGCAGCGGTGGCTCGGGATGGATTTCATCCAGATATTCAATGATCGCCAGCGACTGGCTGATCGCCTGATCATCACCATCACGCAGCAGCGGCACCAGCCTGGAAAACGAAGCCGAGGCATAGACATCGCCCAACTGCTCATTCTTGGCCAGATGAACTGCGCGGTAGTCGTAATCCAGCCCCTTCAATGCCAGCGCAATGCGCACACGATAGGAGGCCGACGAGCGAAAGTAGCTGAACAATTCCATGGGCGCGATGATGCCATAGGCTAAGGATGCTCTGCATAACTCATTCGCGAGTGTGTGCAGCGCGGATCGGGAAGGGATGCAAGGCGCATTTTGCGGCCAATAGCGCGTGCTATTGGCAATAAATGCAACGCCGCAGACCGCCCGAGGCCGGGCTGGCACAAGCCGTGAGGGGGTTATGCAGAGCATCCCTAAGGCTACACTGCGCCGATGTGGATCAATCGTCGTTTCAAATTTTGTCCTTCCTGCGGCGCGGCGGTCACCTACTCGGTGCCCGCTGACGACAACCGCGAGCGCGCCACCTGCACGGTCTGCGCCACCATCCACTACGAAAACCCGCTCAATGTGGTCGGCACCTTGCCGGTCTGGGGTGAACAGGTGCTGCTGTGCAAGCGGGCGATTTCGCCGCGCCATGGTTTCTGGACGCTGCCGGCCGGTTTTCTCGAACTGGGCGAATCCGCAGCCGAGGGCGCGCAGCGCGAGACCGATGAAGAAGCCGGCGCGCAGATTGAACTGCAGCCGCTCTACTGCATGATGAACGTGGTCAGGGTCGGTCAGATCCATTTTTATTACCGGGCAAAACTGCTCTCGCCGGTATTCAACCCGGGCCCCGAATCGCTCGAAGCCAAACTCTTCCATGAACATGAAATTCCCTGGGAGGAGTTGGCATTCCGGACCGTGCGCGAAACCTTGCAACGATTTTTCGAGGACAGGCGACTCGGCCGACCCTTCGATCTGCATTGCACTGACATCGTTTGATACGCGAAATCTTGCGGCCTGAAGCTGCGGCATGGCCGCGGAAAGGTTCAGCGCGCGCCCTCACCTGGCTGCTGGCGACAATGCTCCCCCTGCTGGCTTGCTCAGCCACTGCATGGCCGAATCAGCCGATCCGCTGGATCGTGCCCAGCGCTTCGGGCGGATCAGCCGCCGACTCGCTGGCGCGCCAGCTGGCACCCGTCATCAGCCGCCAATTGGGCCAGCCTGTCACGGTTGACAACCGTCCGGGCGCCGCGGGCAGAGTCGGCAGCAGTCTGGCCGCGAGGGCGGCCGCCGACGGCAACACATTGCTGACGGGTGACGGCAGCACGATGGTGCTCAACGGCGCTCTCTACAAGAAGCAAGGTTACAAGGCAGCCGACTTCACGCCGGTCGGCCTGATCGCGAGCTCGCCGCTGCTGCTGGTTGTTCACAAGGACTCGGGTTTCAGCAGTGGCGCGCAATGGCTCGCCGAAGTGACCGGGCATCCGGGCAAATACAGCTATGCCTCGGCCGGAGTCGGCAGCCCGCAGCATCTGGCGATGGAGCTGATCATGCAGCGCTGCCGCTGCAGCCTGGTCCACGTGCCCTACCGCGCCGAGTCTTTCGCGATTTCTGATCTGCTGGTGCATGCGCTGCCGATGGCCATCGTCGACCTCGCCGCAGCGCTGCCCGAGCTGCGCAAAGGCCGGCTGCAAGCGCTGGCCCTGCTCGGCAAGCAACGCCAGGCGCTGTTACCCGGCGTGCCGACTTTCGAGGAGCTCGGACTCAAGGGCGTAGAAGCCTCGGCTTGGCAGGGCCTGTTCGTCCCCAAAGGCACGCCCGAGGCCGTCATAACCCGGCTCAACGCCGAGCTGAATAAAACGCTCAGCACTCCGGCGATCAAGTCACAACTGGAGGACTCGGGCTTGACGGTCAGCGCCGGCGACAGCACCGCCATGGCCCAGTTGCTGCAGCAGCAGACTGCCTTCTGGCAGCAACTGATCAAGGACCGGAAGCTGGCCGCCGACTAGCGCGTCACACCAGCACGCGCTCGATACCGCCGTTGTTGGCCAGCCTCACATAGTCTGGCATCCAATTTTCGCCGAGAATCTGCCGGGCCATCTCGACGACGATGTAATCGGCTTCGAGCAGACCGTTCTGCAGATCGTCACCGAAGCGGGTCAGCCCTTGCAGGCAACTCGGGCAGGAGGTGAGGATCTTCAGGTTCTCGGCGGCGGCGACCTTGCCGCTGTCGCGCAACTGGCTTTCGGTCTTGCGCAATTCCTCTTCCTTGCGGAAGCGGATCTGGGTCGAGATGTCGGGCCGGCTGACGCCCAAGGTACCGCTCTCGCCGCAGCAGCGCTTGCTCTCGACCACGTTCTCGCCGACCAGCGCCTTCACCGTCTTCATCGGCTCTTGCAGCTTCATCGGCGTATGGCAGGGGTCGTGGTAGAGATAGCTCTTGCTCGAGCCCAGCGTGATGCCTTTTTCGAGCAGATATTCGTGGATGTCGATGATGCGGCAGCCAGGGAAAATGTCCTCGAACTTGTAGCCCTGCAACTGGTCATAGCAGGTGCCGCAGGACACCACGACGGTCTTGATGTCGAGGTAATTCAGCGTATTGGCCACGCGGTGGAACAGCACCCGGTTGTCGGTGATGATCTTGTCGGCCTTGTCGAACTGACCCGAGCCGCGCTGCGGATAGCCGCA
>JBIKPD010000205.1:0-6924 GCA_044357665.1 Roseateles sp. | reverse complement strand
ATTGGAACCCGGCCCCGCTGGCGGAACAGGGGCGTGTGATCGCCGAACTGGCTGGCGGACCGCGCTTGCTGATGAACAAGGCAGTAGCGCTCAGCCGCACCGACCCGGCATTGGCCGCCAGTCTGGCCGACTGGGCCTGGCTGGCTGCGCCTGCAGACACCGAAGTGCTGCAGGGTGCCTTGCAGGTCTATGGCGCGCGCATCGGCCGCGACACAACGACTCAGGAAGCGCTGGTCTATATGGAACATATGGTGCGCTTGAAACTGCAACTCGGTCACCAGACCGCTCAATGAATTCGCCTCAGGAGTCTTATCCCGCTCGATCGCGCGATGGGTCTGTTTGATCGGCTGTGCTGGCTGAAGCCGGAATCTCGGGTTTTGTGGAGTCGGCGAATATCGTCTGTTCGGACGTATCAGGTGCACTCAATGTTGCCTAGAGTCACGCGGCTTGCCTGTTGCGAACATCAATCAGCCCGATCAGCCGCAAGATTTTCCCGGCAAGCAGGCCGAGAAATTTGCCGAATTGGCGAACCGCCTTGGGCTGATTGCCGTTCGACGCGCAATGGCAATATAAAAACTTCAGCTTCTTGAGTTGCAAAGGAGATCACGATGGATCAGGTCAACCAGTTTTCCGCATGTGGCATTCAATGCACCCCGCTCACACCAGCGATCGGTGCCGAGCTCAGCAATGTCGACCTGGCCGGTCCGCTGAGCGACGCTGCTGTCGCGTTCATTCGACAGGCCTTGCTGGACTGGAAAGTAATTTTCTTCAGGGACCAGCAGCTCGACACCGAAAAACTCGTCGCTGTCGCAGGCAGGTTCGGGAAACTGAGCCTCCACCCTTTCCTGATCGGCAAGCCGGATCATCCGGAAGTGCTGGCAATCAGCCGAAATCGCGAGCGGCGGGGAGGGGAAAACCTCTGGCATTCCGATGTGACCTTTATCCCGACCCCCCCTTTGGGAAGCCTGCTTTATTCCCACGAAATTCCGCCCATCGGCGGCGACACCCTGTTTGCCGACATGAGCGCTGCCTACGATGGCTTGTCGGATGAGGTCAAACACAAGATCGAGGGCCGGCAAGCGATCCATGACTTCCGCGCCCATCGCGTGCTGATGCGCAAGGCGGGGGTGGCCGAAGACAAGATTGCCCGCTATGAAGCGCAGTTTCCCCCGACCGCCCATCCTGTCGTGCGCACCCATCCTGAAACCAGGCGAAAGCTGATCAATGTCAGCGTCGCATTCACCGAATACATCATCGACATGGATCGTTCGGAATCGGATGCATTGCTGCAGCATCTGTATGCGCAAGCCAGCATTCCGGAGTACCAGGTCCGCTTCAAATGGACAAAAAACTGCCTGACTTTCTGGGATAACCGCGCCACGCAACATTACGCAGTGTCCGACTACTGGCCGGCTGTGCGGACCATGGAGCGCGTCACGATCGAGGGCGACATCCCATGCTGACATCGGCTTCCCCGTCGCTGCCGGCCCGCAAGCGAATGCTGGGCTCGGCCGGATTCGCTTTGCTGATCATGCTCTTGATCCATATGACCAAGACCGTAGACCGCAACATCATGGGCGTGCTGTTCGAGCCTTTGAAGGCCGAGTTCGGGGTCAACGACACTATGCTCGGCTTGGTGGCTGGAGCCCTTTTTGGCATCCTGCATGCGGTCGCCAGCCTCGTGCTGGGGCATCTGAGCGACCGGATGAGCCGGGTGAAGTTATTGAGTGCCGCCTGTATTCTCTGGAGTGGTTTGACCATGTTGTGCGGCATGGCGACGAGTTTTTGGCAACTGGCGCTGGCAAGGGCCGGCGTTGCCATTGCAGAAGCAGGCTCCGCCGGAACGGCTGTTCCGCTGATTGCCGAGATGTTTCCGCCGAAGCGCAGGTCTTTGGCGACCGGCATCTACTTTCTGGGCGCACCTTTTGGCGTTTTGGTCGGCATCGGCCTGGGTTCCTGGATTGCTCAGAACTACGGTTGGCGTGCGGCTTTTTCGCTGGCGGGCTTTCCTGGTCTTTTGCTGGGCTTGTTGCTCTATGTTTTCGTCCGGGAGCCGAAACGCAGCGGCTCTGTAAGCCCGCAACCGGGAAGCTCAGTGTTGCCCGGTGAAATTGCCAAGCAGGAGAGCATAGTCACTTCGATCAAGACCTTGCTGGCCAACCGACCGTACCTGTTTTTGACCCTGTCATGCGCTTTGGCTTCCATTCCGGCAACCGCCTTCGGCACTTGGGGCACCAGCTTTTTGATCCGGTCGCACCATTTGTCGCTCCAGCATGCTGGCCTTCTGACCGGACTGATCGGCATCGGTGGCAATGTCCTGGGCACCTTATTTTCGGGCTGGCTGATCGACCGGCTGACAGCAAAAAATCGCGCCTGGCAGATCCGTATCCCGATGCTCGGTCTGTTGCTGGCCACACCGATGGGCCTGCTTTACTTTCTTTGGCCGACAGACATCATGTGGCAATTGGGCCGTCTGCCTGTACCGACGGTGATGTTGTTCGGAATGTCGTTCGCGTTTTTTACCGGCTGGTGGATTGCCCCGGCCTATTCGGCGATCAGCAATCTGATTGGCGCGGAGCGACGCGGCTTTGCCACGGCCTTCTTTGGTGTGGCTTTCTCTGCTGTGGGAATGGGGCTGGGGCCGCTGATCGTGGGTGCCATCAGCGATCTGCTGACACCGCTGAGCGGGGTGGACTCACTTCGCTATGCGATGGCCATCATGATTTCCACGACGCTGGTCGCGGTGTGGTTGATGCGCTTGGCCATCCAACCTTATCAGCTGGCGCTTGAAGCCATTCACGCCAAAGACTGAGGCAGCCGAAACTGCCGGGGGCTGAGTCTGGCTGCGAATCAGACCTCAAGCGCCAGCAAAGTAGCCTGTTCGATCGCGCGATGAGCATCGAGCTGATCAGCCGAGTCGGCGCCGCCGATGACTTCGGTCGGTAGGCCGAGTCGCTGCAGTTCAGGCAACAGCCCGCGTTCTGATTCCTGGCCGGCGCAGATGATCAACTGGTCGATCGCCAGGCATTGCGTGAGGCCATCCATGCGCAGATGCAGACCCTGCTGGTCGAGGCCCAGGTAGTCGACTCCACCCAGCATTTGCACATTGCGGCGCTTCAGCAGATTGCGGCGAATCCAGCCGGTGCTCGGTGCCAGATCCTGGCCCGGCCTGCCCGGCTTGCGTTGGAGCAGCCAGATCTGCCGCTCCGAGGGTGCCACATGCGGCGCGCAGAGGCCGCCGCGCTGGCGGAATTCGGCGTCTATGCCCCAGTCTGCTTGATAGCTGGCCAACGTTGGCGGCAGGCCCGGATCACTGAGCCATTCGGCAATGTCGAAGCCGATGCCGCCCGCACCAATGATGGCGATGTTGCGGCCCATTGATTGCCTTCCCCGGGCCAGCGCCTGCGCATAGCCGAGCACCCGCGGGTCCCCTTGCAAACCTGGAAAACCTGGCAAACCTGGCAAAGCGAGCTCGCGCGCCCGCACACCAGTGGCCAGCACGATCTGCTCGAAGCCCTGCAATTGCTCGGCGCTTGGTGCCTGATTCAAATGCACTTGAACGCCATGAATTACCAGCTGCCGCTGGTAATAGCGCAAGGTCTGGCCATAGTCTTCCTTGCCCGGGATCTGCAGGGCCAGCAGAAACTGTCCGCCCAGCGCCGGTCCGGCTTCGAACAACGTGACCTGGTGGCCTCGCAGGGCTGCGGTCGTGGCGAACGCCAACCCGGCCGGTCCGCCGCCGACCACCGCCAAGCGCCTTTTGATCGATGCCGGGCGCAGCGGCCTGAGGGTTTCAATACCGGCGCGCGGATTGACCAGGCAAGTCACCGGTTGTTGAAGAAAAACCCGATCGAGGCAGGCCTGGTTGCAGGCGATGCAGGTATTGATCTCGTCGCTTCGCGAGCTGATCGCTTTGACTGCCCAGTCCGGATCGGCCAGCAGCGGCCGCGCCAGCGCCACCAGGTCGGCATGGCCGCCTGCCAGCAGCGCTTCAGCGGTCTCGGGCATGGCGATCCGGTTGCTGGCAATCACCGGTATCTTCAGCACCTGCTTCAAGCGCCAGGTCAGGTGGGCGAACGGTGCTTGCGGCACCAGCGAGGCCACCGTGGGCACACGCGATTCATGCCAGCCCGCGCCGCTGTTGAGCAGGTCAACGCCTCCAAGCTGCAGGGCCAGCGCCAGCTCGACGACTTCGTCCCAGCTGCAGCCTCCTTCGACCAGATCGATCAATGAAATGCGGAACAAGAGCAATTGCCTCGGCAACGCCGCGCGAACCGCCTTGACCAGTTCCAGCGCGAAGCGGCGCCTGGCGCTAGCGCTGCCACCCCAGCGATCGCTGCGCTGATTGCTGCGCGGCGCGAGGAACTGGTTGATCAGATAACCTTCAGCGCCCATCAATTCGACGCCGTCATAGCCCGCTTGTGCCGCCAGCGCGGCGGTATTCGCGTAGCAGCCGATCAAATGCAGAATTTCGGGCTCGGAAAGTTCGCGCGGCGGCTTGCTGCCGAGCGGCGAGGCGATGCTCGACGGGGCTACGCCGCCTGTGGCGTAATCATTGCGGCCGATATGCAGCGCTTGCAAGGCGATCAAAGCGCCTTCTTGATGCACGGCCTCGCAAAGCTTGCGGTGCGGCTCGAGTTGATCGGCTCTTTGCAAGCTCGCCTGCTTTGCCGCACCGGGATGGCCCAGGGCCATGTCGTCGATGCCGAAGCCACCGGTGATGATCAACGCAGCACCACCGCGCGCACGCTCGACGTAAAAGGCGCTCAGGCGCTCGAAGCCATCGTCGAGCTCTTCGAGTCCGGTATGCATCGAGCCCATCACGATGCGGTTACGCAGCGTCAGCCCGCCCAGATGCAGCGGCTGGCCCAGCAGCGGGAAGCGCTGTCCCGCCGGCGCCAAGGGGCTCACTGTTTGATCGATTTACTGGCTTGTTCGTCTGGCCGCAGGCTGCCGCCGACCTGGCGCGGCGGATATTCGCGCAGGCTGACCATATGGTCGACCAGGATGTCCTGCATCACGCCGCCGATCCACGACTTGCGCAGGGCCAGTTGGTTGGAGTAGTTGCCGCCATGCTTTTCATAGGGGTCCATGCGCAGGTTATAGAAGGCGAAGCTCTGCTTGAGCGGATCGAAGAATCCCTCGCGCTCTTTCAGCAGGCCTTTCCAGTTGCCGGTGCGCAGCCCGATCAACTCACGCTCGTTGTAATAAACGAAGAAACTCCGCGCTGAGTCGGCCTTGCCCTGCCAATGGGCCAGATTGTCGATACCGTCGATCTTGACTTGATGGCTGGCTTTGAGCTTGGCCGCCACATCGGTCACACCGGCTGCAGCCGCCAAGGTGGTGAACAAGTCGTAATGGGTCTGGATGCCGTTGGACACCGAATCCGCCGGAACCACGCCAGGCCAGCGAACCAGCATCGGCACGCGGTAACCGCCTTCCCATGAGGAACTCTTTTGGCCCTTGAACGGTGTGGTCCCGCCGTCGGGCCAGATGAAAAGTTGCGGACCGTTGTCCGAAGTGAAAATCACGATGGTGTTCTTGGCCAGGCCAAGGTCATCGAGTTTTTTCAGCAACTGCCCGATATGGGCGTCCATCTCCATCATGCCGCTGCCATAGACATCGTCTTCGGAAGAATAAGGCGCGGCCAGATAGCGCGAGGCCGGCTTCAGATGTGTGTTGACATGCATCCTGGTCGGGTTATGCCAGAGAAAGAAGGGCTGCTTTGACTTCGCCGATTCATCCAGGAACTGCAGAGAATGCTCGACCAGTTCGTCGTCGATCGTCTCCATCCTCTTGATCGAGAGTGGCCCCATGTCCTTTGGCGTCTGGCCGACATAGGCTTCGATGACGCCACGCGGGCCGTATTTCTTGCGGAAGGCCGGATCCTTCGGGTAGTCCCGCTGTTCCCATTCCTCCTCGACATTCAGGTGATAGAGATTGCCGAAAAAATAATCAAAACCATGCAGATTGGGCAGGTGCGAATCGCGGTCACCGAGATGGTGTTTGCCGATCTGGGCCGTGCGGTAGCCCTGGGTCTTCAGCAATTCAGCCAAGGTCGGATCGCGCTTGTCGAGCCCGATCGGGCTGCCCGGCAGTCCGACGGTGGTCAATCCGGTGCGGATCGGCATCTGTCCGGTCAGGAAGGCGGCCCGTCCGGCGGTGCAGCTCGGCTCGGCGTAATGATCGGTGAATAGTTTGCCCTGCTTGGCCAGGCGATCGAGGTTGGGTGTGGGCACCATCATGCCGCGACTGTAAGCGCCGACATTGCTCGGGCCGATGTCGTCACCCATGATCACCAGGATGTTCGGGCGTGGTGGTGTTTGTGCCTGCGCGCTCAGCAAGAGCAGGGCGCTCAGGCCCAGGCTGAAAGCGCGGATGAGCGGCAGGAATGTGTTTTTCATTCAGGGTACCTTTTACCTTCAACCAACAGTTCGGATCAGCGGCCTTCGAAGTTCGGCTTGCGCTTGTCGACGAAAGCCTGCATGCCTTCTTTCTGGTCGCGCGTCGCGAACAGCAACTGGTTGGCCTTGCGTTCGAGCATCAAGGCGGTGGCCAGCGAAGCATCGACACCGGCGAGTACGACTTCCTTGATCTGGCGCGCGGCCAGCGGCGGCATCGCAGCGATCTGGCCGGCCATTTTCAAGGCCTCGGACAACACCTCGCTGTCGGGCACGACCAGACTGACCAGACCCATCACCTGCGCTTCATGGGCCGAAATCGGCCGACCGGTGAGCAGAATCCGCATGGCGTTGAACTTGCCAACGGCGCGCACCAAGCGCTGCGTGCCCCCGATACCGGGCATGATGCCGATGCGGATTTCCGGCTGCGCGAAGCTGGCAGCCTCGCCCGCGATGATGATGTCGCAATGCATGGCCAGTTCGGATCCGCCGCCATAGGCATAGCCGCAGACTGCAGCGATGA
>JBIKPD010000028.1:0-22242 GCA_044357665.1 Roseateles sp. | reverse complement strand
GTGGCCAGAAGCTGCCTCCACCTCGGCCAAGCTGACTACACCATCTGCGCCAGCTTGAAGCGTTGATGGATCAATCCCCCGGGTAGCAGCAAGTCGCCTTGCGGCCGGAGTGACTTTCGCTCTTGCCGTGTCGGGCCTGTCCTGTTTTACGCTACTGGCAGCAGGAGCTATATCAGGTGCGACATCTGCAATGTTGTCGGGCTCCATCACGGCCGCCAGTTGCCGATTGACTTCTTCTTCGCTTTCTCCAGGTCTGCGCAGCACTGCCATCAGGCTGCCTGTCGGGACCGTTGCCTGCAGCGGCGTCAACAAGGTGTGCACGACACCGTCGTGCCAGCACTCGACATCAATCGCCGCCTTCGCGGTGTCGACAACGGCCACCACCTGCCCCTTCTTGACCGGGTCGCCTGGTTTGACCAACCATTGGAGTAACTTGCCCTGATCCATGTCGGAGCCCATTGAGGGAAGGCGTAACTCGATCATGGAGTTCAGCTCAGTGTCGAGTCAGGTGGTGGGCTTGACGAGCGCCATGGCTGCCGCAGTGATTTTCGGTGCCAAGGGCAGGGCGGCTTCTTCGAGATGTTTGGCATAGGGTATCGGTACTTCCTCGCTGCAGACTCGCGCGGGCGGAGCGTCAAGGTCGTAAAAGGCTTCTTCAGCCACGCTGGCCATCACCTCGGCGGCCAAGCTGCAACTGCGCCAGCCTTCGTCGACGACCAGAAGCCGGTGCGTCTTGCGAACCGAATCTAGTACGAATGGCATATCCAGCGGACGCAGGACTCGCAGGTCGATCACTTCCGCCTCGATGCCGATGGCGGCCAGCGCTTGCGCGGCCTCCATGACACGCGGCAAAGAGCCACCGTAGGTCACGATACTTAAGTCGCGACCAACGCGCCGCAGCGCTGCATGGCAGATGTCTACAGGCGCCTGTGCTTCGTTCAGCTCGCCGGCCTGGTTGTAGAGTTGCGCATGCTCGAAAATGATGACCGGGTCCGGATCCTGCAAAGCGGGCCACAACATGCCGCGCGCATCCTCGATCGTCGCTGGGGCCAGCACACGCAGGCCCGGTATATGGGCATACCAGACCTCGAGACTGTGCGAATGCTGGGCAGCCAGTTGTCGTCCGGCGCCTGTGGCCATGCGGATCACCAAGGGGACGCCGAACTGCCCGCCCGACATATGCCGTAATGCCGCCGCTGTGTTCACGATCTGGTCCAGCGCCAGCAGGCTGAAATTGACTGTCATCAGCTCGACGATCGGGCGCATGCCGCCAAGCGCTGCGCCAATGCCGGCACCCACGAAAGCGAGTTCAGAAAGCGGCGTGTCACGGACTCGCTGCTCACCGAATTCCGCGCTCAGTCCCTTGGTCACCGCATAGCTTCCTCCATAGCGGTCGACATCTTCACCCATGATAAAGACTCGCGGGTCGCGCTGCAAAGCTTCCCGATGTGCGCTGCGCAATGCTTCTCGGTAGGTCGATTGAGTCATGGCTCAGTTTTTCTCCATGGTCTGTTGCGTCGCCGCAGACATCACGTCATCGAGCAGATGTTCAACCGGTTCCAAACTGCCCGATTCAGCGTAGCGCACTGCGGCCTCGACCTCCTGCTGCGCCTGGCCATCGATAAGCACAAGCTCCTGGGCGCTCAACATATTGGCTTCCTTTAACTTGGCCGCAAAGTTGCTGATCGGGTCATGGGCCTTCCAGCGTTCTATTTCCTGTTTGTCGCGGTAGAGCTCAGCGTCGTACATCGAGTGGGCGCGAAAGCGGTAGGTGTGAAGTTCCAGGAAAAACGGTGTTTGCTCGCGCCGGACAAAGTCGATGGCCCGGCTGGCTGCGGCGTGCACTGCGAGCAAGCTCATGCCATTGATATGACCGGTAGGCAAACCTTCGCTGGCGGCCTTGGCGGTCAAGCTGATCTGTGCTTCGCTGCGCGCCAGCGCGGTGCCCATTGCATAAAGATTGTTTTCGCAGATGAACAGCACCGGCAAACGCCAGAGGGCTGCCAAGTTCAACGATTCGTGAAATACACCTTCTGCGACCGCACCTTCGCCGAAAAAACAAACCGTAACGCAAGCTTTACGGCCCTGCATCCGGTCAGCCAGAGCCAGACCGACAGCCGTTGGCAGGCCAGCACCGACGATTGCATTGCCGCCATAGAAATTGCAGTTCCGATCGAACAAATGCATGGAGCCACCGCGCCCACGCGAGCAACCCTCCTGTTTGCCATACATCTCGGCCATGATCGCGTTCATCGAAATGCCGCGCAACAGCGCATGGGCATGTTCTCGATAAGTTGCAATCACCTTGTCCTCAGGCTTTAGGTTGCAGAACACGCCACCAGCCACGGCTTCCTCACCGATGTAAAGATGCAGAAAACCGCGGATCTTGCTTTCACCATAGAGTTGGGCGCAACGTTCTTCCATACGTCTGATTCGCAGCATGTCGAGCAGGCGCTGCCGGCAAAAATCCGGGTCGTAGTCGTTGACGTCGATGCTGCGATCTGGGGTATTGGTTTGTGTCAAGAGTTGCCCTCCAGGGTCGAGAGATCGCCTTCGGGCAGTCCGAGCTCGCGCGCGCGAAGCAGGCGACGCATGATCTTGCCGCTGCGCGTACGCGGCAGGCTGGCAATGAAGGCGATTTCTTTCGGTGCGACTGCCGGCCCCAGCCTGGTCCGCGCCAGCGCCAGCAGTTCATGTCGCAATTCATCGCCCTCCGTGTAGCCTGCACGCAGGCTGACGAAGGCTTTGACCTTCTCGCCCAGAACCGCGTCGGGAAGGCCGATGACGCCGACCTCGACCACGGCCGGATGTTCCATCAGCGCACTTTCTACTTCGAATGGGCCGATCAGATGTCCGGCTGACTTGATGACATCGTCGGACCTGCCGATAAACCAGAAATATCCATCATCGTCACGTCGAACCAGATCGCCGGTCAGGTAGAGATCGCCTGCAAAACTTTTTTGGTAACGGGCATCTTCATTCAGATAGCCTCGAAACATTGATGGCCAACCTCGCTTCAAAGCCAGTTCTCCCTCTACGCCTGATTGCTCGATCAAACGCAGACCACCGCCGTCAAGTCGTTCCACGATGCAGGCTTCAACGCCGGGCAATGGCTTTCCCATTGAGCCGGGCTTGACGTCCATATCGAGCGTGTTGGCAATCATGATGCCGCCGGTTTCTGTCTGCCACCAGTTGTCGTGAATCGGCATGCCAAAGACTTCCTGCCCCCACCAGACAGCCTCTGGGTTCAAGGGTTCACCGACGCTGGCGATGAAACGAAGCTTTGGGAAGCTGAAGTTACGCGCCAGTTCGGCGCCAGCTTTCATCAGCATGCGGATCGCGGTTGGTGCGGTGTACCAGACGCTGACCTGTTGATCCTGCAAAGTCTGGTACCAGCGCTGAGCGTCAAATTCGGCCTCATCAACCACCATCGTGACGCCGTGCAGCATGGGCGTGATCACGCCATAGGACATTCCGGTCACCCAACCCGGGTCAGCGGTACACCAGAACACATCGTCTGCATGCAGGTCCAGCGCATGCCGTCCAGTGGCGTAATGCGTGATTACTGCCTCATGCACATGGATTGCTCCTTTGGGCCTGCCGGTGGTGCCGCTCGTGAAATGCAGCAAGGCCATTTCATCGGGTCGGGTTGCCTCCGCATCGAAATGGTCCGTGGCAGTTTTCATCATGGCAGGCAGGTCGACGCAAGCTTCCGGCATATCCAGCGCATCGGCATCGATCAGCAAGACATGACGAAGGCTGGGAATCTTCAGCCTTACGGCTTCAACCTTGCGTCGGTAAAGGCCCTGGGTCGTCAACAACGCAACGCCAGTACCTAGATTCATCCGGGTTGCAATCGGTTCCGGTCCGAAGGCTGAAAACATCGGCGCGACGACGATGCCAGCCCTGAGTGCACCCAACACGCCAACGTACAGATCAGGTACCC
This sequence comes from Roseateles sp., assembly GCA_044357665.1. Taxonomy (GTDB): domain Bacteria; phylum Pseudomonadota; class Gammaproteobacteria; order Burkholderiales; family Burkholderiaceae_C; genus Paucibacter_A. Next base: position 18,296 of record JBIKPD010000028.1, on the reverse strand, counting down.
GCGGCGCCAACAAGAAGAGCCGGTCGCCTCGCCTCAGCCCGAGACCTTGCAATACATTGGCGAAGCGGTTAGCGCGACCTGCCAGTTGATAAAAACTGATTTCTTCCATGCCCCCATGCGCCGCCAGCCAGCGTATGGCAACATGCTGTGCGCGCGAACTGCCAAGATGGCGATCGAGCGCTTCGACGCAGATATTCAGACCGCCGCCAGGCATCCCGACCATCGATTGTCTTTCCAACTCCCATGAGAAAGGCGCTGGCTCCCCGTCACCCAAGCTTGCTCCCGGAGGTAACTTTTTATCCGGCCCAGGTCTTGGCTTGCGTATCAAGGCTGGCCGACCATTCGCGGCTAATTCTTCAACTGTCATGGCGGGCTCCAGCGCAATTTGCAGGGTCAGGGCCACCATAAGGTGCTGCTCTGTCATCCAGTTGAGAGCAGTCAATCACCCACCAATGCACACAGGGCAAGCTAGGCATTTCTACAATTAAGCGGGTGAAAACCCAGGAGCCGCCATGTTGAAAATGCTGATCGCCGTCGATGGTTCGGAGCCCGCAAGACATGCGATAGATGCGGTCGCCGCGATGGCCAGGGCCTTGGTGCCGGTGGAGGTCACCTTGCTCAATGTTCGCGATGGCCCGGTCTATTACGGCGAGTTGCCGGCATTCAGTGCGGATGAGATCGAGACCTCACAGAAAAAGCATCAGGATCATGTCTTGGCTGATGCCTTGGCCCACGCACAGACCTGCGGACTTGATGTGCGGGAAAGTCTGCGCGCTGAGGGGCTTCCTGCGGTTCAGATCGTCAGTGCTGCTGTCGCATGTGGCGTCGATCAGATCGTCATGGGGACGCGAGGCATGGGTGCCGTAGGCAGCTTATTGCTCGGTTCGGTGGCGCAGCGCGTCGTCAATTTGTCGATGATTCCCGTGCTGTTGACCAAATGAGCCGGCCTCGTGGCACCGAGTCTTTAACGGCTTGCCCGGAGTTTGGACAGTTTGCGCGCGATCAACCGGGCAAACCGTTGTAGAGGGCATAAATGGCCGCTACCAAGTTCATGGAGAGTGTTCATGTCGACCCGTTTGAAAGACCTTGCGACCTCGATCGTCGCTGTTGTCGAGCCCGAGACGACCGCTTATGTGGCGGCTCAGTTGATGCGGAAACACCATGTCGGGTCGCTTGTCGTGGTGGACGCGAATGAGCGGAGTTTGCCGATCGGTATCGTCACCGATCGTGACTTGGTGCTTGCCTTGATGGCTGAGGGCCTGGAGCCCACGCTATTCACAGCAGGCGACATCATGTCCATCAACCTGGTCCTGGGTCATCCCGAAATGGACGTTCTGGAAGCCGTGGCGCTGATGAGCAAGCACAGGCTGCGCCGGATTGTCGTGGCCGATGATGCCGGTCGCTTGGTAGGCATCGTGACAATGGAAGATGTCCTCGAATTGCTGGCTGGTGAAATGGCCAAACTCGTGGAGGCTCTGCGCGGCGGACGCGACCGTGAGTTCGTGCAACGCGCCTGATGCGGCGCCTTCGCAGGCCTGACGCTATCGGCGCGCCAGGCCGTTCAAGTCGCTATTCAATGGCGATATGGCGTGCACGGGAACCCTCGCGTTTCGGCAAGGTCAGCTTGAGTACACCGTCCTCAAGCTTGGCGACCACATGCTTTTCATCGATCTCATGGGCGAGTGAAAAACCTCGCGAGGCCTTGCCTACATAGGTTTCCTTCATCAGCAGACGACTGCCCTTTTTCGTTTCAGCTTCCTTGTTGATTTCAGCCGAAATCGAAACGAAATTGCCGTCTACCGCGACATTGATGTCTTCCCGCCTTACGCCGGGGATTTCCGCACGGACCAGATAGTCCTTGTCGTTCTCGGTGACATCAATGCGAATCTCGCCAGGGGTTTCGACGCCCATCACCGGCAGGCGTGCAAAGCGGCGGATGAGCTCGGGGAACATCTCATCCAGGCGGTCCAGTCTTGTCAATGCAGTCATGATCAAACTCCTTTGTTGCTGATGGCGAATGACTTCAAGTTCGACCAGGGTCAGCAGTTGGTCGAAAAGCGAGTCTAAAAACTGATCAGGCTTCCATGTTGCGTCGGGTCAAGCCAAATAAATATCGAAAAAAATAGAGGCGGGTGAGATCAAGATAGAACTTCATCGCAAGCTGAATTCCCCCAGCGGGCGGCGCCTGTTGACGGGTGCCAATGCGGCCTTGATCGCATCGTCAATGCTGTCCAATGGGATGAACTGCAAGGCATTGCGGGCACCTTCAGGCACGTCCCGAAGGTCTTTCATATTGCGCGCTGGCAACATCACGATGGCCAATCCAGCCCGCTGCGCGGCCAGCACTTTTTCCTTGATGCCTCCCACCGGTAACACCAGACCACGCAAGCTGATCTCGCCGGTCATCGCCACTTCATGGCGTACCGGGCGGTCGGTGAAGAGAGATACAAGCGCGATGAACATCGCCACGCCAGCACTCGGGCCGTCCTTGGGGATGGCGCCCGCCGGAATATGCAGGTGCAGGTCCATATCCTCGAACATCGACGCAGCAATCCCCAGGTCGTTAGCCCGCGATTTGAGCAATGTCAGTGCAGCCTGGGCACTTTCCTTCATCACATCACCCAACTGGCCGGTCAGGATCAACTGCCCTTTGCCAACGATTCTGGTGGCCTCGATGAAGAGAATATCCCCGCCGACGGGGGTCCATGCCAGACCGGTAGCCACGCCGGTTACGCTGCTGCGCAAGGCCAGCTCGCGCTCGAATTTCACCGGTCCGAGGATCGTGTCGAGGTCGGCTGCATCGATCTGCACAGCAGTTGATGAGCCTTCAGCCACCTTCATCGCTGCATGCCGCATCGCCCGGCCGATCTCGCGTTCGAGTTGGCGAACCCCGGCTTCGCGTGTGTAGTTGGCGACAATTGCGATCACCGCTTCATTGCTAAAGGCGCATTGATCTTCGCGCAGTCCGTTGGCTTCGCGTTGCCGACGCAATAGGTAGGTCTGCGCGATCTGCAGTTTTTCTTCCTGCGTATAGCCGGGCAAGTCGATCACCTCCATCCGGTCTCGCACTGGCGCAGGTACGTTGTCGATCACGTTGGCGGTGGCGATGAAAACGACCCGGCTGAGGTCAAAAGGCATGCCCAGATAGTTGTCTCGAAAGCTGCTGTTCTGCTCCGGGTCAAGCACCTCAAGCAGCGCCGAGGAGGGGTCACCCTGCGCACTCGCGGTCAACTTGTCGACCTCGTCAAGCATCATCACGCAGTCGCGCGCACCAGCTTTGCGCAAGCCTTGAATGATATTTCCTGGCAAGGCGCCGATATAGGTGCGGCGATGGCCTCGAATCTCGGCTTCGTCGTGAACACCGCCAAGTGATACGCGCACAAACGGGCGCTGCAAGGCTCTTGCGATACTTTGCCCGAGCGAAGTCTTGCCGACACCGGGCGGCCCTACGAAGCAGAGGATAGGAGCACGTCCTGATGGATTCAATTTGCGGACGGCCAGGAACTCGATGATCCTTTGTTTGACGCGTTCAAGTCCGAAGTGGTCTGCCTCCAAAGTCTGCCTGGCAGCAGCAAGGTCGATCGGCGTCTCGACCGGTGTCGACCAGGGCAGTTCGACCATCCATTCCAGGTAGGTGCGCAGCATCGAGTATTCCCCCGATGCATCCGACATGCTTTGCAAGCGGCGCAACTCTTTGCGGGCTTGGGTGTCGGCATCTGCCGGCATGCAGGCTTTGGTGATCTGCTCTTCCAGGCCGGCGATTTCAGCATCGCTGCCACCGTTCTCGCCGAGTTCCTTCTTGATTGTGTGCATCTGCTCCCGCAGCAGGAACTTGCGCTGACGATCGTCGAGTTGCTCTTTTGTCCGGTCGCCGATTTCTTTGGATAAGCGCAGCACTTCGATTCGGCGTGAAAGGATTTGCAGCAGTTTTTGCACTCGTTCCTGGGTCGCCCGGGTCTCCAGCAGGGATTGTTTTTCATTCACTTCAGCATCAATGACGCTGGCGGTGATGTCGGCGAGTTCGGCAGGTCCGCGTGTGGCCTGCAAGGCGTGAACCAGCTCTGCCGGTACGCTTGGCAGCAGCGAGAGCAACTCCAAGGTGCGCTCACGCAACTGCAGTGCCAAAGCTTCAGCTTCGGCTGATTCGTCGGCAAGGTCTTCAATCAGCTCGATCTTTGCCGCCAGGAATGGTTCGGTCTCGGCCAGCCGCAGTATCCGAAAACGCTGTGTGCCTTGAAACACCGCGTGGTGCAACTGCTCTTCTGAATTCAGGTGATGGACGACTTTTCCCAGGGTTCCGATCAGACATAAATCGGCAAGTTCAGGATCGTCAAGGTGGGGGTTTTTTTGCAGCACGATGCCGACCTGGGTACCCGCAGCGATTGCGTATTCGAGTGCTGCGACCGACTTCGGGCGGCCCACGCTGACAGGCGCCAGCACATGGGGGAAGAGCACCAGATTACGCATCGGGATCAATGCCACCACATCTGGCGGAAGCTTGGCAATGTCTGATTTCGATTCGCTCATTTTTTTCTCCTGCTGGCAGTGCAATGGTTGAATCGGTTCAGTACATCCCAGGCACGGCCTCTGGCATAGCCGCTGCTGGTTTGCTCGGGGCATTGGCTACCATGCAGTCGGTCGTCAGAATCAGGCTGGCGATGGATGCGGCGTTCTGCAGCGCCAGTCGGGTCACTTTCGCCGGATCGATGACGCCCATCTCCAACATGTCGCCATATTCGCGCGTCGCAGCGTTGTAGCCCACTCGCAAGGCAGCCGACTCGACCCGATGCAGCACGATCGAAGGTTCATCAGCCGCATTGATGACGATTCTGCGCAACGGCTCTTCCAGGGCGCGCTGTACGATCTTGATGCCTGAACGCTGATCCAGATTGGGGGCGCTGAGGTCTTGCAACACTCGTCCGGCCCGCAGCAGTGCCACCCCACCGCCCGGCACGATGCCTTCTTCGACAGCTGCGCGAGTCGCATGCAGAGCGTCTTCAACGCGAAGTTTTTTCTCCTTCAGTTCAGTCTCGGTAGCGGCACCGACCTTGACCAACGCCACCCCGCCCGCCAATTTGGCGATGCGCTCGTCAAGCTGTTTGCGCTCGTACTCGCTGTTCAACGACTCGCGCTGCTGCCTGATGGCGGCGACGCGCTCGCGCAACTGGACTGAATCACCCGCGCCGCCAATCAGGGTCGTGCTGTCGCGATCGACAAGGATGCGCTTGGCTCTACCGAGTTGGTCGAGGCCGGCCTTGGCCAAGGTCAAGCCCAGTTCTCCCGCAATGACCGTGCCCCCTGTCAGCACCGCAATGTCTTGCAACATTGCCTTGCGTTTGTCGCCAAACCCCGGGGCTTTCACGGCGCAAGTTTTCACGACACCGCGCATATTGTTGATCACCAACATGGCAAGGGCATCGGCATCGACATCTTCGGCAATCACCAGCAGCGGCGCGCCGGACTGCGCGACTGCCTCGAGCAGCGGGACCAGGTCCTTGACTGCGGAAAGCTTCTGTTCGCACAGCAGGATGCTGGCGTTTTCCAGCAACACGGCCTGTTTCTCGGTGCTGTTGATGAAGTAGGAGGATAAGTAACCGCGATCGAACTGCAAGCCCTCGACGACCTCGAGTTCGCTGACCAGACCAGTGCCGTCCTCGATTGAAATGGCGCCGTCCCGGCCGACCTTGTCCATTGCATTGGCGAGCAACTCGCCGATCGACCGGTCGTTGTTGGCCGAGATCGATGCCACATGGGCGATCTCCTGGGAAGTTGTTGAAGGTTGAGCCAACTTCTTCAGCTCTTTCACCACCGCATCGACGGCCAGATCAATGCCGCGTTTCAGATCCATCGGGTTCATGCCTGCTGCCAGATACTTCAGACCTTCCTGGATCATCGAATGTGCCAGGACCGTGGCCGTGGTCGTGCCATCGCCCGCCATCTCGCTGGTGCGAGAGGCGACCTCGCGCAGCAACTGCGCCCCCATATTTTCGAAGCGGTCTTCGAGCTCGATCGAGCGGGCGACTACGACACCCGAGTTGACGATCTGCGGCGGGCCGAAGTCCCGGTCGATGATCACGGTACGCCCGCGCGGTCCCAAGGTAACCTTGACTGCATCGGCCAGAAGGTCGATGCCCATGCGGATCTTGTCGCGCGCCTGGTCGTGAAACAACAGTTGTTTGGCAGCCATCTTGTTCCCCCTTGGTCGGATGATCTGACCTTAGCCAGACCTCGGTCGGGAACGATTGAGTGGGAGCAAGCTACTCAGGTCAGTGCCGGCTTGCTTTGCTTGCCGGCAACGATCTGCACATTGCAGCAAACTGGCGATTGAATTGCTTGGTGATTTTTTGGGGGTCCGGCACCAGCCGGGCATCGGCGATCACGGTCAGCGTGGCCATGCCTTGGTAGCTCAGAATGCTCAAGCCGAGCCCCAGTTGATCGCCTGGAAAGGGAACGCAAAACATCAATCGATCGATCGGCACGCCGGCCAGCAAGACCGGTTGGTTCGGCCCCACGACATTGGTCAGTACGATGCTGGCCTTGCTGCCGAAGACTTGATTGGCCAGGTCTTCAAGCAGCTTGGGCCCGCGGCCGAAAAGGTCGAACAAGAACTGCATGGCGATGGCTTCAGTTGAACGCTTGAGGGCATCCATGCGCGCCTTGACCAGGGCCAACCGTTTCGTTGCAGACGCCACTTCTACTGGCAAGTCGAGGATGACCAGACCGAAGTCATTGCCCAGTTCGTCCTGATTTTGCGGAGCGCGCAGATCGACCGGGACCATGGCGCGCAGCGTGCTTTGCTTTACATTGATACCGCGCTGCATCAGGTAGCTGCGCAAGGCGCCGGTAGCTATTGCGACGAGCACGTCGTTCACCTTGGCCCCGGTCGACGCACCAATCGCCTTGACCTGATCGAGCGACACAGCTTGTGTCCAGGCGACCGTTTTCCCCGGGCTGAAGTCGCCCTTGAAAGGGGAGGGAGGGTCGGGCCATTTCACCAGTTCGAGCAACAAAGCCCCGGCGCCCTTCACGATCAACCCGGCTTGTTCAAGCAGGCCCGGCGCAGCCGTTTGGGCCTTTGGAGCAGACTGCTTGGCGGAACGAGATGGCGGCCTTGGCTTTGCGCCCTCGATGTCGAAGAGTCGTGCCGTCACCGCCTTCATCGCTGTGCCGTCACCAATGCAGTGGTGATAACGGAAAATCATCGCGCTACCACCCATCACGCTGTCGACGATGTGGATCTGCCAGAGCGGCCGGCTCCGGTCCAGTGGCATGCTGGCCAGATCGTTGACCAGCGCCATCAAAGCCTTTTCGTCCTGCGGTGACGGCAAAGCGGTATGCCGCAGATGCGGACCGATGTCGAAGTCCGGGATGTCCTGCCATTCGAGGGTCGGTATGGCCAAACCATGTTCAACCACACGCTGCCGAAAACGTTCGAATTCAAGTAGACGGCGCTGAATAATTTTGCTGACCTTGCCGAAATCAAGCGCTTGTTTGGTCAATGCGATGCCGGTCACGATGGCCAGGTTGGCCGGTCCGTCAATGTGATACCAAGCCGCATCGACGGCACTCATCGGGTAGCTGGCCATGGTCAATTCCGGCGCGGAACTTCAGTCATTGGATGCGTACATTGCCGTTTCAAGTCGGGCTGGATGTCAAATGATTCGATCGACAAGACGATTGTTGACCGATCAGTCACCCGCCACTTGATGCAGCGCAGTCCGTTGAGCGCAAGCAAGAACGAATACCTTGGCCTGAATCGAATACCGCTGCAAGATGCCGCTTCAACGCGGGCGCAGCGGCAAAATCAAGCGGGTCATCCGCTCGAGTCAGGGCCGGCCCGATTCATGCCGGCTCAGCTCAAGGTTTCAAACAGCGCCAGGAATTCTTGCGTCAGTTTGTGGCGTGGATCCAGGTGGATCATCGGCCGCGCGAGTTCATGTGATTCCTTGATCTTCACGCTTGAGCTCAAATAGGGCTGCAGCACCGGCAGGCCTTCTTCGATCAACTCAGACACCGTTCTCTGCGGTAGTACGGCCCTTGGCTGAAACTGGTTGACAACGATGCCTTCGATCGCCAGATCCGGGTTGTGGTCGGATTGGATCTCCTTGACGCTTTCCAGCAGACCGTACAAGGCCCGGCGCGAAAAGTCATCGCAGTCGAAAGGAATCAGGCAACCTTGAGCGGCGATCAAGGCCGAGCGGGTGTAGAAATTCAGCGCCGGCGGCGTGTCGATCCAGACCGAGTCATAGTCGTCTTCGAGCTCCAGCAAGGCATCGCGCAACTTGTAGATCTTGTAGCGACTTTCGAGCTTGCTGTGGAGGTCATCGAGCAGGGCACTGGCCGGGACCAGGTGCAGGTTTTCCCAAGGAGTTTCGACAATATAGTCGTCGAGTTTCGCCGCCCGCACGCTGAATTTCAGCGTCGCATCGAAGAACTCGGCAGCGCCCTGCATCTCCTGATCGGCACCCTCGCCGAGCAGGTAGCGGCTGGAATTGCCCTGCCGGTCGAGGTCAATCACCAGCGTGCGCTGGCCCTGTTGTGCGGCAATTGCTGCAAGATTGCAGGTGATCGTCGATTTGCCGACCCCACCCTTTTGGTTGAAAACGACGCGACGCATGGCTGATTCCTTGTAGGTTGCAGGAGTGATATTGTGCACTGCAACATAAATGGCATCCAAACACTATCAAATGGGCACAGCATCGGCCGTTCGACAACAGCAGTTTTCGTGGCAACAGGCTGAGGCCCGGTGGCAATGCTGACCGCCGGGGTGTCAACCGGTGGGGACAAGGCAAGCTGCGCTCACTGGTAAATTACTTCGTGATGACCGATGCGCCTTCGTCCGCCATGTTGCGTTGCAAATCCTCGCCATAGCTACGGCTATGGCTGTGGTTCGCGCCTTGCCTGACGAACGAATGCATCAATTTAATTCGTAAGCTGATTGGCGAAACTGTAGAAAGAGCGAAGCCAAATGCATGCATCAAGCGGGACTGATGAATGCAGAAGCTGCTCTTCCTACTGCTGTCGTGGACAATTCGATAGCTGAAAGCTTTTTGTGTTCTTGGGATTACGTAGCGTTAAACAACAAGTATTTGCTCGCCAAACTGCCGTTCCGGAGGCTCCGGCAAGTTGAGGTGCGGCCGATAGGGGGTAAACCCCTTCGAGCCAAAACAAGCCCTCTCGTAAGATGACGATGTATTTACACAACAGGTTCGAGAGGAGTTTTTCATGGTGACTGCCCGCAGAGGCAAGGATGCGCTTGGCGCGACACCCGAGGCGGCCGGTGTCCGGGTGCTGAAAAAATACCCGAACCGACGCCTTTATGACACCCAGACCAGCAGCTACATCACGTTGGCCGATGTCAAACAGATGGTGCTCGACGGCCATGCGTTTGAAGTTCGCGATGCCAAGACCGGTGAAGACCTGACCCGCAGTATCTTGTTGCAGATCATTCTGGAAGAAGAGGCCGGTGGTGTGCCGATGTTCAGCACCGCTTCGCTGTCGCAGATCATCCGTTTCTACGGTGACTCAATGCAGGGCGTGATGGGGGCTTATCTGGAAAAGAACGTGCAGAGCTTTGGCGAATTGCAGTCCAAATTCACCGAGCAGAGCCAGGGTCTGGCCTTCAGCCCCGAGTTGTGGAGCAAGTTTCTGGGGGGGCAGGCGCCGGTGATGCAAGGGCTGATGGGTGGCTATGTCGAGCAGTCCAAGAACTTGATCACGCAACTGCAGGAACAAATGCAGGAGCAGATGGAAAAAGCCGGTGCCCTGTTCCCGGGCATGCCTGGGATGCCGGGTTATCCGCCGAAGAAATAGGCCGGCAAGGTCCGCTTCCGGGTTCGACTTGGGAGCCGAAAAAGTCGCGCAAAAGGGCAGTTGTTGGTAGATGCTCCGGATGAGTGAAAATCCTCGGATGAATTCACCCATTATCTTGAGCTCCGTAACGCCGAAAATCGGCTTCGTGTCCCTGGGTTGTCCCAAGGCCTTGACCGATTCCGAGCTGATCCTGACGCAGCTGCGCGCCGAAGGCTACGAGACCTCCAAGACGTTTGAAGGTGCCGATCTGGTGATCGTCAACACCTGCGGCTTCATCGATGACGCCGTGCGGGAGAGCCTCGACACCATCGGCGAAGCCTTGGCCGCCAACGGTCGTGTGATCGTCACCGGCTGCCTCGGCGCCAAGGCGGGAGTCGCCGGCGACAACCTGGTGCGCGAGATCCACCCGAAAGTGCTGGCCGTCACCGGTCCCCATGCGACACAGGAGGTGATGGACGCCGTGCACCTGCATGTGCCCAAGCCGCATGACCCTTTCCTCGACCTCGTGCCTTCCTTTGGCGTCAAGCTCACGCCCAAGCATTACGCCTATCTGAAGATCAGCGAAGGCTGCAATCACCGCTGTTCTTTTTGCATCATCCCGAGCATGCGCGGCGATCTGGTCTCCAGGCCGATCGGCGATGTGCTGAACGAAGCCCGCGCCTTGTTCGAATCCGGCGTCAAGGAGCTGCTGGTGATCAGCCAGGACACCAGCGCCTACGGTGTCGACGTCAAATATCGCACCGGTTTCTGGGATGGGAAACCGATCAAGACGCGCATGTTTGACCTGGTCGCCGCCCTCGGTGAGTTGGCCAAAGTTCATGGTGCCTGGGTTCGCTTGCATTACGTCTACCCCTATCCTCATGTCGACGAAGTGCTGCCCTTGATGGCCGAAGGCTTGATCCTGCCTTACCTCGATGTGCCGCTGCAGCATGCGCATCCGGATGTGCTCAAGCGCATGAAACGCCCGGCCAATGGCGAGAAGAACATGGAGCGGATCCTGCGCTGGCGCGAAATCTGCCCGGACATCGTCATCCGCTCGACCTTCATCGCCGGCTTCCCTGGCGAGACCGAAGCTGAATTCCAGTACCTGCTCGACTTCATGCAGGAAGCGCGCATCGACCGCGCCGGCTGCTTTGCCTATTCGCCGGTACAGGGCGCAACAGCCAACGAACTTCCTGGCGCACTGCCTGAAGAAGTCCGCAACGAGCGCCGCGCGCGCTTCATGGCGATTGCCGAGGAAGTTTCAACCGCCAAGCTGCGCAGCCGCATCGGAGCCACGATGCAGGTGCTGGTCGACAAGGCGCCGGCAATGGGCCGCAAGGGCGGCGTCGGTCGCTCCTACGCCGATGCGCCCGAGATCGACGGCACCGTGCGTCTGAGCGCACCCGAGAAGGCCAGCAAGACGCTCAAGGTCGGCACCTTCACCAAGGCGCGCATCGTCGCTGCCGAGGGCCATGATCTGGTCGGAATTCCTTTCTAGGTTTGAAGTTTTCGAGAAAATCACCGTGACCAAACGCGCCATTTCGACCGAGCAAATTCACCACAGTTATCGCGCACCCGCAGGCTGGAACGCGATTCCGGTCGGTGTCTTCAAGGCTTCGACCGTGCTGTTCAAGGACACCGCCGACCTGCACCAGTTGCGGACGCGCGATGGTCAGACTTATCGCTACGGCCTGCACGGAACGCCCACTTCCTACACCCTGGCAGCAAGGCTTGCGACCCTGGAGGGTGCCGAACATTGCCTGCTGACCCCCAGCGGCCTGTCGGCCGTGACCCTGGTCAGCTTGGGGATCTTGCGGCCTGGCGACGAGGTGCTGTTGCCCGATAACGTCTACATGCAGAACCGCACGCTGAGCATATCGATGCTGCCGGAATTCGGCATCAGCCACCGCTTCTACGATCCGCTCGATGCGGCAGGATTCGCCGAGTTGCTGGGCCCCAAGACAAAGCTGGTCTGGCTTGAGGCCGCCGGCTCGATCTCGCTTGAATTCCCCGATCTGGTCGGTCTGCTGAGGGCCAGCAAAGCCCATGGCGTGCTGACCGCCATCGACAACACCTGGGGTTCGGGCGTGGCTTTCAATCCGTTCGAGATCGCGCCCGGCCTGGGCGCCGACATCTCGATCCAGGCCTTGACCAAATATGCCTCTGGTGGCGCCGATGTCCTGATGGGATCGGTCTGCACGCGCGATCCGGCCCTGCATGAAAAGCTCAACCGCATGCATGAGCATCTCGGTTATGGCCTGGGGCAGAACGACGTGGAACTGGTGCTGCGCGGGCTACCGAGCTTGCTGCTGCGCTATCGCGCCCAGGACGCCACGACGCGTGCGCTGGCGGCGTGGATGCAAGCCAGGCCCGAGGTGGCCCAGTTGCTGCACCCTGCGTTTGCCGGCAGTCCCGGTCATGAATACTGGCAGCAGACCAGCAGCGGCGGCGCCGCCTGCTTGTTTTCGGTGGTGTTCAAGCCCGAATACAGCGCAGCTCAAATTGACGCCTTTGTCGATGCGCTCGAATTATTCGGTATCGGCTACTCCTGGGCCGGACCGATGAGTCTGGCCTTGCCTTGCGAATTGGGCCGCAGCCGTTCATTGAGTCTGCCCTTTGCCCAAGGCCGGGTGGTGCGCTTTGCGATCGGCCTGGAGGATCAGGTCGACCTGATCGCCGATCTGGAGCAGGCGCTGGCCCATTTGTAAGCCGTACCGGTTGCCCCGAATTTCGCTGGCGCTGCATGGCGGGTTACCGAAAACGGCGCTCACTTCGTAGCCCGCCAAGCAGCGCAGCGGATTGCGGGGTGGACCTGATGACCGCTTGAGAAAAAGCCTGCTGCGCTTCGCTCAGCTCTTCGCGTTGGCTGCATGCCGCATCAGTTGCCCGCGCTCGCGCTCCCAGTCGCGTTTCTTTTCGGTGTCGCGTTTGTCGTGTTCGGCTTTGCCTTTGGCCAGCCCTATGTCGGCTTTCACATGGCTGCCTTTGAAGTGCAGATTCAACGGCACCAGGGTGAAGCCTTTCTGCTCGGTCTTGCCGATCAGGCGCCGGATCTCGTCCTTTTTCATCAGGAGCTTCTTGGTCCGGTCGGCCAGCGGGTTCACATGGGTCGACGCATTGCCCAGGGGGTTGATGCGGCAGCCGATCAGGAACAACTCGCCACCCTTGATCATCACGTAGCCATCGGTCAGCTGCACCTGGCCAGCGCGGATCGCCTTGACCTCCCAGCCTTCCAGCACGATGCCGGCTTCGAAACGTTCTTCGATGAAATAGTCGTAACGGGCGCGGCGGTTTTCGGCGATGGACATGGGTGCGATTTCAAGGCGATGCTCGCCAATACAATCGGTCCATTGTATGAAACATGTCAAAAAATCAGTTCTGCTTTGCTATTCAGCGCGCGAGATGTACGAGTTGGTGACCGATGTCGGGCGCTATCCTGAATTTTTGCCCTGGTGCGAGCGTGCCGAATTGTTCGAAGTTCATGCCGGCGGCGTCACTGCGCGGTTGTCGCTGGCCTATGCCGGTGTGCGGCATGCCTTCACCACGCGCAACCTCAACGAGACCGACCGCAGCGTCAGCATCAAACTGGTTGACGGTCCGTTTTCGCAACTCGATGGCTTCTGGCAGTTCCTGCCGCTGGGGAAGTCCGCCACAGCTGAAACCGGCGCTTGCAAAATCGAATTCGAGCTGAGCTATGCCTTCTCGAATCGCGCCTTGGAGGCCGTGATCAGCCCGGTTTTCGACCGCATTGCCAGCACCTTTGTCGAAAGCTTCGTCAAGCGCGCCGAATCGGTCCATGGCCTGCGCTGAAGCGACTGAGCCGACGACGCTCAACATCGAGTTGGTCTGGAGCCCGCAAGCCGGCACCGTCCACCATGCCAGTCTGAAGGTTCAGGTCGGCTGCACGGTCATCCAGGCTTTGCAGGCTTGCCCCGAATTCGCTGACCAACTGCTGCGTCTGCCCTTGCTGAAAGTCGGCGTCTGGGGCCGGCTTCGGCCGCTCGACGCCTGCTTGCGCGAGCGCGATCGGATCGAGGTCTACCGGCCGCTGACCGTCGACCCCAAGGAAGCCCGGCGCCTGCGTTATCGAAACCGGGGCGAGCGGATTGTGTCGAGGCACCGGCCTCTGGCTGGCAAGACCAGCAAGTAGGATTGCGGCCCGGGCCCGCCAGGCGACTGCTGAATCCGGGCGAGAGCGGGCTTCCGTATAATGCCGCTTTGCGATCGGAGCCCCTCTCATGCGCCTACTCGGAAAAGCGCTCACCTTCGACGATGTGTTGTTGGTGCCAGCGTTCTCCCAGGTGTTGCCACGCGACACCAGTCTTGCCACCCGACTTTCCCGCAATATTCGCTTGAACCTGCCGCTGGTGTCAGCGGCCATGGACACAGTGACTGAAGCTCGCCTGGCCATCGCCATCGCGCAGGAAGGCGGCATCGGCATCGTTCACAAGAATCTCAGCGCCAGGCAGCAGGCGATCGAAGTCGCGCGTGTCAAGCGCTACGAATCGGGTGTGGTGCTCGACCCATTCACCACCACGCTTGACGCCACCGTACGCGATGTGGTCGAGCTCTCGCGTTTGCACGGCGTGTCGGGCTTTCCGGTGCTTGACGGTCGGCGCGTGGTCGGCATCGTCACCGGCCGCGACCTGCGCTTTGAAACCCGCATGGACCTGCCGGTGCGCGACATGATGACGCCGGCGTCCCGCCTCATCACCGTCAGGGAAGGGGCTTCGCTCGAAGAAGCCAAGGCCCTGATGCACAAGCACAAGCTCGAGCGCGTCGTCGTCGTCAATGACGCTTTCGAATTGCGCGGGCTGATGACGGTCAAGGACATCACCAAGCAGACCAGTTTCCCTAACGCCGCGCGCGATGACCAGGGCAAATTGCGTGTCGGTGCCGCAGTCGGTTTTGGCGACGACACCGAAGAGCGGGTGCAACTGCTGGTCAAGGCTGGCGTCGACGTGCTGATCGTCGATACCGCTCACGGCCACAGCGCTGGCGTGCTCGAACGCGTGCGCTGGATCAAGCAGAATTTCCCCGCTGTCGATGTCATCGGCGGCAATATCGCCACCGGCGCGGCCGCGCTGGCGCTGGTTGAAGCCGGGGCTGACGGCGTCAAGGTCGGCATCGGCCCGGGTTCGATCTGCACCACCCGCATCGTTGCCGGTGTCGGTGTGCCGCAGATCACCGCGATCGACAACGTCGCCACCGCGCTGCGCGGTACCGGCGTGCCGGTCATCGCCGATGGCGGTGTGCGCTTTTCGGGCGACTTGGCCAAGGCGATTGCCGCCGGCGCCGATTGCGTGATGATGGGCGGCGCTTTCGCCGGCACCGAAGAATCGCCTGGTGACCTGATCCTCTATCAGGGCCGCACCTACAAAGGTTATCGCGGCATGGGATCGCTGGGCGCGATGGCGCAAGGCTCGGCCGACCGCTATTTCCAGGACACGAATGCCAACAACCCGAACACGTCCAAGCTGGTGCCCGAAGGCATCGAAGGTCAGGTGCCTTATAAAGGCTCGGTTGTGCAGGTCATCTTCCAGATGGCTGGTGGCTTGAAGGCGTCGATGCATTACTGCGGCTGCGCCACGATCGCCGAGATGCAGGACAAGGCCGAGTTCGTCGAGATTACCTCGGCGGGCATGAAAGAAAGCCATGTCCATGATGTCCAGATCACCAAGGAATCGCCGAATTACCGTTCCGAGTAAGTCGGGCTGAACTGGGGTCGGCAATTTTTTGAGGGGCTGCGGCCCCTTCTTCCAATGTTCAAGGAACGGATTTGAGCGAGTTCGGAACTACGGCTGACTCGAGCCGCCCGCCCAGGGCAGCCGGCATGGCTTTCATCATGGTGGCGGTGCTGATCGACATGATCTCGATCGGCCTGATCATCCCGGTCTTGCCGCCGCTGGTCGGCACCTTTACCGCCAGCCAGGCTGACCATGCTTTCTGGTTTGGTGCGGTCGCCTTCTCGTTCGGCATCGCCAATTTCTTCGGCTCGCCGATTCTCGGCGCCTTGTCCGACCATTACGGCCGCCGACCCGTGATGCTGCTTGGATTTTGCGGCCTGGCACTGAGCTTTTTCGTCACCGCGCTGGCCACCGCGCTCTGGATGCTGATCGCCGTGCGCTTGTTCAGCGGCGCGATGCAGGCCAATACGGCGGTAGCCAACGCTTATGTCGCCGACATCTCGGCCCCGCATGAGCGCGCCAAACGCTTCGGCATGCTCGGCGCCGCCTTCGGCCTGGGCTTCATGCTGGGGCCAGTGATGGGCGGCCTGCTCGGCGCGATCGATCTGCATTTGCCTTTCTATGTGGCCGGCGGCCTGTCCGTGATCAACCTCTGCTACGGCTATTTCGTCCTGCCTGAATCGTTGCAGCCGGAACACCGCAGGTCTTTTGACTGGCGCTCAGCGAATCCGGTCAGCGCCCTGAAACGGCTTGGCAATCTGAAAGGCGTCGGGCCGCTGATGCTGGTGGTTGGTCTGTCCAGCATGGCGCAGTTTGTGCTGCATACCAGCTGGGTGCTTTACACCAGCTTCAAGTTCGGCTGGGGGCCGCTGGAAAACGGCTTGTCGCTGTTTGCGATCGGCTCAATGGCGGTACTGGTGCAGGGCTTCTTGTTGCCGCGCCTGTTGAAGCTTTTCAGCCCGCAACGGCTGGTCGTGCTGGGGCTGATTTCCAGCACCATCGCCAATTTTTTCTGGGGTGTAGCGAGCAGCGGCTGGATGATATATGCGGTCATCGGCTTCAATCTGCTCGGCTTTGCTGCCAATGCGGCGATCCAGAGCTTGATCGCCAACGCTGCCGATCCCAGTACGCAGGGCGAGACGATGGGCGCGGTGGCTTCGCTGAACAGCCTGATGGCGGTGATGGCGCCGATCGTCGGTGCCGGACTGCTGGGTCTGGTGTCGGGTCTGCCCAAGGGCGACTGGCGCATCGGCGCGCCGTTCTACTTTTGCGCGTTGCTGCAGGCGCTGGCGCTGCACTTTGCCTGGCGCCATTTCAAACGTGCGCGCCTTCTCCCGGCCACGCCAGCTTCCTCATTCAACTGACATTGCCGCTTCGCGCGCAGTGACCCGCAAGGAAATTCAAATGCATGACAAAGTCCTGATCCTCGATTTCGGCTCCCAGGTGACCCAGCTGATCGCACGCCGCGTGCGCGAAGCGGCAGTGTTCTGCGAGATCCATCCCAACGATGTGTCGGACCAGTTCATCCGCGACTTCGCGCCCAAGGCCATCATTCTGTCGGGCAGCCATGCCTCGACTTACGAAGACCATGAGTTGCGCGCGCCGCAAGCGGTCTGGGACCTGGGCGTGCCGGTGCTGGGTATCTGCTACGGCATGCAGACCATGGCCGTTCAACTTGGCGGGCGGGTCGAGTGGAGCGACCACCGCGAATTCGGCTACGCCGAGGTGCGCGCCCATGGCCATACCAGGCTGCTGGACGCCATCCAGGACCATGCCACGCCGGAAGGCCATGGCATGCTGAAGGTCTGGATGAGCCATGGCGACAAGGTTGCCCAGTTGCCGCCCGGCTTCAAGCTGATGGCATCGACGCCGAGCTGCCCGATCGCCGGCATGGCCAATGAAGAGAAGGGCTATTACGCTCTGCAGTTCCACCCCGAAGTGACGCATACCTTGCAGGGCCAGGCGATGCTGACGCGCTTTGTGCGCGAGATCGCCGGCTGCCGTGGCGACTGGGTGATGGGCGACTATGTGGCCGAGGCAGTGGCCAGGATCCGCGAGCAGGTCGGCGACGAAGAAGTGATCCTCGGCCTGTCGGGCGGTGTCGACTCATCGGTCGCCGCAGCGCTGATCCACCGTGCGATCGGCGACCAGCTGACCTGTGTCTTCGTCGACCATGGCCTGCTGCGCCTGAATGAAGGCCAGATGGTGATGGATATGTTCGCCGGCAAGCTGCATGCCAAGGTCGTCCATGTCGAAGCCGCTGCGCAGTTCCTCGGCCACCTCGTCGGCGTCACCGATCCGGAAGCCAAACGCAAGATCATCGGGCGCGAATTCGTTGAAGTCTTCAAGGCCGAAGCCGCCAAGCTCAAGGCCGCGCATGAGGATGTCAAAGGGGCGAAATGGCTGGCCCAGGGCACCATTTACCCCGATGTGGTCGAGAGTGGCGGCACCAAGAGCAAGAAGGCCACGATCAAAAGCCACCACAATGTCGGCGGCTTGCCCGAGCAGCTCGGGCTCAAACTGCTCGAGCCGCTGCGTGAATTGTTCAAGGACGAGGTCCGCGCTTTGGGCGAGGCCTTGGGCCTGCCGCATGAAATGGTGCATCGCCACCCGTTCCCCGGCCCAGGGCTGGGGGTGCGTATCCTCGGTGAAGTCAAACCCGAATACGCCGACCTGCTGCGTCGCGCCGACGCGATCTTTATCGAAGAGCTGCGCGGCTGGCAGGACGCTGCGACCGGCAAGAACTGGTACGAACTGACCAGCCAGGCCTTCACCGTATTTTTACCGGTCAAAAGCGTGGGCGTGATGGGTGAC
>JBIKPD010000027.1:0-22261 GCA_044357665.1 Roseateles sp. | reverse complement strand
TCTTGTGCAACTCGCCAATCGGAAACAGCGTTTTCGACAGCTGCGCCTGGTTCAATCGGTGCAGGAAATAGCTCTGATCCTTGGCCGGGTCGACGCCCTTGAGCAACTGGGTCTGGCCGCTGAGCTCGCGGGTCCTGGCGTAATGCCCGGTGGCAATCTTGTCAGCGCCCAGGCGCATCGCATGGTCGAGAAAAGCCTTGAACTTGATCTCGGCATTGCACAGCACATCGGGGTTGGGCGTGCGGCCGGTGGCATATTCCTGCAGGAAAGCGGCGAACACCCGCTCCTTGTAATCGGCGGCGAAGTTGACATGCTCGATCTCGATGCCGATCACATCGGCGACCGCGGCCGCGTCGATGAAGTCGATGTTCGACGAACAGAACTCATCGTCGTCATCACCTTCCCAGTTCTTCATGAAGATGCCGATGACTTCATGCCCCTGCTGCTTGAGCAGATAGGCAGTGACAGCCGAATCGACGCCGCCGGACAGGCCGACAACGATGCGTTGCTTTGAGTTCATTGCTGAATTGTCCTGCAATCAGTCCTTGATCAAGGGCGCATAGAGCGACGGGTCGACCACGATCGCATCGAGCGGCAGCCGCTTGCCGGCCAGATAGTCCTCGATGCATTGCAGCACCAGCGGGCTGCGGTGCCGATCGACGCTGGCACGCAACTCGTCGATCGTCATCCACAGCGTGCGCAGGATGCCATGGTCGAGTTGCATGCCAGGCAGCTCGGCGCCGACGCGGCCGCAGAAGGCGATGCGCAGATAGGTCACATCTTCCTGGCTCGCCGGGCGGGCAAAGCGCGCCATGTAAATGCCAACCATCGCCTCGGCCTCGAACGGTCTGGCCGTCTCTTCCAGCGCCTCGCGGACCACCGCCTGCAGCGGCGATTCTTCCGGATCAAGGTGCCCGGCCGGGTTGTTCAGCTGCAAGCCTTCGGGGGTCTCTTCTTCAACCAGCAGGAAGCGGCCACCCTCCTCGATCACCGCCGCGACCGTGACGCTGGGTTTCCATCGCTCTTTTTTTGACATGCATTGCTCTCAATTCTGCATTTCGTGACTTCACCGGCACAGATTGCCTTCACTATTGTGTAAGCTGCGCGGACTCGACGTTTGAAATATTGCAATTGCCCTGACGGGCGCAGGAGGCTTCATGCTGATAGGTGTTCCGCGCGAAAGCGCTGCCGGTGAAACCCGCGTGGCGGCGACGCCTGAAACGGTGAAGAAACTGAAAGCCCTCGGCCATCAGTTGCAGATTGAAAGCGGTGCCGGCTTGCTGGCCAGCGTGACCGACGAAGCTTATGCAGCCGCAGGTGCTGAAATCGTCGACCGCGCTGCCGCCTTCGGTGCTGGCTTGCTGCTCAAGGTCCGAAGCCCTGACGCCGCAGAGATGGCGCTAATCAAGCCGGGTACGGCGCTGGTCGGCATGCTCAACCCGTTTGACCGCGAAGGCCTGCAAGCGCTGGCGACTGCCGGGCTGACCAGCTTCGCGCTCGAAGCCGCGCCGCGCACTTCACGCGCGCAGAGCATGGACGTGCTGTCGAGCCAGGCCAATATCGCCGGCTACAAGGCTGTGATGATTGCCGCCGATCGCTACCAGCGCTTCTTCCCGATGCTGATGACGGCGGCCGGAACGGTCAAGGCCGCGCGCGTCGTCGTGCTCGGCGTTGGCGTGGCCGGGCTGCAGGCGATCGCCACAGCCAAGCGGCTCGGCGCGGTGATCGAGGCTTCCGACGTGCGGCCTTCGGTGAAGGAGCAGGTCGAAAGCCTCGGCGGCAAGTTCATCGAGGTGTCGTATGACACCGATGAAGAAAAGGAAGCTGCCGTCGGTGTGGGCGGCTATGCCAGGCCGATGCCGCAAAGCTGGCTCGACCGACAACGACTCGAAGTCGCCAAGCGAGTCGCGCAAGCCGATGTGGTGATCAGCACCGCGCTGATCCCCGGCCGTGCCGCGCCGGTGCTGGTCAGCGAAGAGATGGTCAAAAGCATGAAGCCAGGGTCGGTGATCGTCGACCTGGCCGCAGGCAAGGGCCCGATCGGCCCGCATGGCGAGGCCGGCGGCAATTGCCCCTTGACCGAAGCCGGGCGCACGGTGCTCAGACATGGTGTGACCCTGGTCGGCGAGACCAATCTGCCCGCGCTGGTGGCGGCCGATGCCTCGGCGCTCTATGCGCGCAATATCCTGGACTTTCTGAAGCTGGTGATCGACAAGGAAGGCAAGTTCCAGGTCCCCATGGAAGACGACATCGTGGCAGCCTGCCTGATGACGCAAGACGGCGAAATCAAACGGAGCTGAATATGGAAACGGTATCCCCAACAATCATCAACCTGATCATCTTCGTGCTGGCGATCTACATCGGCTATCACGTCGTCTGGACGGTCACACCGGCCTTGCACACGCCGCTGATGGCGGTGACCAACGCGATTTCTGCAATCGTCATCGTCGGCGCCATGCTTGCGGCGGCGCTGACTGAAACCACGCTCGGCAAGACCATGGGCGTGCTGGCTGTGGCCTTGGCGGCAGTGAATGTATTCGGCGGCTTCTTCGTCACGCGCCGGATGCTCGAGATGTTCAAGAAGAAGGAAAAGAAGGCCCCCGCTGCCGCAGGAGACAAAGCATGAGCCTGAACCTCGTCACGCTGCTCTACCTGGTCGCCAGTGTCTGTTTCATCCAGGCGCTGAAGGGCCTGAGCCATCCGACCAGTTCGATCCGCGGCAATCTGTTCGGCATGATCGGCATGGCGATTGCCGTGCTGACCACCGCCGCCTTGATCGTCAAGCTGTCTGGCGGCGCCGGTCCCGGCATGAGCTATGTGCTGGTCGGACTGGTGATCGGTGGCGGCATCGGCACCTTGATGGCCAAGCGCGTCGAGATGACCAAGATGCCCGAGCTGGTGGCCTTCTTCCACAGCATGATCGGCCTGGCGGCGGTGTTCATCGCGGTGGCTGCGGTGGTCGAGCCGTGGGCCTTTTCGATCGCGCCCAAGGGCGGCGAGATACCGGGCGGCAACCGCATCGAACTGGCGCTGGGTGCCTTCATCGGCGCGGTCACCTTCACCGGCTCGGTTATCGCCTTCGGCAAGCTCAGCGGTCAGTACAAGTTCCGCCTCTTCCAGGGCGCGCCGGTGCAGTTCGCGGGCCAGCACAAGGTCAACCTGGTGCTGGGCTTGTTGGCTTTGTGGGCCTGCGCGGTGTTCTTCCACACGGGCTACCAGCACGCCTTCGTGATCGTCATCCTGCTGGGCTTCGTGCTGGGCGTGACGCTGATCATCCCGATCGGCGGCGCCGACATGCCGGTGGTGGTCTCGATGCTCAACAGCTATTCGGGCTGGGCAGCGGCGGGCATCGGTTTCAGCCTGAACAACGCGATGCTGATCATTGCCGGCAGCCTGGTCGGTAGCTCGGGCGCGATCCTCAGCTACATCATGTGCAAGGCAATGAACCGCAGCTTCTTCAACGTGATCGGCGGCGGCTTCGGCGGCGAAGCGACATCGGCCGCGGCAGGCAGCAAGGTGCAGCGTCCGGTCAAGAGCGGCAGCGCCGACGATGCGGCCTTCGTGCTGGGCAATGCCGAGACCGTGGTCATCGTGCCCGGCTATGGCCTGGCCGTGGCCCGCGCGCAGCACGCGGTGAAGGAACTGGCTGCCAAGCTGACGGCCAAGGGCATCACCGTCAAGTACGCGATCCATCCAGTGGCCGGCCGCATGCCCGGCCATATGAACGTGCTGCTGGCCGAGGCCGAGGTGCCGTACGACCAGGTCTTCGAGATGGAAGACATCAACGGTGAATTCGGCCAGGTCGACGTCGCCATCATCCTTGGCGCCAACGACGTGGTGAACCCGGCCGCCCATGTCAAGGGCAGCGCCATCTACGGCATGCCCATCCTCGAGGCCTACAAGGCCAAGACCGTCATCGTCAACAAGCGTTCGATGGCTGCCGGTTATGCGGGCCTCGACAACGAGCTGTTCTACATGGACAAGACGATGATGGTGTTTGGCGACGCGAAGAAAGTCGTCGAGGACATGCTGAAGGCGGTGGAATAACTTTCAGCAGCGCCGGCGCAGAGCAGAACCCGGCCATGTTCCCGCGTTTCTTTGTCGACATTGCGCTCGCTGGCCATGGCCCCGAGCTGAGCCTGCCGTCGGGTGCGGCGCGTCATGTGCAGGTGCTGCGTCTGCAACCCGGCGCGGCGCTGACCTTGTTCGACGGCACCGGTTTCGACTGGCCGGCGCAGGTATTGCGCATCGGCCGCTCCGAGGTTGTCGTGCAGTTGGGCGCAGGCCAGGCGGTGCAGCGCGAACTCGCCCAAGCGGTGACCCTGGCGCTGGTGATGCCGGCCAATGACCGGATGGACTTCGTGCTCGAGAAAGCCACCGAACTCGGTGCGGCCGCAATCCAGCCCTTGATGAGCGAACGCTCGGTGCTACGCCTGAACGCCGAGCGCGCGCTGAAAAAGGTCGCGCATTGGCAGGGTGTCGCGGTGGCTTCCTGTGAGCAATCAGGCCGCGCTGTCGTGCCGCAGGTCTTGCCAGTGCTGACGCTGGCGCAATGGTTGCAGAACCTGCCGCCAGCCAATGGCCAGCGCCGCTGGCTGCTCAGCCCGACGGCGGCCCGCCCGGTCAACGAGTTGGGACAAGCGCAGGCAAGCAGCACCATGGTTTTGTCAGGTCCCGAAGGCGGGCTCAGCCCGGCTGAAGAACAGGCGGCCGTGGAGCAAGGCTTTCAAGCCGTTCAGCTCGGTCCGCGTATCCTGCGTGCCGACACCGCACCGCTGGCTGTGCTGGCCTGGCTGGGACTGCAGCAAACATGAATCTCCAATTGCTGCTGCTGACGGTCTGCCAGGGCCTGTTCCTGACCAACAACGTCACTTTCATCGCCATCAATGGCCTGGTCGGCTTGGCGCTGGCGCCAGTTGCCTGGATGGCGACGCTGCCGGTCTGCGCCTATGTGGCGGGTGGTGCCATGTTTGCACCGCTGGTGGCGCGCCATCAGCGCGCACTTGGCCGCCAGCGCGCGTTCCAACTCGGCCTGCTGGTGGCGATGGGCTCATGCGGCCTGGCGGCCTGGGCGGTCGTGCAGCAGCAGTTCTGGTGGGTCGTCTTCGCCACCTTGATGGCCGGCTATTTCAATGCGACCGCCGGTCTGTACCGCTTTGCCGCCACCGAGCTGGTGCTGCCATCGCACCAGGAGCGCGCCATCTCCTGGGTGCTGGCCGGCGGCATCCTCGGCGCCGTGACCGGGCCCAATCTTGCCAATGCCAGCAAGGACTTGCTGACCCAACCCTTTGCCGGTGCCTATCTGGTGTTGATCGGCGTGGCAATGCTGTCCCTGCTGGTGATGTCATTCATCCATTTCCCACCCCTGCAGCAGGGCAGCGGCACCGCGCCGCTGGGTCGAAGCTTGCGCGAAATGGCGCGCCAGCCGGTCTTCGTCGTCTCGATCGCCGCCTGCGCGCTGGGCTATGGCGTGATGAATTTATTGATGGCCGCCACGCCGATCGCGATGGCGCAATGCTCGCATCCATTCGACAAGACCGCGCTGGTGCTGGAATGGCATGTGCTGGGCATGTTCGTACCGAGCTTTTTCACCGGCAGCCTGATCAAGCGTTTCGGTGCCTTGCCGGTGATGGCGACGGGCGTGGTGCTGAACCTGGCCTGCGTCGTGATTGCCCTGATGGGGGTCGAGCTGATGCACTTCCTCGCCGCACTGCTGTTGCTGGGCATGGGCTGGAACTTCCTCTTCATCGGCGGCACAACGCTGTTCACCCAGGCCTACCGGCCCGAAGAGAAGACCACCGCGCAGGCCGCGATGGACTTCTGCATCTATACGACGATGACGGTGACCTCGTTTGCGTCCGGCGCCCTGATCACCACCGGCGGCTGGACCTGGATGAACCTGGGCTCCTTGCTGCCATTGGCGGCAACCGGCGCGGCGCTGGCCTGGCTGGCCAGTCGCAAGCGTCAGCCGACCTGATCGGTCGGGGCGGCTGGTTTGGGCGTGCGCGCCGAGCCGGCCACCAGCTCGAAGCAGAACAACCTGCATTCGATCGGGCCGTTCCACATCGGCACGCGGCGTGATTCCTTCAAGCGCATCTGGTTCGGCAGCTTCATGTCGGGGCTCAGGACCCAGGCGGTCCAGCCGGCGGGATTCTGCGTGTAAGTACGCTTCCAATGCGAAGCCAGCAAGGGGAAAAAGTCATCGCTGGTGTCGCGTTGCTCGGAGCCCGAAGCATCACGGCTCATCATCTGGCTGCCCGCGGCCTTGCCACCGACTTCGATCCGCTCGCCATAAGGCGGGTTCATCACCAGCGTGCCATGCATGCCTTCGGGCAGCGCCGGCGCCGGGCGCTCCAGCGCATCGCCACCATTGAACTGGATGTACTGGGCCACGCCGGCGCGCTCGGCATTGCGGCGCGAAAAATCGACCATGCGGAAGGAGACATCGCTGGCAAAAATCGGCACTGCCGGTGCATGCTCGCGGTCCTTGGCCGCCTGCTTGATCGCTTGCCAGCGGCCACGCAGCGGCACAAACGGCAGCTGCCGCTCGAAGGCAAAGCGGCGCTGCATTCCGGCCGCCATGCCGCAGGCGATCTGCGCGGCCTCCACCGCGATCGTGCCTGATCCGCAGCAGGGGTCATGCAAGGCGCCGCCGGCATCGGGTCGGCCCTTCCAACCGGCTGCAGCCAGCACCGCCGCCGCCAGCGTTTCCTTCAAAGGCGCATCGCCCTTGTCCTCGCGCCAGCCGCGCTTGAACAGCGGCTCGCCCGAAGTATCGACATACAGCGTGGCATCGGTCTCGCTCAGATGCATCATCACCGGCAGGTCGGGGAATCTTGTGTCGACGCTGGGGCGCTCGCCGGTGGCGTCGCGCAGCGTGTCGCAGATCGCGTCCTTGACCCGCAGATTGGCGAAGTTCAGGCTGCGCAGCGGTGAATGGCGGGCCGTCGTGTCGACGCGGATCGTCTCGGCCGGCGTGATCCATTGGGTCCAGTCGATCCGGCGTGCCAGCGCGTAGATGTCGTCCTCATGGCGATAACCGCCGCTGATCAGCTCGATCAGCACCCGCTGCGCCAGCCGGCTCTCGAGGTTGAGCTTCATCACGCCTTCCAGATCGCTCTTCAGGGCGACCCCGCCGCGCAGTACCTCGATATGGGTTTTCGGCAAAATGCCGCGGATTTCCTCGTCAAGCAAGCGTTCGACGCCAGAAGCGCAGGAGAGAAAAAGTTGGAGAGATTCTTTGGCAGCCATGCGCTATTGTCCCGGAACTGAGGGCAGTGGCTGCAGCGCGGGCACAAGCCCGCTGCTGGGCGGCGATACTCGCAAGCTGGCCCCCTTTGCCGACAAGGAATTCCCCGTTGAAATTCAAGCTGAATGAAAAGTCGATCTTCGCCATCCTGCTGCGCTCGCCCTGGTGGATCAGCTATGCCATCGCGATCGCGATCGGGGTGGCCGGCGTGGCTTTGCTGCCGGCCAATCTGTACCTGATCGGCGCACTCGGCGGGTTCTCGTTTATCGTCATCGGCTCGATCGCGGCCTACCGCCAATTCCAGGCACCCAGCAATGCCCATGTGGCGGGCACCCTGGAGAAGATCGCCGCCATGTCCTGGCGTGAATTCTCCGCCGCACTCGAAAAAGCCCTGATCCGCCAGGGCTTCGAGATCGAACAACTGAAAAGCGATGCAGCAGATTTACTGGTTAACAAAGCCGGCCGCAGCACACTGATCGCCTGCAAGCGCTGGAAAGCAGCCCGCCTGGGCATCGACACTTTTCAGGCGCTTCACCAGGCTGGCGAAACGATGGAGGCCAACGGCTGCCTGTGCATCACCATGGCCGAGGTCACCGACAAGGCAATGCAATATGCCGCAGCCCACCAGATCCGCTTGATCCGGGCGACCGAGCTGGCGCATCTGCTGCGGCCGTTCCTGGACCACAAAAAAACCTGACGCTGTCGCCCATGACAAGTCTTGGCGAACATTGCAATGAGACGGCCAGCCGCAGCTTGTTCGAGGCCAAGGAACTGACTTTTTCCTATCCTGGCCTGGATCTGCTGAGCGGCCTGTCCTTCGCGATCAAGCCCGGCCTGACCTTGCTGCGCGGCGGCAGCGGGCGTGGCAAGAAGACCCTGCTGCGCTTGATCAGCGGCGAGTTGCAACCCAGCTCAGGGCTTGGCATGCGCCAGGCAAGAACCCAATGGTGCGAAGACCCGGCGGATCCCGGCAGCGATGACATCGTGGCGCGCGCTTGGCTGGCGGCACGGCGCCCCCGCTTCAGTCAATGGCAGGCCGACCTTGAAGCCGATCTGATCGAAGGTTTCGGCCTGAGCCCGCATATCGACAAGCCGCTCTACATGCTGTCGACCGGCAGCCGGCGCAAGGTCGGGCTGCTGGGCGCTGCCGCCAGCGGCGCCGAGCTGACCCTGATTGATCGTCCGTTCACAGCGCTGGACACAAGCTCCAGCCATCTGTTGACGCAACTGCTCGCCGAGGCCGCAGCCGGCCAAAGCCGGGCCTGGGTGATGGCGGACTATGAGCTGCCGGCCAGCCTGTCAGGCCTGGCCTTGGCAGGCCTGATTGATCTGGGCGACTGAAGGTCAAAAGATCAAGGCGCTGCGGGCATCAGTCAGCCGCTCAATCGGGCTTGATGCCGGCATCGCGGACCAGCTTCTCGTAGCGAAGCCGCTCTGACTCGAGCATGAGCATGACCTGCTCCATGCTGGCTGAAATCACCTCACCGCCAGCCCGGCCTTCAGCCTTGCAATGCCCAGGCCCAAACTGGTTTCGGAGGCGGCAAAGCACCAGCGGATGAAGCCTTCGCCTTCAGGACCGAAGGCCGCACCGGGCGCCAGACCGAGGTCGAACTCAGTCGCCAGACGTTTGCAGAACGACAGGCTGTCGCTGATGCCGTCGACCCGGAAAAAGGCATACATCGCGCCTGGTGGCGCCACCGCCTGGACCTGAGGCAAGGCGTTGAGCGCCGGGATCAAGAAGTCCCGCCCGGCTTTGAGCCTGGCGACAAAACTGGCCACCGCAGCTTCGCCGCGGCTGACCGCGACGACGCCTGCACGCTGGACGAAGGCTGGTGCGCAGCTGGTGTTGAATTCGATCAGCTTGGCCAGATCAGGCATCAGGTCCGCAGGTGCGGTGATCCAGCCGAGCCGCCAACCCGTCATCTGCCAGGACTTGGAAAAGGTATTGATCGAGACCACCCTGTCAGTCGGGCCGGCAAGATCCAGAAAAGTCGGTGCGCAGCCGCCTGCAGCTTCGAAATACAGCCGCTCATAGGCATCGTCGGCGAGGATCCAGATGCCGCGCTGACGACAATGCTCGAGCACGGCTTGCTGCTGCTCGCGCGGCATGGTCCAACCGGTCGGGTTGTTGGGCGAGTTGACGATCAGCAGCCGGGTCGCCGGAGTCAGCGCATCGAGCAGGCGCTGCAGATCCAGCGTCCATCCTGCCGGGCTGAAATCGAGGGCCACGCTGCAGACTTTTCCGCCGAGTATTTTCGGCCCCTCGACCAGATTGGGCCAGACCGGGGTGATGACGACGACCCGGTCGCCCGGATCAATCAAGGCCTGCTGCACGATGGCAATCGCGTTCATGCCGGAGTTGGTCACCGCGATCTGCTCAGGGCTGCAAGCCTGGTGCAGCCGCGACGAATAAGTCGCAAGCGCCTGCCGCAACTCGGGGATACCGAGGTTGTGGGTATAGAAAGTCTCGCCGGCCTGCAGGCTGGCGATCGCCTCCTGGCAGATGAAGTCTGGCGTGACCTGATCAGGCTCACCAAACCAGAAAGCCAGCAGATCCGGCCTGCCCATGCCGGCATTGGCAACCTCGCGGATTTTCGACGCAGCCAAGGCCTGCACAGTCGGCCGGGCAAAGCGGTTCGCAAAATTCATCGGTCATCCCTCATGTCAATCGGTCGAGCCGGGTACGGGCTCCATTTGCTTGCCACTGCAAGGTCATCGCAACTGTAACGGTTGAAGTGCCCAACCAGAACCGGCGAAAAACGCTCATTCCACCGTCGCGCCCGAACGCTTCACCACATCGGCCCATTTGATCCGTTCGGTCTGCATATACCTGGTCAGAAACTCGGGCGCCGAGCCGATCGCCTTGACGCCGTCAGCCGCATAGCGTTCGCGCAACTCCATCGATTGGAGTGCGGCGACCGAGGCCTTGTTGATCTGGTCGAGGTATTCGACCGAACGTCCGCCGCCACGCAAACTCGCGTTCACGTCAGGGGAATCAGTGGTCGGTGCGGCGTTTTTCATGCCTTGGCGGACTCGGGTGAGCTACGGATTCGGCCAGATGGATTGTGCGGGGTGAATTCCTGGCCGCGCGGCTCAGGGGCTACAGTCCGGGCATAGCCCGGCCCTCTTTGCCTGCTCCGCCACTGCCGAAGGGCTTGAATTTTTCCAGGGAAACGATCGATCGCCATGGCGCAATCTGAAACTGATTCAGCAGCCCTGCAAGTCGAGGCCAAGTACAGCCTGTGGCAGCTGGTGCGTTATTTTTTGCGCCTGGGGAGCATCGGTTTTGGCGGTCCGGTGGCCCTGGTCGGCTATATGCATCGCGACCTGGTGGAACAGCGGGGCTGGATCAGCGCCGCCGATTACAAGGAAGGTCTGGCCCTGGCCCAGCTTGCACCGGGGCCGATGGCAGCCCAGACAGCGATCTATATCGGCTATGTCCATTACCGCATCCTGGGGGCCACGCTGGCCGGCCTGGCCTTTGCCCTGCCCTCGTTTTTCATGGTGCTCGCCTTGGGCTGGGCCTATAGCCGTTTTGGCGGTTTGAGCTGGATGCAGGCGGTCTTCTATGGCGTCGGCGCCGCTGTGATCGGCATCATCGCGATCAGCGCGCAGAAGCTGACCGTCAAGAGCATCGGCAAGGACAAATTGCTCGGTGCGATCTACCTGCTGCTGGCCCTGGTGACGGTGATCACCGAAACTGAAATCGCCTGGCTTTTCATCGCCTCCGGGCTGCTGGTCTGGCTCTGGCGTGAGCCGCCAGCCAGTTGGCGCGGCGGCGGTCTGGCAGCGCTGCTGCCGCTCGATCTACTGCCGATCAGCACAGCGCTGACAACGCTCGACTGGCCTTTGCTGACCCAACTCGGCCTGTTCTTCGTCAAGGCCGGGGCCTTTGTCTTTGGTTCAGGCTTGGCGATCGTGCCCTTCCTCTATGGCGGGGTGGTGACCGAGCACCATTGGCTGAACGAAAAGCAGTTTGTCGATGCGGTGGCGGTGGCGATGATCACGCCGGGGCCGGTCGTCATCACCGTCGGCTTCATCGGCTATCTGGTGGCGGGCCTGCCCGGCGCTTGCGTGGCCGCCCTGGCGACTTTTTTGCCCTGTTATCTGTTCACCATCATCCCGGCACCGTACTTCAAGAAATACGGCAAGCTGCCTGCCATCGTCGCTTTTGTCGATGGGGTCACGGCGGCTGCCATCGGTGCCATCGCCGGGTCAGTGATCGTGCTGGCCCAACGCTCGATCGTCGACCTGCCGACAGTTCTGATCGCGCTGCTGACGATGGCCTTGCTGTGGAAGTACAAAAAGCTGCCGGAACCGGTGATCGTCGTCGGCGCAGCGCTGCTCGGCCTGGCAATCTATCCCTTGTTCCATCTCGGCTAGCCAGTCTGGTGCGGCTTTGAACTACTCGCTGGCCTTGCTCATCCTGGCCGCCCATCCGGGCATCCGGCGCTCCATCGTCGTGACGATCGCCTCCTGCCTGGCACGCTTGAATTCAGCAGCAGTCGTGTCGGTTGGCAACTGTGCGGCGCTCAGCGCTCGGGCCCGGATGCTGGCCGTCGATGCAGCCATCGCTGTCGGCGTGACCCGCAGCGCATAGATGTCGGTGCGGTTGTCGAGGTCGGTGCCAGACAGCGCCAGCACCGGCAGAAAGCCCGACCCACTCGGCACCAGTCCCTGGTAGTCGCCCAGGAACAGCCCGCGTGCATCGGGGGCCTGGGCCATATCGAACGGACTCCAGACCGGCGTCTCGACCCAGTTCAGGCCATCGCGCGAGCTCAGCAGCCAGGCGCCGGCCAACAGGGTTGCCGGGTCAGCGTTGTCGGGGCGCAAGTCGTAATGGGTCACCCCGACCAAGCCGTCGGCGCTGATCGCAATGCTGGGCGTGAAGGCGGCCACGCTGGTTTGCCGGTTGATCAGCAGGGGCGCGCTCCAGCTGAGCCCGCCGTCGCTCGAACGGGTCAGCAGGATGGCATCGCGCTGGCCGGATGAAAAACGTGCGTCCTGCCAGGTCAGCCACAAGCTGCCCGCCGGCCCGACGGCGATGGCGCCCAGGTAAGCACCATCGCGGATCGCCTTGCCGCTCTGCGGGTCCTTGGCGCCGACCGCCTGGATGTCAGTGATGCGGATCGGTGCCGACCAGGTCAAGCCCTTGTCGCGCGAGCGCAGCACCCCGAACCAGGAGGTCTGCTGGTTGCCCAGCGTATCGATCTGGGTGAACAAATTGATCAGCGTGCCATCGGGCAGCACGACGATGCGGTTGCCCAGCGTCTGGCTGATACCGCCCGCCTTGACCGGCGCATAGATCACGCGGGCTGGCTCCCAGGTGACGCCGCTGTCGCTGCTGCGTGCCATCAGTGTGGGGCCGAAACCGCTGTTCTCGATTCGGTCCCAGACGGCGAAGACATAACGGGCATCGGTCGGGTCGGCGGTGAGCGAGTTCTTGTCATTGAACAAGGTATCGCCATCGCGCAACAAGGTGGCGGGCTCGCTCCAGCTGCGGCCACTATCGGTCGAGCGGCTGACCAGCAGCGCCGACGAAGAACCGGCCAGCAAAGTCCCACCGTTGAAGCTCAGGGCCATCGAGTAGATCACGCCGCCCGGGCCGATGTCGACCCAGGGATCGCTGGCGCGCTCGTAGTCGCCACTGCTGCCGGTCAGCGCGCCGCCGCAGCGTGAAAAAGGCATCAGCCGCCTGCTCCAGGTCACGCCGCCGTCTGCGGAGACCGCGGTCACCAGCGCCCTTGCGCCGCCATCGCTCCAGCGATCCTGCTGCCATGCGGCAGCGAGCAAATTCGAAGTGCCCGGCTGCACCGCCACGAAGGGCTCGACCTCGGCATTGGCATACAGCAAGCTGCTGCTCAAGCCGCCATTGCAGCCGGTCTGAACCGGGCTGCTGGCGCTGATCCGGCCGGTCGGCAGGGACAGAGCCGGGGTGAGCGGGGCTTGAGTCGTGCTTGATCCGCCACCGCAGCTGCCCAGGGCGGTCAGGGTGCCGATCAGCAATATCCAATAACCAAGTCGCAGCGCTTGCATCAATCGAATTCTCCTCTCAGGTCAGGCGGCGCAGATTGGCCGGGGCGATTTTCAGCGCCTCGCGGTACTTGGCCACGGTGCGCCTTGCGACCTGGATGCCCTGCTCATCGAGCATGCTGGCCAAGGCGCTGTCGGACAAGGGTTTGGCCGGAATTTCAGCAGCGACAAACTGCTTGATCAAGGCACGCACTGCCGTACTCGAGGCATTGCCACCCGAATCGGTCGAGAGTCCGGAGCCGAAGAAATATTTCAGCTCAAAGGTGCCAAAACTGGTGGCCATGTATTTGGCCGTGGTGACGCGCGAAATCGTCGATTCGTGCAGGCCGAGTTCGTCGGCGATTTCGCGCAGCACCAGCGGCTTCATCGCCAATGCGCCATGGGTGAAAAAGCCTTTTTGACGCTCGACGATGGCCTTGGAGACGCGCAAGATCGTCTCGAAGCGCTGCTGGATGTTCTTGATGAACCAGCGCGCTTCCTGCAATTGTCCGCCCAGGGGGCTGTTGCTGATGCCGCCCCGCGTCGCGCGCAGCGCATTGGCATAGAGTTCGTTGATACGCAGCTTGGGCGCCGCTTCAGGGTTCAGGGTGACGCGCAGCTCGCGCCCGACCTTGCGCACGATCACGTCGGGCAGCACCGCCTGCGCCTGGCCCGGGGCAAAGCGGCGGCCGGGTTTGGGCTCAAGCGCCGTGATCATCGAATGGGCAAGGCGCAGCAATGCGTCATCAGCGCCGGTCAAGGCCATCAGCTTCTTGCTGTCGCGCTTGGCCAGCAGTTCCAGATGCGAGTCGCAGATCACGATCGCCAGCTGCTGCGCCTTGCTGGCCGGCTTTGTGCGCAATTGCAGCACCAGACATTCAGCCAGATCCCGGGCACCGACGCCGGCGGGGTCCATGCTCTGCAACCAGTTCCTGGCGATGCGCAGGTGATCGAGCAGTTCTTCCTGGCTGTCTTCGTCGTCGGTCAATGCGGCGGCGATCTCTTCCAGACTGTCCTCGAGATAGCCCTCGTCATTGAGCGACTCGATCAGGACCTGCAGAGCAACGCGGTCGCTTTCCGACAAACCCATGCCCGCCAACTGTTGGCGCAGGTGTTCGGCCAGGCTGATCTCGGCTGAATCCTGTTCGCTGCGCTCGCCATCGTCCTCGTTGCTGCCACTGCCGGTACCGCTGCTCGTGGGGAGCTCGCGGATGCCGTCGAAATCGTCGCGCTCGGTGCCGTTCTCCCAGTCATCGCGTTCGGTTTTGCCGAAATCTTCAGCCTTGATCTCGGCCATGTTCTCGGCCTCGGCACCACCGCCGAGTTCACTGTCGGCGTTGCTGTCCTCGGCCGCGGAGGCGCTGCGCATTTCATCCAGTTCGGGCGTGGCAACCGAGAAGTCTTCCTCGGTCTCGAGCAGCGGGTTCTGCGCCAGCATCTGCTCGACTTCCTGGTT
This sequence comes from Roseateles sp., assembly GCA_044357665.1. Lineage (GTDB taxonomy): Bacteria > Pseudomonadota > Gammaproteobacteria > Burkholderiales > Burkholderiaceae_C > Paucibacter_A. Next base: position 7,544 of record JBIKPD010000027.1, on the reverse strand, counting down.
CAGCTCCAGGGTCGATAACTGCAGCAACCGGATCGATTGCTGCAGTTGCGGTGTCAGCGCAAGATGCTGACTGAGACGAATCTGGAGTGACTGTTTCATCGCCCCAGCCCGCCGTCACATGCGGAAGTTTTCACCGAGATAGACCTTGCGGACATCAGCATTGGCGACGATCTCGGACGGTGTGCCTTCAGCCAGCACAGCGCCCTCGCTGATGATGTAAGCGCGGTCACAAATGCCCAGCGTTTCGCGCACATTGTGGTCGGTGATCAGGACGCCGATGCCGCGCGCCTTGAGGAATCCGATGATGCGCTGGATCTCCAGCACGGCAATCGGATCGACACCGGCAAACGGCTCGTCGAGCAGGATGAAGCGCGGCTGGGTGGCCAGCGCTCGCGCAATCTCGACACGGCGGCGTTCACCACCCGAGAGCGCCGGCGCAGGGCTGTCACGCAGCTTCTCGATTCCCAGGTCGTGCAGCAGACTCTCCAGCGCGGCTTCGATCTGCTGCTGCGGCCAGGCACGGCCATCGGGGCCTTGCTGCAATTCGAGCACCGCGCGGATGTTTTCGGCCACATTGAGCTTGCGAAAGATCGACGCTTCCTGCGGCAGATAGCTCAGCCCCAGCTTGGCCCGCTGATGAATCGGCAGGCGCTGCACCGGCTTGCCATCGATGCGGATGATGCCGGCATCCGCTCGCACCAGGCCGACGATCATGTAGAAACTTGTCGTCTTGCCCGCGCCGTTGGGGCCGAGCAGGCCGACCACCTCGCCACTGTGGACATCGAGATGAACATTCTTGACAACCCGGCGCACGCCATAGCTCTTGGCCAGGCCCTCGGCCTCAAGGCGGCTGCCGGGCGTCGACTCGATCGCTGCCCTCTGGACTGGGGCGAAAGTCATTTGGGCTTGCGCGGCTGCAAAGTCAGGCTCGGCTGGAGCGGCAGGGCGGGGGCCGCCGGCTCGGCACCCTGGGCTTCGGCGATTTCGCGCGGCATCATCACCATGCGGGCGCGCCCGCTCGGGTGCGGCGAGCCCGCACCAGCTTCCAGCGTAAAGACCTCGGTGCGGTTGTCAAACAGGATCACCGCACCGGTCACTTCGTCGGCCACCAGAGCACCCCGCATGATGCGCACCACCGCATGGCCGATAAAACGCACGGTATCGGCGCGGGTATCGAATTCGAGTTGGTCGGCAAAACCCTCAATCGCTTCGCCGGGCACATCGCGCGCCTGCCGGAACCTGACCTGCTGACCCGGCAGGCTGCCTGCCTTGGCCTGGTAATAGCCGTCAGTCGTTTCGCTCACGGTGATGCGTTCGGCATGCAAGACCATGCTGCCCTTGCTGAGCACGACAGCGCCGACGAACTCGGTGCGCTGATTGGCCACATCAATGCGGCCGCCCTGGTCGGAAGTGATGTTCAAGGGCTTCAATCGATCGGCCTTTTCCGCCCGAGCCGGAGCGGCCACCAGGCTCAGGCACAGCAGCAGGGTCACCATGCTGGGGAGCCGGTCAGGCAGTCGGTTTGGACGATTCAGGTCGGGGGTTTTCATGGCGGCACAGTTCTTGCAGACCATTCTATCCCGAGGCCGTGACCCAAGGCCCGGGCATTCAGGTGTCGATTGACCACAAACTGCCTGTTGCCAAGCCGTCAGACGGTTGTTCAAGCCGCAGGGCTTGATTGGGACCTCAGCCCTGGCGCTGGTAGGCGCCCTAGCCTTCGGCTGGCGTCGTTCAAGCCTTAGGAATTGTTTCGGGCGCGTTTGATGAGGAAATCGGCGACGGCGAGGGCTTGCTGGCCTTGACCGACTTCGGATTGGCCTTGTGTGCCGGCCTGGGAAGGCGCGGTCAGGAAGCGTCCGGCGATCCCCAAAGCAGGCACGCCGTCGATGCGGTAGCCTTCCGACAGCTTGCCGGCCTGCATCGACTTGGACTGCACGCCGAAGGAGTTGAATGCGTCCTTGAACTTGGCCGCATCCACACCCAGCCTTGCCATCAGCGCGGCGATCGCCTTTTCATCGTCAAGGTCGAGTCGCTCGCGATGAAAGGCATTGAAGATGGCGGGGCGCAATTCACTTTCACGGCCCATCGCTTCGAGCGCATAGAACAAGCGCTGGTGCAACTTGATATTGGCCCTGAAACCGACATGGACACGACGGAAAGCGACGTCCGGTGGCAACTGCTTGACCCAGGCTTCCAGCAGCGGCTCGAAGGCATAGCAATGCGGGCAGCCGTACCAGAAGAACTCGACCACCTCGATCTTGCCCGGCACAACCGGCAAGCGCTGCGACAAACTCTGGTAATGCCGACCCTCGATCGGGCCGCCCTGGGCAAGTGCCAAACCGGGCAAGACCGACAAACCCGCCAGGCCAACAGAAAAATCACGCCGTTTCATCTTGAAAGTCCTCGATTCAGGTAAACAAAAGGATAGTTCTCAGCGCCTGACAGGCACCAGATTGGCTTCGTTGCCGGATGACTCGATCTTGCGCTGCAGCGCCTCGGCCTCCTCGCGACCGTCCATCGGCCCCAGCCGGACTCGAAAGACCGTGCGACCGGACTGTTCACGCTCGGTCACCTTGGCGGCAAAACCGAGTATGGCCAGCTTGGCGCGCTGCTGCTCGGCATCGTCGGCCTTCACAAAAGCGCCCGCCTGGACAAAGTAGACATAGGGATCGGCCACCGCAGAGGCCAGCGCCGAGGCCGAGCTTGCAGCAGCAGCCCGGCTTTCGGGCTTCTTGTCAGCGGCCTTCTCGAGCGGTTTATCAGTCGGCTTTTCAACCGGCTCGACCGTCTCGGGCGCGCTCGCTGCCACGTTGACTGCGCCACTCGCCGCCTTGGCAGACTTGCCGGCCAAGGCAGCGTTCGGGTTCCAGTTCTTGTTGTGCAAGGCTTCTTCAAGGTCCTGCTCGGCCGTGCGCTGCGGCACCTTGTTGATGAAGGGGATCGGCACCTTGGTGATGTAGAGCGCCACACCGAGAGCCACCGCCAGCCCCAGCAACAGGCCGACGATCAGGCCCAGGACAAATCCGCCGCGCTGTTTGCCAGCCAAGCCTTTGTTCATGAATTCTCCAAGCTTTCTCTGGACATGATTGTCGGTGCACTGACGCCCAGCACGGCCAGCGCATTGCGCAGGACCTGGCGGGTTGCAGCCAGCAAGGCCACACGGGCCAAGGTCAGTTCGGGCGTCTGATCCAGCACGCGCTCGGCCGCATAGTAGCTGTGATAAGCGCCGGCCAGATCCCTCAAGTAAAAGGCCACATCATGCGGCGCCAGGCCTTCGGCAGCGCTGCTGAGCATGCGTGGATAGTCGGCCAGCTTGAGCATCAGCTGGTTTTCAGTCGCTGCGACCAGCAGGCCCAGATCGGCGCTGCCGAGCATGGCTTCGTCACCGCCGCGGCTGACCCAGTTGCGGATCACCGAGCAGATACGGGCATGGGCGTACTGGACGTAGAACACCGGGTTTTCGTCGTTCTGCTGCAAGGCCAGATCGACGTCAAAGGTAAATTCGGTGTCGGCCTTGCGGCTGTTGAGGAAGAATCGCACGGCGTCGCGGCTGGTCCAGTCGATCAGGTCGCGCAGCGTCACATAGCTGCCGGCGCGCTTGGAGATTTTCACCTCGACCCCGCCCTTCATCACGGTGACCATCTTGTGCAACACATAGTCAGGGAAGCCCTGCGGAATGCCGACATCGGCTGCCTGCAGACCGGCGCGTACCCTGGCGATCGTGCCATGGTGGTCGGTGCCCTGCACATTGATGCATTTGGTGTAGCCGCGCTGGAACTTGTCGATGTGATACGCGACATCGGGGACGAAATAGGTGTAGCTGCCATCGGACTTGCGCATCACGCGGTCCTTGTCGTCGCCGTAATCGGTCGATCGCAGCCACAGCGCACCGCCCTCCTCGAAAGTCTTGTCGGCGGCGATCAATCGCGCCACGGCGGTCTCGACCGCGCCGCTGGCGTAGAGACTGGATTCAAGAAAATAGTTGTCGAACTTGAGCCCGAAAGCCTGCAAGTCCAGGTCCTGTTCATGACGCAGATAGGCAACGGCGAACTGACGGATGCTGTCGAGGTCAGCGCTGTCGCCCGAGGCAGTGAAGGCGCGGTCATCAGCCGTCACCGTCTTGCAGGCCAGGAATTCGTCCGCGATGTCCTGGATGTAATCGCCGTTGTAGGCAAGCTCGGGCCAGCCGGCGTCCCCGGGCTTGAGTCCTTGCAGGCGCGCTTGGGTTGAGCTCGCCAGGGTGGCGATCTGCACGCCGGCATCGTTGTAATAGAACTCGCGTGTGACTGCGGCGCCCTGGGTCTGGAACAGGCTGCAGATCGCATCGCCCAGAGCTGCCTGGCGGGCGTGGCCGACATGCAAGGGGCCGGTCGGGTTGGCCGAAACGAATTCGACCATCACATGGCGGTCATTGGCCGGTTGCCGGCCAAAGGCATCGCCGGCGGCCAGCGTTTCGCTGACCACAGCCTGCCTGGCCGCAGCGGTGAGACGGATGTTGATGAAACCGGGGCCGGCGATTTCCATCGACGCGACCCAGCGCTGAAAAGCCGGTCTTGCGGCCAGGCTGTCGATCAGCGCCTGCGCCAATTCGCGCGGGTTCTTTTTCAGCGGTTTGGCCAGTTGCATGGCGGCCGTGCAGGCGAGGTCGCCGAGGCCGGCCTGCTTGGGGGATTCGAAGGCGGCGGGGACAAGGCTGCCGGGACTGAGTTCTTGAATCGCCTCGCCCAGGGCGGCGAGCAAATCTTGCTTGGCTTGGATCATGGCGAGATTCTAAGGTTCTATGATTGGTGATGCTCCCGGACGCCCCGACGCCACATCAAGCCCAGACCAACTTGCCCGTCTATATCGGCAAGTACAAGGTGCTGCGCCGACTCGGCGAAGGCGCCACCAGCGATGTCTTTCTGGCGCTGGATGAATTCCGCCAGCGCGAAGTGGCGATCAAACGCAGCCATGCCTGGACTGCTGGCGGCAGCCCGCAAGCCGACTTGAGCCTGCGCTTCTTCGCCACTGAGGCAGGCTTGGCCAGACGTTTGCAGCATCCGAACGTGGTGCAGATCCTTGATGCGTTGCCGGACCATGGAGTGCCCTATCTGGTGATGGAATATGTGCCGGGGGCGACGCTGAAGGATTTCTGCCGTGCCGACCGCTTGCTGCCGCTCGATCAGATCGTCGAGCTGGGTTTCAAATGCGCCATGGCCTTGTCCTATGTCTTTCGCCAGGGCCTGATCCATCGCGACGTGAAGCCGGCCAACCTGCTGGTCCCGCTCGACGCCGAAGGCCGGCCGAGCGATGTCAAGGTCAGCGATTTCGGCAGTTCCTTCGACCTCCATTCCGACAGCACCCAGGTGCACCGCGTCGGCTCGCTGGCCTATATGGCGCCGGAACAGATCGAGGGCAGCGACCTCGACTGCCGCACCGACATCTATGCGCTGGGCGCCGTGCTCTATCACCTGGTGGCCGGTCGCGCGCCTTTTGACGCCCCCAGTCAGACCGCCTTGATGCACAAGATCCAGACCGAAGCGCCAGCTTCGCTGCTCGGCAGCCGCGGCGGTGTCACGGCGGCGCTCGACGCCGTGATCCTCAAGGCCATGTCCGGGCAGGCGGCTGATCGCTATGCCGACTGGGAAAGCTTCGCCCGTGCCCTCTCGGCCCTGGCCAGCAGCGAGTTGGTGCCACAGGCCAAACTCTATGAAGTCAAGGATTCGCAGCGCTTCAATATGCTGCGCGAGCTGGCCTTTTTTAACGACTTCGGTGATGTCGAGTTGTGGGAGGTGGTGCGGCGTGCGCGCTGGCGCCGCTATCCGCCGGACCAGATGATCTACAAGGCCGGCCATGAGGGCAACAACTTCCACATCATTGCCCAGGGCGAAGTCGAGGTGTTCCGCGATGGCACGCTGGTCGCCTCGCTGGGCGCGGGCAACTCGGTCGGCGAAATGGCCTATCTGGCGCCGAACCCGGCGCTGCGCCGCCATGGCGCTGATGTGCGGGTCAGTCAGGCCTGCACGACGGTCTCGTTCACGCCCGAATCAATGGCGCAATTGAGTACCGAATGCAGGCACCGTTTCGATCGCGGCTTCATCGAGGTACTGGTGCGCCGCCTGCATGCCGCCCATGAATCGATGGCGCATCCACGACGCATCATGTAAGGGCTTGAGCCGGTCGCCGGCCCATGCTTGAATTCTTCAGGCAATCCGCCCGACGAGGAATCCCCGATGAAAACCATTCTTTTTTCCCTGATGACCATGACTGCTCTTGGTTGCGCCGCATCGGCCCAGGCCGCCGATGCCGCCAGCGCCCCGGGCGCCCAGCAGTCAAAGATGGCGACCTGCAACAAGGAAGCCACCGACAAGAAAGGCGATGAACGCAAGGCCTTCATGAAAGACTGTTTGTCCGCCAAAGCCGAAACGCCGGCCGCTGCCGCCGCGCCGACCGGTCAGCAAAGCCGCATGAAGTCTTGCAACGATGAAGCCAAGGGCAAACACGGCGACGAACGCAAGGCCTTCATGAAAACCTGCCTCAGCAACAAGGGCTGAGCCAGTAGGGGTCACTCACTGGGCCGATTTGCCGGCCCAGTAATGGCTCTGGCCATAGCTGAGCTTGAGGAAATCAATCCACAAGCGCACCCGCAGCGGCAAATGTTTGGCATGCGGGAACAGCGCATAAATGCCGTTCGGCGGCGCTGCGTAGGCATCGAGTGCAGTCACCAAGCGGCCGGCGGCCAGATCTGCCTCGACCTCCCAGGTGCTGCGCCATGCCAGGCCCTGGCCGGCCAGGCACCAGTCATGCAGCACCTGCCCGTCGCTGCAATCGAGCCGTCCGCTCGGGCGCAGATGAACCAGTTCACCACCGACTTTGAAGGCCCAGCCACGGGTCTGACTGGCGTCTGAGCTGAGCGTCAAACAGGCATGCCGCGCCAGCTCCGATGGATGCTGGGGCATGCCGGCGCGCTTCAGATAAGCCGGCGAAGCAACGCACAAGCGCCGGTTATCGGCCAGGCGCACGCTGATCAAGCTTGAATCGGGCAAATCGCCGACCCGCACGGCGCAATCAAAACCCTCGCCAGCGAGGTCGACGACGCGGTCGCTGAGGTTCAATGAAACGCTGACGTCCGGGTGCAGGGCGATGAAGTCAGGCAGCAGCGGCGCGACATGGCGGCGCCCGAAACCGGCTGGCGCGGTGATGCGCAGATGGCCGCTGGCCCTGACGCCGCCGGCGCTGACGCTGGCTTCGGCGTCGGCAAAAGCCGTCAGCAAATGCTGGCAATCCTCGAGAAAAGCGCTGCCTTCATGGGTCAGCGTGATGCGCCTTGTCGTCCGCACCAGCAGCTTGACGCCCAAGCGCGACTCGAGCGCATCGATGCGCCGCCCCATCACGGCCGGCGCCACGCCCTCGACCAAAGCGGCAGCTGTCAGGCTGCCCTTGAGGGCGACCGAGACAAAAGATTCGATTTGCTTGAGACGATCCATGATCCGGCAATTGTCCTGCTTTACGCGGCTAAAAAGCAGATTCAGCAATTGATTCAGCTATTTTGCACAGGGTAGCAA